>CADEGZ010000001.1 GCA_902827015.1 uncultured Pseudomonadota bacterium
TTTAGTATTGTAAATAGTCAAATTCTTCCAAAATCTATACTCCAATTTCCTAACGTTTGCGCAATTAATTATCATGATTCGCTTCTTCCTAAATACGCAGGGGTTAATGCCACATCATGGGCTATCTTAAACAACGAAAAGATTCATGGTATAAGCTGGCATAAAATGGAGGAAACGATAGACACTGGATCTATATTTAAACAACCTACATTTTATATCAAAGAGGATGAAACAGCTCTTAGCCTAAATTTAAAATGCCATATTCATGCCTTAGAGTCATTTAAAAAACTTATTCAAGAGCTTGCTGGAAATAAAAATGTTACTATATTAGGAAAAATACAAGATAAAAGAAATAGAAGCTACTTCGCTAGTCATCAAAAACCGACCAATTTAGGAATCATATCTTGGGATGATTCAGCTGAAAATATTGAAAGGCAGTTTAGAGCTTTATATTTTGGAGAATATCCAAATATTTTAACTAGTTTTAAAATAAAAATAGGGGATCAGTTCTTTATTCCTAACAAATTAAAAATTTTAAATATTTCTTCAAGATGTACGGTAGGAACTGTAATAAATATTACAGCTACAGAGATGCAGATTTCCACACAAACAAGAGATATAACACTTGCAAATTTTAAAAATACTAAAGGACAGATGGTTACAATTGATCAGATTAGAAGTTTTTCGTGCCCTAGATTAAAGTCGGGTTACAAATTAAAAAGTTTAAACAAAAAAATTACAAAAGAACTATATAAAATATCGAACACTATTTCTCGTTCAGAAGATTATTGGGTAAATAGCCTATTGAACTCTAATTCATCGAATATGCCTTTTATGAACCAAACATTGAAAATGGAAGGTATTGAAAAGAAGCTGCAAAGTAAAAGCTCCAAAAAAAAAACTGATTCCAACGAACGCACATTTTTAACTATAAAGAATTACAATATTGATACAGAAAACCAAATTTATTCTTTTTGTAATGTTATTCTTGCGGCTTTTGTTATTTATTTTTATCGTATTGGAAACAACTCTGATTTTACTTTTGGTTTTGTAAATTCTTTTCTCCAAAACATACCTAAATCTTTAAAACAGTTTTTTCCTAAATATGTCCCCCTAACATTTTCAATTAGTTCTTGTATGAAGATTATCCAATTAATAGAAGCCATACAAAAGAATATCGTAACTGCCGAAAAGAACAAGGCATATTTCAATGATTTACCAGTAAGAAACCAAGATGTCTTTAACGCATATACTACCCTGCCTATTGTAGTCAAGATTAGAAGTTCTCTCTCGAATAACAAATCAGAAGATGATAAATGTGTCGGTGCGTCTCTTTTATTGTATATCGATGAAATTAACCAGACATACGAGATAAAAACAAGAAATCTTCTAAGTTCAGATTCTTTAAACTATGGGGTAGAACATATTCTTAAGAATATTCCTGAACATCTTAATAAAATAGTAGAACAGATACTTAAAAATCCAAACCAAATAATAGAAGAGATTCCCTTATTGCCAGAAAAAGAAAGCGAACAAGTATTAGTAGAGTGGAATGATACTGAAGTTTCTTATGAAGAAAATGGAGCTAAAACAATTATACAGATTTTTGAGCAGCAAGTTGAGAAAACTCCAAACAACTTAGCTGCAATATATAATGATACAAAGCTGACGTACAACGAATTAAACAATAGAGCTAATCAATTAGCTCATTATCTAAAAAGCCTTGGAGTAGGGCCTGATGTATTAGTTGCAATAATGATAGATCGTTCTCTTGATTTGATAATAGGAATACTTGGAATTTTAAAAGCGGGCGGGGCTTACGTACCTCTTGATCCGGGTTATCCAAATGAAAGACTTAAATTTATATTAGACGATACAGGAGTTCGCGTTCTCGTAACGCGAAAGGATATAGTAAAAACAAAAGAAAAATTCACAAAGAATGCGCTCCAGGCATATTATAAAGGCACAGTAGTCGTGCTTGATACAAAAGAAATGAAAGAGATGCTTGCGATCCAAAGTGTTAGTAATCCGCCTTCTTTTGTTATGCCGCAGAACCTTGTTTATGTGATCTACACTTCTGGCAGTACAGGAAAGCCTAAAGGAGTTATGGTAACACATGGCGGGCTTAGTTATTATATGAACCATTCCAAGAAAACCTATAGTTTATATAACGGATCCTCTCTACTACATTCTTCTATAGCCTTTGATATGTACATAAAGTCTATTTTTCTACCTCTTATAGTTGGCAATTCAATTTATATAATTTCCACTAATTCTATTGATGCATTGGCAAAAATGCTTGAAGAGCATGAATGTATTGGTTTACTTGAGCTTACCCCTGCGCATCTAAAAATTTTGAAAGATCAAATTATTAGAAAGTCTATACCAAAGCAAAAATGTAATCTGATCGTCGGAGGAGAAAATTTATTAGTAGATGACATAAATCTTTGGTTACCGATTTTGCCAGAGGCGTTTATTTTTAACGAGTATGGTCCCACTGAGACAACGATTGGTTGCTGTCTGTTTCAGTTGAATAATAACAATTTTTCATCATCAATGTCTATTCCCATAGGGCGTCCGATTTCAAATACGCAGATTTATATTTTAGATTCAAATCTTAATCCAGTTCCTATACTTGTTCCTGGAGAAATCTATATAGGAGGAGTAGGACTTGCTCGAGGATATTTAAGTCGTCCAGACTTAACTGCCGAGAAGTTTATACCTAATCCTTTCTTTAATAAAAAGAACTTAGACGGAACTCAAACAACTGCCAGTCTAGCCCAATCATTGAGACTTTATCGTACCGGAGATCTGGGCCGTTTCTTACCGGATGGTAACATTGAATTCTTGGGGCGCATTGACGATCAAGTAAAGATTAGAGGTTTTAGAATAGAGCTTGGAGAAATTGAATCTATTCTAAGCACTTATAGTGATATTAGCCAAGCTTTGGTAATGGCAAGAGAAGATAAGCCAGGATATAAACAATTAGTTGCTTACTTAGTACCAGAGCAAAAGATTAGTGCTTCTTTAAGTGTAGCAGATAAATTTAGCTCCACTGCTAAAGGATCATTCTCTATTTTACATGGAGAGGCAGCCTTATCATTAATAGAAGATTTAAGAAAACATCTTTCTCTTAGCTTGCCAGACTATATGGTCCCGGCATTCTTTGTATTTCTTGATAGAATGCCCCTAACTCTAAACGGTAAGATAGATAAGAAATCTCTTCCTGCTCCTAATTTAAGTTTGGAAAGAATAAGAGATAGTTATGTAGCCCCTACTAATGAAATAGAAAAAACGCTTATTTCGATCTGGAGTGAAGTGTTAAGGATAGATGCGGATAAAATTAGTATTCATGATAATTTCTTTAGGTTAGGTGGTGATTCTATTATTAGTATACAGCTTACATCTAAAGCTCAAAATACAGGGATTTATTTTGCCGTTAAAGATATTTTTAGTTTTCCAACGATCGCGGGATTAGCTTTAATCGCTACAAAAAAAGTAGCTAGAGAAAATACTAATCAGTTGATCTCTTTGGCGAAGCCTTTTCAAGGTGGAGTGACCAGCAATATTCCACTGACACCTATTCAACACTGGTTCTTTGCGCAAGACTTAAATAATAGAAATCATTATAATCAATCTTCAATACTTTTATTATCTTCCTCTGTTGATTTTTCATTACTCAAAAAATCGTTTAATTTCTTAATTAAACATCATGATCTTTTGAGATGTAGGTATGCTAAGCATAAAAAGAACAATGGAAATAATTGGGAACAAATTGCCTTAGGGATAGATGAAGAGAATATTTCTTCAATTTGGTCAGAAATTGATTTAAAGGATGTGTGTGATCAAGATTTAACTGAAGCCATAGAGAAGCAGTCAAGTAAAATACAGGCAAGCTTGAATATAGAATCGGGTCCTTTATTAAGAGCGGTTCTTTTTAACTGTGGGAAAACTAGAACAGCAAGGCTCCTTATAGTCATCCATCATCTTGTTATAGATGGTGTATCATGGCGGATCTTACTTGAGGATTTAGAAAGCATTTATAAACGCTTAAAAGAGGGTTTGAATTTTTCTGATATTTCTAAAATATATAGGAAGAGCCATTCTTATGAACAGTGGTCTAATGCTTTAATAAAATACGCTCCTCAATCCAGCGTGCTTAAAAAACAAATTCCTTATTGGAAAGCAATAGAACAACGATGTAGAAGAATTACACTACCAAAAGATTTTAAAGAACAAAAAACGGAGAGCATAAGCAGTAATAACTCATTGCGTTCAGTGGTTTTGTCTTTAAATGAAGAAGAAACTAAATTTCTTCTTCAAAGTGTACCCAAAGCCTATAGAACGGAAATCAATGATATTCTTTTAACAGCAGTGACGCTTGCTATAGGGGATTGGACTGGAAAGTATGAAATAAGTCTCTCATTAGAAGGGCATGGTAGAGAAGATATAGGGTTTGACATAGACATATCAAGAACAATTGGTTGGTTTACTACAGTATTTCCTGTTTATCTTGACTTGAAGAGCAGTGTAAGAATTCAAGAGACTAAAGACATTACTGATATTAACCTAGAAAAAGCTATTAAAAAAGTCAAAGAAGAAATTAGAAAAATTCCAAATAAAGGTATTGGGTATGGTGTTCTTGCTTATTTAAACAAAAGCTTAAGTAAGAAAAATAATGTTAATGCTGAAAATCAGCAGCCTATAAGCTTTAATTATTTGGGCCAATGGGACAATATTTTGCAGAAAGAGGGGCTATTTAGCTTTGCTGCTGAATCAAGCAGAGAAAATATATCAAAAGAAAATAAAGATCCATATCTTTTAAACATTAATAGCGAGATAAAGCAAGGTATTTTTAGTATTTCTTTTGGTTATAATAGTCTTGATTACAAAAAAGAAACTATAGAAAAGGTTGGTAATTACTTTATCTCAAGGCTTAAGCAAATCATTAATCATTGCACGATTGAAGGTGCCTATGGATATACATCTTCAGATTTTTCTCTGATAAATTTGTCTCAACAATCTATTAATACTAATTTTGCCAGCATTAAAGGGATAGAAGATATTTACCCGCTCACTCCAATGCAATCAGGACTTTTATTCCAATCTCTATATACACCTGATTCGGACGCTTATTTTGTACAAAGTATTTTTGAACTGATGGGAGTAGATAAACAAGTTTTTCAGCTAAGCTGGCAAAAGGTAAGTGACCATCATCCCATTTTAAGAACCGGAATAGTATGGGAAAATTTAGATGAACCGGTTCAATACGTTCTTGATCGGGCAAAAGTAGTTTTTGAGGAATATAATTTAGAGTTGGAAGAAATTAGTAGTAAACAACTTAAACTTGATGAGATTATTCAAAAAGATAGAAAGAAAGGTTTTAATTTAAGCAAAGCCCCTCTTTTTAGGATAATTCTAGTTAGTTTTTCTGAAAATAAACATTATATGATTTGGAGTCAAAGCCATATATTAACTGATGGATGGAGTACTCCTATTATTCTTGGAGATTTTCTTAAAACTTACAGAGAAATCAAAAAAGGAAAGAGAGTAAATGAAATATCACTTACAACAAGGAACCCTTACAGAGAATATATAGCGTGGCTTAAAGAACAAGACAATACTAAAGCAGAAGCCTTTTGGAAAGAATACTTAGGAGGCATAAGTGGGCCTACAAAATTGAGTCTTAAAGATACCATAAATCTAAAAGAATACTCAAAAGAAGCGATAATAAATGATTACTTTACACATACAATGAATCTTTCAGAAGAAATCACAGAGAAAATACAAAATTTTGCAAGGAATAATAATTTTACTTTAAATACTGTAATTCAAGGAACAATTGCTACAATACTTAAAAAGTATACTCAAAAAGAAGAGATAATACTGGGCATTACTGTGTCTGGAAGAACTGTGCCAATAGAAGGCATTGAGGATATGGTAGGACTTTTTATTAACACTCTTCCATTAAGACTAAATTTTAAAGAGAATGAAAGTATTATTTATTTCCTTCGAAGATTGCAACACAATACTCAAAATATAAATGAGTATGCATATTCATCATTAGCTCAAATACAATCTTGGTCAGGGCTCAATGATACAAAAGGAGGATTGTTCGATGTTCTTCTTGTTTTCGAAAATTATTATATAGGTGAAGAAGCAAAAAGAGAAACCAGTTTGGATAATAATGATAATAATTTACATGTTAGATTCTTAAAAGAAATAGAAAAAGCAGAATATCCCTTGAATATCAAAGTGATACCAGGTGAGAAAATATGCATGGAATTTGGCTATAAAATAACACATTTCAATGAACAGACAATTCAAAGACTATCTTCGCATTTTCAAGAATTAATAACAGAACTAACAAATAATTCAGGTAAGAGTATTAATGATCTTTCTCTTCTAACTGAGCAAGAAAAGGATCAAATGCTAATAAAGTGGAATGAAACGGATGTTGTTTATCGAGAAATTGCTCAACACGAAACAATCATCCAGCTTTTTGAGAGGCAAGCTCAGAAGACACCGAACAATGTTGCTATAGTATATAATGAGAGACAATTGACTTATAAGCAACTAAATGAAAAAGCTAATCAATTAGCTCATTATCTAAGAAGACTTGGGATAGGACCTGGAGTACTCGTCGCAATAATGGTAGCTCGATCTCTGGATTTGATTATAGGCTTGCTTGGAATTGTAAAAGCAGGTGGAGCTTATGTACCTCTTGACCCAGATTATCCAAATGAAAGACTTAAGTTTATGTTAGAGGACACTAGGGCAAAAGTGCTCGTAACACAAGAAGAAATAGTAAGAGTAAAAGAAGAATTTGTAAAGAAAGAACTCCAGACATATTATAAAGGCACAATAGTCGTGCTTGATACAAAAGAAATGAAAGAAATGCTTTCAATTCAACGTGTTAATAATCTGCCCTCTATTGTTATGCTACATGATCTTGCTTATGTGATCTACACTTCCGGTAGTACAGGGAGACCTAAGGGAGCTGTGATTCAGCATAAATCTCTTATCAATTTAATATTTTGGGTTAATAATACTTTCGATGTTGGTGTCAAAGATAGAATTTTATTTGTAACTTCGATATGTTTTGATCTGTCTGTTTACGATATTTTTGGTATTTTAATAGCTGGCGGATCGATTCAAATTGCGTCAAGGGATGAAATAAAAGATCCTGATAAACTTCTGCAATTATTAAATCGTCAACCAATTACATTTTGGGATTCGGCACCAGCTATTTTAAATCAGTTAATGAATGTGATTAATGCTAATAATCATCTTTGCAAAAGTAACCACCTTAGGTTAATTTTTCTGAGTGGAGATTGGATACCTATTAATCTCCTTAGGCATATCAAGAACTATTTTAGCAATGCACAGATTGTAAGTTTAGGAGGCGCCACAGAAGCTACCATATGGTCAAATTTTTATAGTGTTACAACGATGAACCCCGCATGGGCAAGTATTCCTTATGGAAAACCAATCTCCAATACTCAATATTATATATTGGATTCAAATCTTAATCCAGTTCCTATACTTGTTCCTGGAGAAATCTATATAGGTGGGTTAGGGCTAGCTTCTGGATATTTAGGTCGTCCAGATTTGACCGCTGAAAAGTTTATTCCTAATCCTTTCTTTAATAAAAAGAACTTAGACGGAGGAGCACGAAAAGTTAATAGTGTAGTCCAGCCACTAAGGCTTTATCGTACGGGAGATCTGGCCAGATTTTTGCCGGATGGTAACATAGAGCTTTTGGGACGCATTGACGATCAAGTGAAGATTAGAGGTTTTAGAGTAGAACTTGGAGAAATTGAATCTATTCTAAGTGCTTATAGTGATATTAGCCAAGCCTTGGTAATTGCAAGAGAAGACAAACCAGGATATAAACAATTAATTGCTTACTTGGTACCAGACCAAAAAATTAGTGCTACTTTAAATGTAGCGGATACATTTATTTCCACTTCTAAAGAAGCCTTCTCTGTTTTACAAGGAGAATTTGCTTTATCAATAATAGAAGATTTAAGAAAACATCTTTCCCTTAGCTTACCAGATTATATGATCCCAGCATTCTTTGTATTTCTTGATAAAATGCCCCTAACTCCAAACGGTAAAATAGATAAAAAATCCCTTCCAGCCCCTGATTTAAGTTTGGAAAGAGTGGGAGATAGTTATGTAGCCCCTACTAATGAAATAGAAAAAACACTTACTTCAATCTGGAGTGAAGTGTTGAGGATAGATGCGAATAAAATTAGCATTCATGATAATTTTTTTAGGTTAGGTGGACAGTCACTTTTTGCAACTCAAGTAGCATCTAGAATGAGAAATATATTTATTACAGAAATCTCACTTCGTTTGTTGTTTGAGTACCCTACTATTGCTGCTTTAGGAAAAGAGATATCGAAAATCATTGATAGTAGAATGGATAAGGATTACAATTCAGCTAATGAAGCCATTCCTCTAATTACTACCTCGTCTGCCAGACCGAAACGTATACCTCTTTCCTTTGCACAAAATAGGCTTTGGTTTTTAAACCAATTAATGCCAGGAATTCCTCTTTATAATGTACCAACAGTATTGAAGCTTGTTGGCAGTTTGAATGTGGCTTGCTTAGAAAGAGCACTTAATGCTTTAATAGTTCGCCATGAAATACTTAGAACAGTGTTTCCTTATATTGATGAAGAAGCCTGTCAACTCGTCCTTCCTGAACTTAGTATTGAGATAATAGAAGAGACTATTAATGATAAAAGTTCTTTAGTGAAACTAGCTAAAGAGGAATCAAATATTATATTTAATCTAGCTACAGGACCTTTACTTAAAGTAAGGCTCGTATTTTTCTTAGATAAAAACTGTGAAGAAAAAGATCAGGAAAAGAGTGAGTATTTTCTTTTCATAACCATGCATCATATAATAACTGACGGTTGGTCTGAGGCGATTTTCTTTAAAGAGCTAGCCACTCTTTACAATCATTACCTAAAAGAAAAAAATGGTAAATCTTGCCTGGAAGATTTTGTTTTACCTAATTTATCTTTCCAATATGCAGATTATACTCTCTGGCAGAGAAATTGGCTTAAAGGAAAGATCTTTGAAGATGAATTATCTTACTGGAAAACCCAGCTTGAAGTGCTTCCAGAATTTATCCAATTGCCAACGGATAAAATAAGGCCTAAAGAGTTAAGTTATGAAGGAGGAATTTATAATTTTACTTTGCCAAAAAACATAAGTGAAAAAATAAGAACTTTATCTGAAAAATCAGGAACAACAATGTTCATGACAATGCTGGCAATATTTCAGGTGTTTCTGTATAAAATATCAGGTCAAGATGATATAGTAGTTGGTACCCCTGTGGCAGGTAGACATTTTAAGGAATTAGAAGGTTTAATTGGATTCTTTGTAAATACTTTAGCTATTAGAACAAGATTTGAAGGAACAAAAGGTGATCTACAAACTTTTATTAATATTCTAGAAAAGGTAAAGAATACTATCTTGGAAGGTTATAGGCATCAGAATATCCCTTTTGAACAATTAGTAGATCACTTAAACATTACTAGAACGCTAAATAGGAATCCGGTATTCCAAATCATGTTTACTTATGAGAGTAAGATAAACATTATTATAGAACAAGAATCGTTTGTTCTAAACAATATTAAACTTATGCCATTCGACTCAATAAATGCATATTCTATATCCCAATTTGATTTAAGTGTCCATAATTATGAGTCTGATGAAGGAATGAATATAAAATTTGTGTATTCAAAAGATATTTGGACTGAACAAGCAATTCAAAAACTATCTTCGTATTTTAAAGAGTTAATAACAACTTTGGCATATAACCCAGAAAAAAATATTAATGATCTTTCCTTGTTAACAGAAGAAGAAAAAGAGCAAATGTTAGTAAAGTGGAATAATACTGGTTTTTATCAAAAAACTAATCAATATAAAACAATTATACAACTTTTTGAGCAACAAGTTGAGAAGACTCCAAACAATATAGCTGTCGTATATAATGATACGCATCTGACATACAAAAAACTAAATGAAAAAGCTAATCAATTAGCTTATTATCTAAGAAATCTTGGAGTAGGGCCTGATGCACCAGTTGCAATAATGGTAGATCGATCTTTAGATTTAATTACAGGGCTAGTTGGGATTTTAAAAGCTGGCGGAACTTATGTACCTCTTGACCCAGATTATCCAAATGAAAGACTGAGATACATGTTAGAAGACAGTAGAGCAAAAGTACTCGTAACGCAAGGAGAAATGTTAAGATCAAAAGAAAAATTTGTAAATAAAGAACTCGAAACATATTATAAAGGTACAATAGTGGTACTTGATACAAATCAAGTCAAAGAATTAATTGCAATACAAAGTGTTAATAATCCACCTTCTTTTGTTATGCCGCAAAACCTCGTTTATGTAATCTATACTTCTGGCAGTACAGGGAAGCCCAAGGGAGTTATGGTAACCCACAAAGGGCTTACGAACCTTGTTAAAGCCCAGATGAAAGCATTTGGCATCAAAGAAAAGAGTAAGGTTATACAATTTGCATCTATTAGCTTTGATGCTGCGGCATCAGAAATATTTACCGTTATCGCTAAAGGCGCGACATTATATTTACTATCTAAAAACACTATAAAAGACAAAGCTCTTTTTTCTAACTTTTTACTTAAGAGTAAGTGCAATCTTTCTACTTTTCCTCCAAGTTTTTTAAGTAAGATGGACCCAAAAGAAATGAGGCAAATGAAAACTATAATAACTGCTGGTGAAATGTTAACAAGTCACCTCGCAAAAGAATGGATTCAAAATAGATGTTTAATTAATGCATATGGTCCTACAGAAACCACCGTAGGATGTACTTCATTTGAGATCAATTCAATGACTAAATATAACAATCTAGATTTGGTTTCTATTCCTATAGGTTGGCCGATTTCAAATACACAGATTTATATTTTAGATTCAGATCTTAATCCAGTTCCTATACTTGTTCCTGGAGAAATCTATATAGGAGGAGTAGGACTTGCTCGAGGATATTTAGGTCGTCCAGACTTAACTGCCGAGAAGTTTATACCTAATCCTTTTTTTAATAAAAAGAATTTAGATGGAGCACAAACAACTGATAATCTAATCCAATCATTAAGACTTTACCGTACGGGAGATCTAGCCCGATTTTTACCAAATGGTAACATTGAATTTTTGGGACGCATTGACGATCAAGTGAAGATCAGAGGCTTTAGGATAGAGCTCGGAGAAATTGAATCTATTCTAAATGCTTATAGTAATATTAGCCAAGCCTTGATAATTGCAAGAGAAGACAAGCCAGGATATAAACAATTAGTTGCTTACTTAGTAGCAGATCAGAAGATTAGTGCTTCTTTAAGTATAGCAGATACATTTAGTTCTACTTCTAAAGAATCATTCTCTGTTTTACATGGAGAGGCAGCTTTATCATTAATAGAAGATTTAAGAAAACATCTTTTTCTTAGTTTACCAGACTATATGGTCCCGGTATTCTTTGTATTTCTTGATAGAATGCCCCTAACTCCAAACGGTAAGATAGATAAGAAATCCCTGCCTGCTCCTGATTTAAGTTTAGAAAGGTTAAGAGATAATTATGTAGACCCTAGCAATGAAATAGAAAAAACGCTTGTTTCAATCTGGAGTGAAGTGTTGAAAATAGATGTGGATAAAATTAGCATGCATGATAATTTCTTTAGGTTAGGTGGCGATTCTATCATTAGTATACAACTTGCATCTAAAGCTCAAAATAGAGGGATTTATTTTGCTGTTAAAGATATTTTTAGTTTTCCAACGGTCGCAGGACTAGCTTTAATTGCCAAGAAAAAAGTAGCTAAAGAAAATACTAATAAACTTATCTCATTGGCAAAGCCTTTGCAAGGCGAGGTGACTGGCAATATTCCACTGATACCTATTCAATATTGGTTCTTTGAGCAATGCTTAAATAATATAAATCACTATAATCAATCTTCAATGCTTTTATTATCTTCCTCTGTTAATTTTTTGTTACTTAAAAAATCCGTTAATTTCCTAATTAACCATCATGATCTTTTAAGATGCAAATACATTAAGTATAAAAAGAACAAGGATTCTATTGATAATAAGATTAATAATACTAGGAAAATCCCTTTAAATAGTTGGGAACAAATTGCCTTAGGGATAGATGAAGAGAATATTTCTTCTATTTGGTCTGAAGTTAATCTAAAGGATGTGAATGACAAAGATTTAACTGATACCATAGAGAAGTATTCAAATAAAATACAAGCAAGCTTAAATATAGAATCGGGTCCTTTATTAAGAATCGTTCTTTTTAATTGTGGGGAAAATAGAAGAGCGAGACTTCTGATAGTTATCCACCATCTTGTGGTAGATGGGATATCATGGAGGATCTTACTTGAGGGTCTAGAAAGCATTTATAAATTCTTAAAAGAGGGTTTCAATTTTTCTGACATTTCTAAAACGTATAGGAAGAGCCATTCTTATAAGCAGTGGTCTAATGCTTTACTAAAATACGCTCAATCCAGTGAGCTTAAAAAACAAATTTCTTATTGGAAAGCAATAGAACAAAGTTGCAGGGGAATTACACTACCCAAAGATTTTAAAGAACAAAAAATGAAGAGTATAAGCAGTAATAATCCATTGGGTTCAGTGATCTTGTCTTTAAATGAGGAAGAAACTAAATCACTTCTTCAAAGTGTACCCAAAGCTTATAGAACAGAAATTAATGATATTCTTTTAACAGCGTTGACGCTTGCGATAGGAGATTGGACTGGAAAGTATGAAATAAGTCTCTCATTAGAAGGGCATGGTAGAGAAGATATAGGCTTTGATATAGACATATCAAGGACAATTGGTTGGTTTACTACAGTATTTCCTGTTTATCTTGATTTAAAGAGCAGTGTAAGAATTCAAGAGACTAAAAACATTACTGATATTAACTTAGAAAAAGCTATTAAAACAGTCAAAGAAGAGATTAGAAAGATCCCAAATAAAGGTATTGGATATGGTGTTTTAGCCTATTTAAACAAAAACAAGAATAATGTCAGTGCTGATTTTCAACTGCCTATAAGCTTTAATTATTTAGGTCAATGGGACAATATTTTGCAGAAAGAAGGGCTATTTACTTTTGCCATTGAACCGAGTGGGGAGAATATATCAAAAGAGAATAAAAATCCATATTTTTTAAACATTAATAGTGAAGTAAAGCAAGGTATTTTTAGTATTTTATTTGATTATAATAGTCTTGACTACAAAAAAGAAACTATAGAAAAGGTTGGTAATTACTTTATTTCAAGACTTAAGCAAATCATTAAGCATTGCACAATTGAAGGTGCTAATGAATATACATCTCTAGAATTTGATTTGATAGTACCTTTTAATTATACTACCAATAGTAAAAAAAATCAATTTATATTTTTTATTCATCCAATAGGAGGTGAACTACACTGGTATAACACATTAGCAAAAAAATTATCTAGCACTTATGCTTCATACGGAATTAAAAGTCCTTTTTTAGAATCTGATTTGGTTGCCATATCAAACATGGAAGAGTTGGCGGATAATTATACAAAACAAATATATAAAGTACAAAATTCTGGGCATTATACAATTGTTGGATGGTCATTTGGTGCAATTATTGCTTTTGAAGTAGCTAAAAACTTGATCCTTAAAGGGCATATTGTAAGTTTAATAATAATTGATCAATCTTCTTATTTACCTAAACAAAATAGCAATACAATATCTATGAAAAATAAAGAAATTATAAATATTAAATCTGAAGAAAACACTACTTTGGTAGATTACCGTAAAATAAAAGCTAATCTCCTTAATAAGGATCTTTTACTAAGGTATATCTTAAAAGGTAAAGTAAATAATATCTATTTATTTAAATCAACAGAATTGCAAGAATATTGTAATATTAATAAATTAGATCCAAAATATTTAGGATGGAATTTTTATTGTGATAGCATTGAAACTTTTACTATACATGGAAATCATTATTCTATTTTACTTGAATCTAGCGTTAACTTTATAGCATCTACAATCTTGAACGGCTTTATTGAATAAATCGCTTTTTCCTCCACATTTTTTTAAACCACAGTAACTGGGTAACGTCAATAATTTTGCTATTGGCTACGTTTTTAACAACTAAAAATTTTATCTTCATAAATATCTTACAGAGTATGATTACAAACACATTGTTTCCTAATACATTCATCATTGTTACAACTGGATCAAATAAAATACATAATGTAGTAATTAAAGCAGACATTTCTCCTGAAAAATTTAGATGTGCTTCTATAACTGGCAACATTACCAAAATAGTTCCGCCAGGGATCCCTGCTGCAGAAAATTTTGTTAATAGGAAAGATACTGCAAAGTAATTATAAGTTTCAAACCATGGGAACTTATATCCAAAAGTTACTAAAATTGATAATGTTAAAAAAGGAATAATGATACTATCACCAATCATATGAATATTAACAGTAGTTGGTATAATTACTCTAACAAAATTAGAGCCTTGAGTGTTTTTTTCAGCTGCTTTTAAAGTAATTGGCATAGCCGCTAAACTAGACATAGTTGAAAAACCAGTTAAAGCTGCAGGTAAGGCATTTTTAATATATTTTAACCATTGTTTAAAATCAAATTTAGCTGCGAGAGCGTATAAAATTGCTAAGTATAAAAGACAAGTTAACATGACAATTACCATTATTGGAAGAAAGGATTGAATAATTTTATTTAAAATTCCCTCATGTTGCATTTTTACAAAGAATCCTAAAGAAAATAGAGGTAATACCGGAATAAAGTACTTTTCAATAAATAAACTAGATATTATTTTTGCGTAATCACTAAATTTATGAATCCAAGAAATTTGAAAAAATGAAAGTAAAAGTCCCAATGAAAAACCAAAACACAATGCTTGATTGTTTGAAATCCATTTTGGCAATTCGAAATTCCATAATGGAACTAATTGATCTGTGTACTCAGTATTATTTATAATAATTGAACTTAGCTGAATCAATTCAATTGATCCAACTCCATAAGCAATCAATGTAGAAATGTAGTTAGAAATGCAGACAGCTCCAAACAAAAACAACATAAATACAATGGCCTTTTTACTTTGTAATGTAAGTAGAGAAGAAAATAAATAGCTAAAAATAATGACAGGCAATACGAACAATAAAATTTCTTTCAAAGTAAGGCTTATTGCGTACAATATGGATTGTAAATTTTGAGGAAGCCAATGGCCAAACAACAACGTACTAATTAAAATTACGAGTAGTTTAACTGATAAATTCCATTTTAAAAACTTATTAATAGTCAAAATATTGTGTCCTTTATAGATAAGTCCATTTTTGGCAAGACTATTTCTCGTAATACCTACTCTTTAACAATTACAATTATGAAATAAGAGGATTAATTGCGTTTGATGTTTGTATAGTATGTTTATAACTATCAAACTCCTTTTTTGCTTCACAATCAACCACTGCTACCACACATGAATCTGACCATACATTAACTGTTGTTTCTAGCATATCAATTATTGAATAAAACGGCAGAATAATGGCAAGAACATTTAAAGGAATGTTCATAGCTACTAAAAAAGCACTTGAAAGAAAGTAACAACCCATGGGAACTCCAGCATTTCCGACCGCAGCTATTGTAGCAATAAAAGTCCATAATATCATTTCAAAAATAGAAAAATGTATTCCATGATTCATAGACACAAAGAGGACAGTAGTAAGAATAAAAGCAGCACAACCATTCATATTAATAGCTGTGCAAAGTGGAAATGCTAAATTTGTCAACTTTTTTGGCATTTTTGCTTTTTCTTCAGCGCAACGCATGGTCATGGGTAAAGCTACGCTTGATGACTTCGAAAAAAAAGCTAACAATAATGCAGGCAACATATCATGAGCCAGCTTTATTGGCGAAATTCCCTTACTTTTTACAAAAAGTGGCAGTACAATCATTCCTTGAACTAAATTAGCAGCTATTATTGTCAATAAATATAAGGTAATTTGTTTTATATTTAGGTTTCCTTGCACATCTTTAATTAAAATTACCATGAAACTCCAAACTGCAATGGGGATCAAATATATTATCCAAGATGCTATTTTTATAATAAGACCATGAAGACTTGAAAATAGACTATGCAATGTCAAGCGTTGTTGGCTAGGTAGCCCCAAACTAGCAAAACTGAATAATATAGCTAAAAACAGTACACTGATTACATGGTTCTCATAGAATGGAGAAATTATATTGGATGGTATAGTTTGCATAAAGTAAGTTAGGTACTCTTTTTTCTCTGGAGTTTCCATAATTAACGGCTTTACTGTAGAAATTGCACGTGCTGGATCAAATAATAAATAAAGAATTAAGGCAATAACTGACGCAATATAAGTAGTAATCAGTGTATATTTTACTAGTTTTTTTCCAATATTTTTAAATTCCTCAATGTTATTCATCCCTAAGGTAGTAGAAAAAATGGAGAGAAAGATAATAGGAGCACTAATCAGTTTAAATAAATTCATGAATATTTGTGAAATTAAAGAAGCAATTTGATTAAAAACGTTATTATCCCAATAGCCTACTAAAATACCTAGGACTAGACCAATGATAATCTTTAAATTTTGATTTAAAGCTAGCTTAAGCCTCATAATTTATTAAACGACCTCTTTCTATTTTACAACTCAGATAATTAACCTAAAATTCACATGCCATAATAAATAAATCTACCTGTAAATAACTTATAATTTATCAACTTTCATGTGAGGTGTTGTATCTATTAATAAGTATAAAGACACGCCATAGGTATCAAAAAACCCCCTCAAATTTTAATTGCCTTTTATTGTAAGCAATTTCAAAACCTTATAATCATCTTCCTCTATCATAGAATAAATTAAAACTTGCAAAAGTCCTCTTTCATATCAGTATAATGTATTGCATTTATTTTACTTGCACAGATGAAATCATTTTCAGACAATCCTGCAATGGCATGTGTCCAATACTTGACTGTACATTGACCATACTCAATTTCCAAATAGGGATGATGATCTTCTTGGTGAGCTATCCAAACAACTGCATTAATAAATGCAATATTTTGATAGTAATTTTCAAATTGGAAAGTTCGACAGAGTTTCTTTACCTCACCATTTTCTATTACCCACTCCGAAATGCCTTTTAGCATAGAATTTATTTCTTCGTCATTTAAAGGAGGTATTCCCCCTTCACATGGCATACATTGTTTTTTAATTAATTTTTTCACTTTTTTCATTATTTTTTCCCTGAAAAATAATTGATCTAAAGGATTTTCAAGAAAGGATCCATTCTTTTTGACCAAAAAGTCTTTCTGATTCAATACCTTTTTGTCTACAGGCTTCAATTAATTTATTAGACTCTAAAATCTGAATAGAGTCATCTAAATATTTTAAAGCCATAACATAATTAAGCCACGGCTCTTGTCCCATCGCATAAATATATACTTTATTACTCATCGACTTTTCTACGATTGCCCACGCTTTATCAAAATTTGACCCTGAGAGAGCCCTGTTTTTATCATGTATCCTATTTATTGGATGGCTCAAGAGTGGACCATATAGCCACGTTAAAGGCGCTCCATCACATTCCATTCCTAAAAATAACATATCAATTGGTCCTATTATATTAAACACATGATCATAAAGCATTGGCTCTAAGTTATTAGAATCTGCTGCAAATAAAAATTTTCTGCCTTTAAGCTGTATACAATATGATAACTTCGATTGGATATTAAGATCGGAATGTTCTCCTAAGAATGGGAGTCCCATGATTTCCCCTTCTTCTAAAGAAATTGTCCCCATCTCTTCCAACTCAATCAAAGATGGAAATCCAGTATGTTTCAAAATAAGTTTAATAGAAGGATCTTCCAAGGCTCCTTTACGGTTTGCTGGAAAAACTATATGTCCAATTTTGTATCTTAATTGTAAAAGAGTTTCAAACATTAAGTGATCTTGGTGATTGTGAGTAATCACAACATAGTCAATGTAGTCTGGAAGATCTGCCAAAGTATACCTTGGTACTTGATTTTCAAGAATAGGGTAACTAATAGCTGGATCAAAAAGGATAGAAACAGATTTTGTCTGAACTAAGACACATGCGTGACCAAAATATCTTATACGAACTCCATCTCCTTGATATTTTCGATCACTTGGAGCCAATGGGGGTGCCTCCGTGAAGAATGACTCAAATAGTTTTTGTTTTGATATTGGAACATCAAATATACCTATAACTTCTTTTAAGCTTTTTGGCTCTTCTTTCATTCGAAAAAGTTTGTCTAATTCAGAATCAGAGAATGGAACATTTAAATAAACCTCAGATTCATGTTCAAGCCGTGGAGTACTCAAAACAAATTTTCTAAAATCATTTGTTATTTCTGAAAGAGCAATTGTTTGATGTTCAGTTGAATAATAGCTATTGTAGATTAATGGTTCAATTAAACGGATAGAGGGATTATTGTTTAAATCATACACAAGTTCTATATAGCCCTTTAAAGGTTTAGGTACACGACTATAAAATTCCTCTAAAGTATCACCTTGAGCCTCAGTTTTAAGAATGCGGTCAAACTCTTTTATTGCATCATTCAGAATTATAAGTTTTCCGCAATCCCTTTTAGTTTTTTCAATGAGTTCTTTTATTTCGTCAGTATTTTGTCCATCCAAATCAATGAATGGACCACCGAGTAATTTGGGATTCTTAACAGCTTCAGCATGAACTTGAGGAATTTGAACATAAGATTGCATAATTTTAAGATGACGTTCAACAACATTACATGCAGCAGTCATAGGTGGAATTAAATGAGGCCACGCATACCACCCCCAAATAAGGGGCTCCATTTTGATGTTCGGTTTTAAATAATAGTCTGTCATATGGCTAAGCTCCCTTTACAAAACCATTAAACATCTTAAGCTAGCTCTTTAAAAAAGTTAAACTTGGCTCGTCTACTGACCGTTGTAATAAGTGGAGAGTGTATCAATATTATATACTTGGATCAAGATAACCTAAAAAAATTTTTGTTAAATCTAAAGCCAATGATTGTTAGAAAAATGAATTATTTGATATCGGATTATTTGTTTTGTTTAAAGAGTTATTATTTTCTAATGAATCCGACCTCAAATTAATAATATTAAGTAATTCAGGTAAACACGTATCTATATAAAAGTGATCGCCATGAAATATTTTTATAAAAAATTGTGAGCATGTTTCAGTTCGCCAATATCTTAACAACTTTTTATGGTGTACATAATCAACATTACCACCCAAGGCAGTTATAGAAGTATATAACTTTGCGGAAGGTTGATATTGATAAGTGTCGTAAATAGTGTAATCAGCACGAATTGTTGGTAGAATTATTGGCAAAAGTTCTATTTTATACTTTTCATTAATTAAATTTAACTTTGGATGGCTTAAAATAGAACTGGTTAACTCATTATCAGTTAATAAGTGCCGCTGTTTTTTAACAATATAATTGGGGTGTCCACAAGCAGATAAGTATAAATGGCTAGGGTAATATCCACTATTTTCAAGTTTTCTAGCTAATTCAAATGCAATTAAACTGCCCATACTATGACCAAATAAGATAAATGGGAATTTTAAGACAGGCGATATTATTGAAAATAAATCCAGTACTAATGGATCAAGTGAAGTGTAGGGTTTATAAAATGATAAGGATTCACGTCCAGGTAGTCTTATTGCATTAACTTCAATTCCACTATCTAAATAGTTAGGCCAATTTTTAAAAAAATTAGCACCACCGCCCGCATAGTGAAAGCAAAACAGCTGAAGTTTTGGATTTGGTACTTTCGAATGTTTAACTATTTCAATCATTTTCCAATTTCATTAAAGCTCTATTAAATAACATAGTTAATCCAATCACTAAACATAGTAGAGCATAAATAACTACCAATACTTGTGTAGGTACTAAATTAAGTAATATACCTGATAACGTCATTGCAATTGGACCTGCAGAAACTGAGATAAAATTAACATAAGTCATCATATCTGGAATGTCGCTATCGGCGACATATTTTTGATAAAAGTTAAGAGTCGCTATATTACCAATTGCTAAGAAAAAACCTAATAAGAAAAGAGCACCCAATGAAATTAAACTTACTTCAGAATAAGCAAAAAGTAAATAGGCTAGTCCAGCTAATACGTATGGCAAAACAATCTTACGCCACGGTTTTGTTTGTAGTGGGTATATTGATAACATAAACCCTCCTATTAATAACCCAGCACCCAAACTTATCTCAAAAGACGATAGCAATACTATGCTACCTTGATAAAGATCTTTTGCAATTATTGGCATAAAAATTTGTAGTGGGATTAAAAAAATATTTGTTAAAAAAAATGTTAATAATAAATGTGTGATAAGGCGATATCTGTTTAATAACTTAAATGGGTGTAATATAAGTTCTTGTAATTTTCTTGACTCGAATAAATAGGCATTATTTTCTAATTTAATAAAACACTGAGCAAACCATGCCAACATATAGGTAATTCCGGTAATAAATAATAAACCTTCCATTTTTACTAAGGCATAAACAGGTATAGCAATAGCAGGTCCTATTAACCTTGCAGTTGAGTCACAACTATTTAGCATTGCAATGACTCTGTCAGAATTTTTTAAACTCATTTGTCTAGGTATTGTTAGCAACGCGGGATTAAATAAAGCAGTAGCACAATTAGCCAGGAATGTTCCTATTGTTAGAAAAAATAAGATAAATTGACTATCAGAAAACAAAAATACTGCAATTAAACTCAGGTATATTATTCCGCGAGCAAATTCTGAGTATAAAATAGTAGTGAAAGGAGACCACCTCTTAATTAATTGGCCAGAAAAAAATACCAAAAACAAGTGAGGCAACATGCTAATAGCAAAGAACCAAGCAAGAGAATATTTATCATAGTGTTCTGTGATATACCAGGACGTACCAACCAGCCAAAGCCTATCACTAATTTTTGAAAATAATTGTGCAAAAATTAGTATGCTAATGTTAAGGTACGGTTTTCGATTATTATTACTTAGAGTAGATGTAATTTCATTTAACATGGTGTTTGACTAATAGAGGTAATAATTCGGTAATAAATCCAGGAACAATTTTCCCATTATGAACATCAAAAGTACTAACGTATGGATTAGAGGAATTAGTTGCTAGTGAAATGACCAATTTATAGCGAATAAAATACATAACTATTGACGTATATCCTGGCTGTAGCCCGTCGTGTGAAATAACATAACCATATGTTGGCATAAAATGTAGAGCAACCCCTAACCCGTATGACGCTTTATTATGAATAGCATTAGGGATTGCATCTAACATTGTAAAAATTGATTGAGTTGAAAGTAACTCCCCTTCAAAAAGAATACGGTACCAATTAGCTAAATCTCGTGGTGTAGATATTAGACTTGAGAATATATTATAGGTATCCCGGACTTCAAATGCTTCAATATTGTTATTACCAGGAATATGTAGGACAGGATTTTGACTAAATGCTAACTTAAGATCATTTTTACTGTTAATGGGTAAGTAGCCTATAGCTAGTTTTTTTAGTGCAAGGGATGGGATTATTCCTCGTTTAGGAAAATAAGTATTAGATAAATTCACCTTTTTTAATAATAAACGAATCTGATCAACAATAGTTTTACCAGTTATAGATTGAATAGCCATACTTAGTAAAATATAGTCTGTATTGGTATAACTCCATTTTCCAAGCGCTCCTGGTTTGAAATAAATTGGATGTTGCATGGCTAATTCTAAAAGTTGTCTATCATCCCAATATTGGTTACGATTTTTAATGAAAGCTTGTTTAAACTTAATTGTATTAATTGCCTCTGGAACTCCACTTGTGTGATTCAGAAGCTGCTTTATTGTCATTATCCCCAATACCGGGTATTTTTCGACAAAAGAAGCTAAGTCGCTATTATCAGATTTATATCTTGCTGTTATACTCTTTAAGGTTTCATTCAATTGAATCTTATTCTGCTCAATAAGTTGTAAAATAATTGTTGCTATAAGGGATTTTGTTATACTACCACATAAGAATAGCGTGTCATTTACCATTGGGTTTTGTTCAGTAAGATTTTTATAACCTACCGCTACAGTCGTAAGTGGATTATCATGAAAACCATAACTAAGGACCACACCGGGAACATTATAATAATGGATGAGTTCATTTAATTTTTGTGCAATTTGCTGCTTATTATTAAATAATTCTGTGGCTTCTGCAATCGAAAGACTAAGCACCATAACAAGAACACAGCATTTTGTAAAAAATTTAGATACCATAATCCCTTTAATCCATTGTATAAAAAACTCAGTTTCCCAAGAATTATACTTAGACTTTCACACTAATACCTATTAGAGTCAACAAGAAGTAGCAGTGTTGCATATATTTCATCAAATTGCTATCGTATTTTTCATAATTCTAATATGTAAATATATAGGTCATTAAAAAAACAAGGAAGGTTCGAAATACTCAAGGCAATGAGGAGCCCCATGTAACTGCGAACAAAACCAGTGGAAGCTCTCCTGTCGAGTTTATTCAACAAATGTGAAAACATAAGCAGCTGCAATTCATCAAATGCCTATTTTACAAAAAAATTTTGACAAAATGCTTTTCATATATACTAAGCTTCGAAACCGACATTAGTTGATGAATGACAATAGTTAGACGGTTTTCTAGAGAGCATGCAAGTTGAACACAATATAACAATATTTTCTACAGTATATTACAACGCCATTTGCTTGATTTATCTTGCCGTTGTTCTAACAAAGGCGTATTAATACCTCCTTCCGCTGCTACCTCTTTAAGTTTAATTTGAGAAACTTTTTTAGACTGATCGCTAAAAAGTATTTGTTTGGATTCTTGTACTGAAACTATACCTTGGGATGGACTAACACCATCATCTATTTTAATAGAAGGTGCTTTCTCTAGATTAGGACTTGAACTTAATAGTTTTGTAATCCTCTTATGCCAACGATGTACTAGAACCACACTTCCTAAAGCTATCCCTATATCACGAGCTAAATACATCCCAGATACACCTAATCCTGCTGGTAATCCCAACGCATAACCAAGAGGAACAGCAATAACACAAGTTCCTAATATTCCAACTACCATAGCAACCGTGGTATCCTTAAAACCACCTTGAAGTGCGCCTGCGCTAATAATTCTAAGCGAATCAAATACCTGCCCTACTCCACCGACAATTAAAAGATCTCGAGTCATATTGACAATATCTGAATTATTTGGATCTTCAACATTAATAAAAGGTGACATAAGAATTTTAGGCATCGTAGTAAATGCAATAAGTGCTAACCCAGATAGACTAAACCCTAAGATAATACAAGTATTTCCCAGTCTTCTAGTATTAAAAACGTTTTCTTCTTTAATTGATTCGCCTGTTAAGATATTACATGCTTGATTGATACTATAATAGGGTGTTAGTGTTAAGAAAATATACTGTGTTGCTATTTCATAAGCCGATAATGCCCGGGTTCCAATTAAGCTTCCTATCATAATGCTGGTTGCTGGCAATGCTAATACTTCACAACCCAATTGGACACCAATTGGAATCCCTATTTTTAAAAGATCTTTTAAGACATCAAATTCTCCCCATATATTCCTGTGTGAAAATGGTGTTAATGAAAATTGCTTAAATCTAGGACTAAATTTCAAATAAAGTCCAAATCCAATCAAACTAATCCAAGCCGATATGGAGCTTGCATATCCTAGGCCAGCTGCTTGGAGAGCAGGTGCACCTAATTTACCGAATATTAAAAGATAACCTATGCCGCTAGTTACTCCTGCATAAAACGCAGAAGAAACGCTAAATGGTAAAATATTCTGTGTTCCCAAAGCAACTTGTTGTGCGCCATTGAATAACAAGTATGCAGGAAGTCCCCAAGAATACGCATTAAAATAAGATTGAACAATACTTGAGATTTCCTTCTTTTGCCCGAGCATGTTTAAAATATCACCACTAACCAACACAAGTGTAATTGAGGGAACAGTTAAAATTACACTAGTTAATAATCCTTTTTTAAAAATTGGATCAATTTTATCATATTCTTTTGTTCTAGAAATTTTAGTGCCTATAGAACACAATACAGAACAAGAAGTACTTATAACAAAGCCTTGCATAGTACTAATTAGGCTACTTGCAGCTAAGGTGTCTTCGTTCACTCTGGCAAGCATAATCATATTAGCAAACCCAGCAGCTGTTCCAACCGTATTTGTCAAAAGAATTGATGTAGAAAATCCAGCGGCTTTTTTAAAAGCTTCAAATATAGATAAGTTCTTAGAATTAATTTTCTCACTCCATAATTTTTCTTGAAGCATTTTTGCAAAAATTTCATCACTTTCTATTTCGCCATGTAAAAATTTCTGAAATTGATCAACTTCCATTAAATCAAATCTACTACTCCCTATGGCAATGAGCTTTAAAGCTTCATAATCCAGTCTGAAATGACAGCCATTGAAGTTTGGAAGCGTAAAGATTTCCCCAGGTTCAATATAAAATAATTCTACCAATAAATTAGAAAAAGCGGCTTGGTTTCGCTCTTCTATTTGGCTTCTTATTTGAAGAAGTGTTACTCGAATACGATTAAGGTGTACTACATGTTCTTCTTCCTCTCTTGGACAAATAGCTGCCTTAACATCAACAATCCCAATATCTTCAATAATTTTAATAATATGTGTAATCCGCGCTAATTCATGTTTATTAAAGTGAGTTCCAGCTTCACTTAACCATCTTTGTTGCTGTGTAAAAGACGCTACTCTATTTATATTATTTCTCTGTTTTTGATAGAACTCAGAATCATATTCACGATAGTTTTCTATGTGATTTTGACGAATCCTCGTTAGTTCCTCTCTAACAATACTTTTCATAACCAATAACTCATCTTTATTAACCGCAGCCAAAAGATTCTCAATCGTTAATGGCCCACAGCTAACTACATCTTCTTGCATCCACTTTCTTCGAACTTTAATTTCTTGATGTCTTAACTCTGGATAAACTACACTGGCTTCTCTTATAGCATATTCAACTACCTCCAAATAAGTTTCATCTTCCAAAGAATCAATATAAATAATATCAGAAATATGATTATAATTATCAAATTCAATTATAATTCCCACCCAATGACAGCCACTAATATTATAAGGGATTAAAAGTCTTCTAGCTCCTTGATGCTCAGATTTCTCTGTTTGTAAATATTGTTTTATAGAAATAGCAGCATTGCCTACTGTGTAATTTGGTATAAAAACAGAGGGGATATTTAACTTTCGAAGCTTAACCCCCAATATTCCTAACATATCATTATCTTCATATTTATAATTAAGGTTAATTATAAGTTCTGGCTCACTACTACTTATAACTATCCTAGACTCTTCAATGTCTATTATATCGCTTCCTTGTTTAGACTTTTCCTCTATAGAGGCCAATCCAGATTTAAACATAAAGTCCTCCAAAGTTAAAATAAATACTTAAAAAAATTTTTAAATTGCAAAGTACAACAAGTATTCGTTAGCTTAATACGTACCATAGAAAATTTATTTTCTTCATACGGCTTCTCGTTTGTATCCGCAAAGCTCAAAACGAATTAAGGCTTCTTGTCAAAATCTCTTTGCAGATAATGCGACGGGTATTTGATAAAGCATAGTCATCTGGCTCATAGTATTTGTTGGATTTATTCAAGAAGCCTCCATATTTAGCTTCACGCCGCTTTGCAGCTATCTGCA
Organism: uncultured Pseudomonadota bacterium; assembly: GCA_902827015.1. GTDB lineage: Bacteria > Pseudomonadota > Gammaproteobacteria > UBA6186 > Azoamicaceae > CADEGZ01. Next base: position 25,807 of record CADEGZ010000001.1, read on the forward strand.
AACTCTTCGCTTCTCGACGTGTGTCATGCCATGTCCTCTGACTCATCATCCATTATCAAACAAAAAATAGTATTTTATCACCGAATTCAAAATACTACCCGTCCCCTATCATAAATCTTTAATCAGCTTAATGAATCTAACATTAAATTTTATATAAAGCTACTAAAAAGGCGCATGGAGAAATAGTTAAATTTTTATTTTTAATTACCTGGTAGTCTTAATGTTATTTAAATAGCCAACATCGTTTATAAAAACCTTTATATCTATCAGCTTTTATTTGATGCCAAAATTAGCTTCTCTAAAAAGTCTAAATAAATCCAGGCTAGATCTTTAATCTTTTCTTCAGAAAAAGTATTAGTGCTATAATTCCAGTCAAAACGAAGTTCATCATTCACAACTACCGAAACAATATCAATTTCATGTACTCTTAGTGACTCGCCAGCAATTGGAAAACCAAAATACTCATCCGCCATAGAAAAAACAGTATTACTAAATATATTATGTGTAAATTGCCCCAAGTAATTAAAACTAATTAATGGTTTTACCATATTAAGATCTTCTCTTAACTTCTGATTTGTACTCATATACTTTAGTAATAGGAATTCAAATCCAAAGTTAGGAATGGCCTGTAATTGCTGATCAGTGGCTATAACTAATTGATCTAAAGTTAAATTTTTTTTATACCATAATATGATTGGGTAAATACTAGTGAACCAGCCAACTGTACGCGATACATCAAGCTGATTAAAACTATTACGGCCATGAGCTTCTAAATTAACCGTAAGATATTCCAAACCGTAAACCTTATAAAAAGTTTGAATGAGCGGTAAAAGCAATAGTGTATTGACATGAACGTTATAATACTTTATTGACCAAGTAAGGAATACTTGAGTCAATTTTTTATTAAGACATATACTAATAGTTTTTTGGCTTGTATAATTATTAAGGCCTTTTTTAAACATCCTACCAATATTGGACTTAGCTTCTTTGCTTAAACATCGCCAATAATCAACAATAGGTTGTTTTTCAACAATTTTTACATACTTTTCAAGCTCGTTAGCCCAATTCTGATAACTGGATGTCTTTTCTAATAAATCTATGGGTTTATTTTCTTTGAGCTGAAAATATGCTGTGTTTATGTCTTCAATTAGTATTCTCCAAGAAACACCGTCTATTATAAGATGATGAACGATAATCAGTAAGCGATTACCTCTTTCGTTACCAAGTTCAAAATACAAAAAACAAGCTAAAGGACCTCGGGAAATATTTAAACTAGCATGTGCTTTATTTGAAAATTCAAGCATTTTTTGCTTTTGCTCAGCGTACGAGTAATCCGATAAATTTATATTTGAAAAAACATAGCTGCTTTCTTCATACCTTGCAACCCAAGTCTGATTAAAATTAAATCTAAGAGAAAAAACATCATGATAATTAATGACATATTTAATAGCCTGTTCAAGTAATTGTACGTTAAGACTTTCTTTGGGTTTTAACTTAAATAACTGATTCCAATAATTATAATTACCAATTTTTTGTTCAAAAAACCAATATTGAATCGGAGATAATTTTTGTTCATTGCCACTAACCCGACTTGTGATCTCCAATGTTTCAAAATGATTAATAATATTTATTAATTCTTTAATTGTTTGTTTTTCAAACAAGTCTTTCACTCTAATATAAATTTTACGCTTACGTAACTTGGCAACAATTTGCATTAAAGAAATTGAATCACCTCCCAAATGAAAAAAATTAGAGGTTATATCGTTAACTTCTACTCCTAATACTTCTCGCCAAACTTCAGCAATTATTTTTTCAACGTCAGTTTTTGGTTTAATATTCTGATTTAAATCTTCTAGTTGTAAAAAAACTTTATTTTCCAATATGGTTTTTTCCAATTCCCTACGATCTACTTTACCATTTTTATTTAACGGAAAAGTATTGATTTGAATAAAATATGAAGGTACCATATATTCCGGCAGTAATTCAATTAGGTAAGCACGCAAATCTTTAACGGAAATTGGTACATCTGCTTGTAAATAACCTACTAATTTTTTCTGTTTATTAATTTCCTTAAGTAAAACTACAGCTTGTTGTACTCCAAAATATGTAGTTAATGTAGCTTCAATTTCGCCTAATTCTATACGCAACCCTCGCAACTTAACCTGGTGATCTATTCTACCAAGGTAATTTAAATAGCCCTCCTCATTCCACTTAACTAGATCACCCGTTTTATATAATTTTTGATATTTAATATCATAAGAAAATTGATTATCAATAAATTTTTCAGCAGTAAGATTTGGTGCATTTAAATAACCTTTTGCCAATCCAATACCTGACAAATGTAATTCGCCAGATACTCCAATTGGTACAGGATTACTAGACTCATCCAAAACATAAACTTTCATATTAGAAATAGGCTTTCCTATAGGAACAGGTAAATTTTGAGAATCAATATAACATTCTTGGTAAGTAACATCTACAGATGCTTCCGTTGGACCATATAAATTGTGTAGTTTTACTTTTTTTAGTTTTAACAAAAATTTATTAACGTCTTTTCTTGACAGAGCTTCACCACTACAAAATACTTGTGACAAACTAGCACAATTCTTAATATCAACAGTATTCATAAACGCATTTAACATTGAAGGCACAAAATGTAAAATAGTAACTTTATGCTTATTTATTTGTTCAAGTAAATACTCCGGATCTTTATGCCCATCCGGTTTGATAACAACAATACTTGCACCAATAATTAATGGCCAGAAAAATTCCCAAACTGAAACATCAAAGCTATAAGGAGTTTTCTGCATAACACGATCATTTTCTGTTAAAGAATATTCTTTTTGCATCCATAATAAGCGATTACTTATACCAGCGTGTTGAATCATAACCCCTTTAGGAATTCCCGTTGATCCTGACGTGTATATTGTATAGGCAAGATCAGCTTCTGAAATTTCTACTTTTTTATACAACTTTTTTTTCTTACTACCATCAAGTAAAACGTTAATATTTAAAATTGGCTTATCCGTTATTTCAGTTATTTTATTCTGATAGAATGTTTCTGTAATAATTGCTAATGGTTTTGCGTCGGCAATTATTGTTTTTATTCGAAATTCTGGTGTAGATATTTCTAAAGGGATATATGCTACGCCCGCATATAAAATTCCAACTAATGCAATAACTCTCTCAATCGATCGATCCATTATAACAATAACAAAATCACCAGGTTTAGCGCCTTGATACTGTAATTCTGCAGCTATGATCTTTGCTTGTCTATCGAGTTCATAATAATTGATAGTAGATCGATCATCGACTAAAGCAATTTTATTCGGCTTAATCGCACACTGTTTTTGAATAAGTAAAGGTATCGGAGTTAAATAGTTAACAGTATAGTCTTCTGTGTTATTCCATTTTTCGACAACAAGTCGATATTCACTATCTGAAAGAACTCTTAAGTTTTTAACTTGATCTTCTTGGCTAATGATAATTGATTCAATACATTTACAATAGTTTTCAAAAAATCTCTGAATAAATAAACTAGTAAATATATTTGTTGCATAATCTATGCTAAAAATTAACTGATTTTCTACGTTTTTAATATCAACGCTCAACTTAAAAGGGGAATACGGATTAGGAGTTAGTATAGATTCTATATCAATGCCATTTAAGTTTAAAGGTTCTTCTTGCTCATCTGAATAATTAAAAAGTACCTGAAAGAATTGTTGATAATTACCAACGTAATCCTTTTCTAGTGCATGTTTAATAATTTTATCTAGAGGTACTTGTTGAAACTCGCTTAGTTGACTTAACTTTGATTGTACTTTAATCAAGAATTCAGAAAATATTTCATTATCAATTAACAACCTAAAAGGTATTGTATTAACAAATAAGCCGAATATACTCTCCATCTTTAAATCAAAACGATTAGAAACAGGAATTCCTATTAGGATATCTTTTTGACATGTGTAACGGTTTAATAATATAATAAAACAACTAAGTAAAACTGTATAGAGCGTACAGTTATTTTTATTAGAAAGTTTTCTTATTTTATCTGTTAATTGTTTACTAATATACCAAAATAAAGTGTTTGTAGATTTCATTGATTGTTGTGAGCAGTTAACATTATTATTAACAGGTAAATCAAGAATAGTTATATCTTTCAACTCATTGGCCCAAAATACCAATTGTTTATCAAAAAATTTTTGAGTGCTTTCTTGGTTTTCCCAAATAGCGTAATCTCGGTAGTCTAGTTCTATTTCTTTAAATACATAATCACTGTTAGAATTGTATAATATTGACAATTCTTGCATAAATTGCTTAATTGACCAACCATCAATAATAATGTGATGTACTTTAATCAAAAAGACAGTAAAAAATTCATCTTTTTGAATTAATGATGCTTGTATTAATGAGTTACTATTTAAATCTAATTTTGTATTAAAAAACTGATCTATATATTCACTAACATTTTTATCATCCATATCGAATAATGAGGGTTTATCTAAACAAAAATTTATTTCATCTATTACTTTTTGATAAGGTATACCTTCGATTTCAATAAAAGTCGTTTTAAAAATGTTATGTCGGTTAATTAAGATTTGAATACATTTTTCCAATAAAGGTATATTCAGTTTCCCTCGAAAATTGTAAGCGGCTCTTACTATATAAACTGGCATTTCTGAGGATAATTTTGATTCTAGCAACATTCTCTTCTGAGCATGCGAAAGAGGGGCTAATATCTTATTACTTGAAAATTGAGATATAATGGTTGAATAGGCTTCATTGTTAAAATAACAAGACTGTAAAAACTCTAATATTTTTGCTTTATTTTGGGAAAGTTTTTTTAAAAAATTTTCAGGAATATTCCCTTGTTTTGACTTGACTTCAAAATTACCATTTTTCTCAGAAAGTATTACACCATATGATCTTGCTTCTTTCAAAATATCTACAACACTCATCTTAGGATATATTCTCCAAATACATTTTATTAAAAAACTTAATAATGAAATTTAACTATTTCAACTGCTAGTGATTGTACATTGCTAACTAACAACTTCTGCACTACCACATAGGTTAATATGTGTCTAGCAATATACAAAAATTATCGTATCAAATCAAGCCAAGCCCTTATAATAACTCGTAAGTTCATGTGGTTTTTAAAATTTCTCCCTAACACGAATTCGTTCAATTAAAGAGTAGATCACAGGTACAACAAATAAAGAAAGTCCAGTTCCCATTAACATTCCTCCGATAATAACCCAACCAATATGTTTTTTCGCAACTGCTCCTGCTCCTACACTAAACAACAAAGGGATTGCACCACACACCATAGCAAATGTTGTCATTAATATAGGTCTTAGTCGAAGTTCCGCTGCGGTTAGAATCGTATTTTTCAAAGACCGATCCTGAGTACGAAGCCGATTAGCAAAGTCAACAATTAGTATACCATGTTTAGTAATTAAACCAATCAAAGTAACTAACCCAATAATGGTATAAACATTATTCGTACCATTTACCCAATTAATTGTCCAAACTGCACCTGTTATTGAAAGTGGGACTGTTAACAATACTACAAAAGGATGAATGAAACTCTCAAATAGAGCCGCTAACACTAAGTAAATAAAAACTAAGGCAAGTGCAAAGGTTAACCACATAGCATCTCTAGATTCTTTAAATTGCTCTGCTTTGCCACCAAACTGATAATGGGCATCAACAGGCAAGTATTTTTTTATAATAGGATCTAATATCTTCATTGCATCATCTAATGCCACCCCTGATTGCAAAGAAACCACTACTTCAGTCCCTCGCATTCGATCGTAATGTTTAATTTGATTTAATCCTATGGTTTCTTTTAAAGTAGCTACACTTCCCAAAGAAGCCCATTGTCCTTCATTATTAGCAACAAAATAAGAGTTTAAACTACTTAATTCTGAACGCAATTTCTTTGGTGCCCTTACTTGTACATCATAGTCCAACCCTTCAAAATTAAAATTTGTTACCTTACGACCTGATAATAATGTATATAATGTATCTTCAATGACATCAACATTAATGCCTAATTCATTAACTAATTCTCTATCAAGAATAACTTCTAGCCTTTTCTTTTCCAAATTTTCTTCGCATTTTAATACATCAAATTCTGGATATTTTCTAGCTTCTATTATTATGCTATTTAAAGCCTTTAAAAGTTTTCTTTGATCCCCATTATATTGCAAAATAATTTTCAAAGGCTCTTCACTTGCAAAATTTTGGTTATCAGTAATATCTACTTCAGGCCCAATAATAGACTTCAACCTAGGTTTTAAAGTTTTAGCAATTTCCTGACTTGTGCGATTACGTTCTTTATTTGGTTTCAGCAATAATGACCACCACATCCACTGATCTTGCCAAATGCCCGTTACAGTTAATTCGGCTTCCGGTACATTTTTCAATATCGTTTCAATGTTTTTAAACCAACTTTCTTTGATCTCTAGCGTAACTGAATTTTTTGCACTAATTGAACCTTGTAAATATCCTTGATCTTCGATAGGTACTAATTCAGATGGAAGTTTTTGAAAACCAATGGTTCCTAATAAAATAATTAAAAATAAAGTAAAACAAATTGCTCTTGGATGTTCTATTGCAATTGTAAGTAACATTCGATAATGAGTAGCCATTATGTCCCAATAATGTATTTTTTTAGATTCTTTTAAAAATTTAGCGCCTAAAGCTGGAGTCAATGTTAAAGCAACGAATCCTGAAATAACAACACTTCCCGCTAATGTCCAAGCAAATTCACGAAATATTATGGCAGCATCGTCTGCTTGAAACAATAAAGGGACGTAAACAGCAGCTAAAGTAACTGTCATTACTACTACTGAAAAACTAATTTCTTTCATACTACGTTTAGCTGCATCTAAACTAGTTAAGCCTTCTTCCATATGTCGATAAATATTTTCAACTACTACTATTGCGTCATCTACCACCAAACCAATGGCTAAAATTAGCGAAAGTAACGTAATAGGGTTTATACTAAAATCTAATATCCACATAAGGGCAAATGAACCGATTAAGCACAATGGCACTGTAATCATAGGCAAAAAAGCCGCTCTTATTGAACCCAAAGAAAGTGTAATAATAATTCCTACTAAGATAATGCCTTCCCATAATGTATATCTCATATTAATAAAAGCTTCTGAAAAAGCTTTAGTTGCATCAAAACTAATAGATACTTTTATAGAATCAGGTAACGTTCTTTTTAAATCTTCTACAAAATGATAAACCCGTTTCGCTACTTGTAAAGGGTTTGCGTTAGACTTTGCTAATATTTCTAATCCAACTATATAATTACCATTAACTCTTATTTTTAAATATGTTGGCTTTTGAGTAATTGAAATGGTAGCGACATTATCTATTGTTATGCGTTCATTCAATCTTTTTTTCACAGTTATATTTGCAAAATCTTGAGGTTTCTTGACTGACGACATTAAAACTACCGATTGACTTCCAGTTACTCCTTCAATTTCACCCCCTGAAGTATGTGTATTTTCACGTCGCAATGCATCTACAACATCTTTAATAGTCACTTGAAACTTTGCTAACAATGCTGGATCAGGCGTTATCGCAATCATATATTGCTCATCACCAAAATGACCAACTTTTGCAACCCCTTCTATTAAAGTTAGACGAGCTTCTATTACACGTCGAATATAATCAGATAGAGCAGCAATACTCTGAGTTTTATCTTCAAATCTTAAATAAAGAATAGCAGAATTATTTTCCGCTTGCTCTTGAATTTCTGGGCGTTTTACTGATTCTGGTAAAACACTCGTGGCAGCTAATACACGATCACGAACTTGGCTTAATGCTTTATGAGTATCAATACCAACTTTAAATTTAATATGAATTTCGCTACGACTATCTTGGGTAGTAGAATTAAGTTTTTTAATTCCATCAAGACCAGCCAGAGCATCTTCTAAAGGTTTAGTAACTTGATACTCTACTGTAGAACTATTAGCCCCAGGAAAAATTGTAGTAACGCATATTTCACTTCGTGTTACATTTGGTGTATGCCGAAGTTCTAAATGATGGAAAGAAACTAAACCTAAAATTAACAATACTAAATTGATAGCAATTGTCATTACTGGACGACGTATAAAAATCTCCGAAAATTGCATTACCAATCTTCCGCCCAATCAGTACAACTTACCTTTTTTCCTTCTTGAATTAAACTTTTATGAACTAAAACAACAGGCTCTCCCAAATTTAATCCAGAGGTAACATGCACTCGCCCATCTTGCTTTTCTCCTATTCTAATGGCTCTTTTTTGTATTTTACTATCCACTATTACAAAAACATCATATCCATCTATCCCGAAAACTAAACATAACTCAGGGATAATTAATGCTTTAGAATGCACCTCTAAAAAATGTCTTATATGTGCTAACATTCCAGGCAACAGATTTCGATTGGTATTTTTAATTGTTGCACGTACTAAAATAGTATGAGCTTTAGTATCAACTACCGGCGAAACAAAATTTACAAATCCCTGAAATATTTTATTATGAAATGCTTTAACAAATATTTGAACTGGTTGACCAATCTGTAATCTTACAGCATAGCACTCAGGAACTCGATATGTTATTGATAAAAAATCCGTATTAACCAATTCGATTAATTCTGTGCCAGTGGTTACATATTCGCCCGGTTTAACCTGCCAATCGGTTAAATACCCGTCAAAAGGAGCATATACCTCAGGTGCAGCAATAATATTAGCTAATAATGTCCCTTTTTTAACCCAGGAACCAGACTCAACTAATAAATATTGAATTCTTCCAGAAGTCCCTGCTTTTAATTTTAATTCCTCCTTTGCTGTTAATTGCCCAACTGTTTCTATTAGTTCGGGCATAGAAGCTTCTTTTACACGTATAGTTTGAACCTGAATAAGATTTTCTTCACTTTGACTTTCACTAAAAAAATGCTGATGTATTATTATTTTAATGAATATAGCTAAAATCAAAATACAAATCATTGATACAAAAAAAATGCAAAAATTTTTAAGATTAGCAAACTTAATATGCTGGATACTAAATTTTTTTAACACAAAATATATTCCATAAATTCAATTTTTATCTTATCCGCTTCCTTTATATAAATAATATCTACCAAATTAGTAATACCATAATGATTATAAATATATAAACTGCATCTTGTTACATTATAGAACAATAACTCCATACAGATTTTTTTTCTTTTTGCAAAGGCGGTATGGTTGGCACTTCCCCTTCGTTCAACACCATGTCTTCACGTCGAACATTAATTCTTTGTCTAGGGTAACTAAAAAGCAATTGATTAGACTTTGGTTCATCTATTTTATTTTGTATTGCCTTCGATTGTTGCAGAATTTGGCCTTCAAGTAGATTTGCTCTCTTATTAGTTCCTTGTACAATTGGAGTCGTAACAATAGGACCTGAATCTAACAAAGCATCTGCAATTTTTCTGTACCAACGATTTGATAAAACAATACCTTCTAAAGCTATTCCTATATCACGAGCCCAGTATACCCCTAATATCCCTAATCCAGCGCCTGCTTGCGCTCCTAATATATAACCAAGTGGTATTGCCAAAATACAAGTCCCTAATATCCCATAAATCATAGAAATTGATGTATCTCTAAAACCACCTTGAAGTGCACCTTCACTAATAGTCCCAAGCGAATCAAACATTTGACCTATTCCACCAACAATTAACAATTTCTCTGCCATATCTATAATTTCTAAATTATTCTCATCTTCAATATCTATAAAAGGTGAAATAAGAGTTTTAGGTATTGCAGCGTATATTAAAAGTGACAACGCAGATAAACTAACCCCTAAAGCAATACAAACATTTCCAAGTCTTTTAGCATTAAAAAAATTCTCTTTTTTTATAGCCTCTGCTACTAGGATACTAGAGGCTTGGCTGATACTAAAAGAAGGTGTTAATGCTAATAAGATATATTGCGTTGCTATTTGGTGAGATGACAATGCCTTTGTCCCAAATAAAGCCCCTATCATAGCGCTAGTTATAGGCATCGCAAGAACTTCAGATCCTATGTGTATACCCATTGGTGCACCTACTTTGAAGAGATCTATTAAGACATTAAATTCACTCCATAAATTTTTTAAAGAAAAAGGAGTTATCAAAAATTTTTGGAATTTTGGGCTGAATTGTAAATATAAACTAAATCCAATTAAACTAATCCATGATGCTAGAGAACTTGCATATCCAAAACCAGCTGCTCCAAGAGCAGGAAAATTTAATTGCCCAAAAACTAAAACATAGCCAAGAGTAGCAGTTAAAACCGCATGTACTCCAGTAACTACAGTAACAGGAAAAGTATTTTTTGTACCCAAAGAAAATTGTTGTTCACTAGCCAATAAAAAAAGTGCTGGGATCCCCCAAACATAACCATTAAAATAGGCCTGCACAATATCTATTAACCTTTTTTCTTGTCCAAAATTATTTAAAATTCTATCACTATTCAATACGACTACTACTGATGGGATAGATAAAATTAGACTAGCCAAAAATCCTTTTTTAAGAATGGAATCGAGCTTATTATAATCTTTAGTCCTGGAAACTGTGCTACTTATAGAACATAATACAGAACATGACCCACTAATAATAAAAGCTTGCAAAGTACTAATTAAGCCACTTGCAGCCAAAGTATCTTTATCAATATTAGCAAGTATGACATTATTTGCAAAACTACCACATGTTCCAACAGTATTAGATATAACAACAGATACTGAAAAAATGGTTGATTCTTTTAAAGCTTCCATCATAGACATATTCATAAAATTATGTTCTTTGTTCAATAAGTTGTTGACTCTTGATCGTTTTTTAATTTTAGACTTCGATCCCTTTTTATCTTTCTCATTAAATTCATAAAACATAAGCAACTCGCCAAAAATCGTGTTTATTAATCTCATTAATTCTATAAAAACTTAACTCCATTTAATCACCCTATTATTAATGTAACTTAAAATTTACTAGCTGTAGCTATATTCTTTTATTCAATAATTTAATTTCCCATAGTAACAACAATCTTTCTTTCACCTTCATAAGGTCTCCGTCCATGCGCATAAAGACAATTATCTAATACCATCAAATCGTTTTTTTGCCACTTAAAGACGATTTCAGCTTTTTGATATGCATTCTGTATTTCATTCAACACCTCTAATTCAATCTCTGAACCATCACCATAATAAGAATTCCTAGGAAAATATACTGGATCAACATGCTCTAATAAATAAGATTTTAAGTCAACTTCGTTATTAGAGTAATGAAATAAATGCGCTTGATTAAACCAGATATTTTTCTTGTGCAAAGGATGCTGCAACACAGCTTGACAAACTTGTTTTGTTCTTAATTCGCTATCCGATAACCATTCAAATTCAATGTGATTTGCTAGACAAAATTTTTCTACATTGGTTTTATCACTCGTTTGAAATACTTCTTGCCAAGGCAAATCTAAACCTACACTAAAATTCCTAACATACATAATACCTTTCTTTATAAATTTTTCTCTAACTTCGGGTTCAATTAATTCATAAACAAAGCTACCATTAGCTATCGGAGTCTCCCCACCGACACTAGGTTCTATTGCGCAGAAAAATAAAATTTTTTCTGGCCAATTCAATGTATATGAATTTTCATTATGTAGAGGTATAGTTTTGTGATGAGGATACTCTGTTGAGGTGTAAACCTTACCCCCTAATTGAGTTCGAGGAGTAGAACGATATTCATAGTTAAATAGCTCATTACATATGAGATTAGAAACTTTTTGAAATTCAGAAAGCGAATAAATTTTAAAACCGCGGAATAACAATGCGCCATATTTTTTAAGATTAAAATCAACTGTTTTTTTACTATTTGCTACGTATTCGACTAATTTCTCGTCACCTTCAATAAGATAAGGAATGTTTTCTTGCATAATAATTACGCCTCCTTTGATGCCAAAATAATTGACTCTAAAAAATCCAGATAAGTTAAGGCCAGTTCTTTAATTTTTTCTGTTGAAAATCTATTTATACTATAATTCCAGTCAAAACGAAGTTTATCATTCACAATTACTGAGACAACATCAATTTCATGCATTCTTGGCGATTCTTTAGCAATTGGAAAACCAAAATATTCATTAGCTAAAGAAAAAATAGTATTATTAAAAATATTATGTCTAAATTGACCTAAATAATTAAAACTAATCGAAGGCTTCATATTATTAAGAATTTCTTTTAATTGTTTGTTTGCACTCATATATTTTAAGATTAAGAATTCAAATCCGTTATTAGGAACAGATTGCAATTGTTGATCAACACTTGTAACTAATTGATTTAGTTTTAAATATTCTTTATATTTAAGTATAATAGGATAAATACTCGTAAACCAACCCAGCGTACGTGAAACATCAAGCTGATCAAAACCATTACGACCATGTCCTTCCAGATCAACCATCAATTCCTCCAATCCATAACATTTATTAAATGTTTGAATAAGTGGCGAAAGTAATAAAGCATTAACGTGCACATCATAATATTTTACCGTTTGAGTAAGAAATGTTTGAGTTAAATCCTTACTAAGAATTATCTTGAAAGTTTTTTGACTTGCATAATTATTAATACCTTTAGTATTAGTATGCATAGTAATATTAGATCTTTCTTGCTTACTAATTACTTGCCAATAATCAACAAAAGATGTTTGCTCAATTTCTTTTGCATATTTTTGGATCTCTATAGTCCACTGTTGATAGGTAGATGTTTTTCTTAGTAAATCAATGGGCTTATCTTCTTTTAATTGACAATAAGCTGTACTTAAATCTTCGATTAATATTCTCCAAGAAACACCGTCTACTATAAGATGATGAATGATAATCAATAGTCGATCATCACTTTTTTCATTCCCAAGTTGAAAATGTAAAAAATAAGCCAATGGGCCCTGCGAAATATTCAATCCGGCATGGGCTTTTTTTGCAAGTGTAAGCATTTGACGTTTTTGTTCACTATAACAAAATTCTGATAAATTAACAGATAAAAACTCGTAACTACAATCACCATATCTTGCATACCAATTATCTTTAAAGCTAAATTTCAAAGAAAAAACATCATGATAATTAACAACATACTCAATAGTTTGTCTAAGTAACTCTACATTGAGTTTTTCTTTGGACCTTAATTTAAATAACTGATTCCAGTGGTTATAATTACTGAGATCTTGTTTAAAAAACCAATGAAAAATTGGAGAAAAAGTTTGCTTATTTCCTTGGATCTTACTCTCTTCTTCCACAACATTAGAAAGAGTAACAACATTCGCCAATTCTTCTACAGTCTGTTTTTCAAATAAATCTATTACTTTAATATTAATATTATTTTTACGCAGTTTAGCAACTACCTGCATTAAAGAAATAGAGTCCCCACCCAAATAGAAAAAATTATCTTTAACATCATTAACTTGAACCCCTAGTATTTCTTGCCAGACTTCAGTAATTATTTTTTCAATTTCGTTCCTAGGTTTAATAGCTTGTTGCTTTATATTTTTCAATTGTTTTGACGAAAAAAAGGTTTCGCTTTCAAATACAGCATCTTCAAGCGACTTACGATCGACTTTACCATTTTTATTTAAAGGGAGAATAGAAAGTTGCACAAAATGGGCAGGTATCATATATTCTGGCAAAGATTTTTCTAAATACCCACGTAATTCCTCCACCGCTATTGGTACTTCTGTTTGCAAATATGCTACTAATTTTTTCTGATCATTGATTAGCTTTAGTAAAACCACAGCTTGTTTAATTTGTGAATAAGAAATTAGCTTAGCTTCAATCTCACCCAATTCAATTCTAAATCCTCTAAGCTTAATTTGTTGATCTAACCTGCCTAAATATTCAACATTACCATCTGGCAAACATCTTCCAAAATCTCCTGTACGATATAGCCTTAAATTATTTCCATTTTTTTTATCAGTTTCGCTAGCAAATAGATTTTCAATAAATTTTTCACCAGTAAGTTCAGAATTATTTAAATACCCTCGCGCTAATCCTAGCCCACTTATATAAATTTCCCCAACTACCCCGATTGGTACGGGTTGCTGCAAAGGATCCAATATATAGACTTTTATATTAGAAATTGGCTTCCCAATAGGAATACTACATGATTCAGAAAATAACTCCGACATTTCAAATATTGTAGTAAAAGTAGTGCTTTCAGTAGGTCCATACCCATTCAAAAATCTCTTGGGTCTATTTTCCGTGTCTTTTAACAAGCGATTAACAGCCGATACATTTAATGCTTCACCACCAATCAATAAAACTCGAATATTCGAAAACTTTCCCCAATTATCAAAAACAAGTTGGTTAAAAACGCTTGCTGTCAACCATAATATGCTAACTTTATTTTCAATAAGGGTATCAATAAATATTGGGGGAGATAAAAGAATTTGTTTTGCAACAATAACTAATTGCGCACCATTTAAAAGTGCCCCCCATATCTCAAAAGTTGCCGCATCAAAAGATAAATTCGCAGCTTGCCCTACTCGATCTTCTGAAGTAATTTTTATATAATTTGTATCTTTAACTAAATTAACTACACTTTGATGTTCTACCATAACGCCTTTTGGTGTTCCGGTAGAACCAGAAGTATATATTACATAAGCAAGATTACTTGAAACAGTAACATTAGGAATGTCAGAAATACTTTGATCAAACCCGTCTCTACTACTTATTTCTATAAGCTTTCCTTGATAGCCATCGAATTTACCAAAAAGCGATAAGCGTGTAAGAACAATAGGGGCTTTAGTTTCTTCTAATATAAGATCTATACGTTCCTTTGGATAATCTAAATCTAAAGGAACATAAGCTCCTCCCGCTTTTAAAATTCCTAAAATCCCAATCACCATATCAATTGATCTTTCAACAGCAATAGCAATAAACGCATCGGCTTTAATTCCTTCATTGCGAAGACAAGAAGCCACTTGATTCGCACAGGCATTTAGTTCATAATAAGTTAGATAGTCAGCTTCACAAATAACTGCTGTTTGCAAAGGTGTCATTTTTACTTGTTCTTCAAACAATTGATGAATACATTTACTCTGACGATTATGGAATGCCTTATTATTCCATTGATCAACAATAAATTGATATTCATTATCAGAAAGTATTCTTAAATCAGCAACTTTACTATTAAAATTAGTTATAGCTGATTCAATACATTTACTATAATTTTCAAAAAATCTCTCAACAAATAAACTACTAAATAAATCTTTCGCATAATCAGAACTAAGCCTTAAATGGTTCCCACAATTTTTAACATCTAACGTTAATTTAAAAGGGGAATACGGATTCGGAGTAAACAAAGATTTTATATTAATACCATTAAAATTCAAATGTTGTATTTGCTCATCTGAGTAATTAAATATTACTTGGAAAATCGGTGAATAATCTGTCATGCGCTCTTTCTGCAAATTACGCTTAACAATTTTATCCAAAGGAACTTGCTGGAATTCATTTAATTCACTTAATTTTTCCTGTATTTTGACCAAAAAATCAGCAAAACTTTCATCATTAATTACTAATCTAAATGGTATGGTATTAACAAATAAGCCAAATATACTTTCAAATTTTAAATCAAAACGATTGGACACAGGAATGCCTATAATAATATCTTCTTGTCGAGTATAGCGACTTAATAAAATAATAAAGCAAGTCAATAAAAACGTATAAATTGTACAGTTACTTTCTCTAGAAAAAATTCTAATCTTCTCAGTTAGCTCTTCATTAATCTGCCCAAATAAAGTAGAGGTAGACTTTGTAGACTTTATTGATTGTAAATGATTAATATTAAAATCGGGGATATTAAGTATAGGGAAGTCTCTTAGTTCATTGTCCCAAAAAGATAGTTGCTTATCAAATAGCCGTTGAGTCTTTTCTTGATTTTCCCAAATAGCATAATCCTGATAATCTAACTCAATCTCTTTGAATATATAATCACCATTGCTATTATATAAGGTAGACAACTCTTGCATAAATTGTTCTAATGACCATCCATCAATAATAATATGATGTACTTTAACTAAAAAGACATTCTGAGACTCAGACCTTTGAATTAGCATCGCCCGAATTAATAAGTCTTGATTTAAGTCAAATTTCACGCTAAAAAAATCATTTATATATTTAT
Source organism: uncultured Pseudomonadota bacterium (assembly GCA_902827015.1). Taxonomy (GTDB): domain Bacteria; phylum Pseudomonadota; class Gammaproteobacteria; order UBA6186; family Azoamicaceae; genus CADEGZ01. Next base: position 41,994 of record CADEGZ010000001.1, read on the forward strand.
TAATAAAATCATCAGATTTATCAAATAAAGATATTTTCTCCAAATGAAAATTTACTTTTTCTGTTGCCCGTTGATAATGAACCCCTCCAATTTCAAAAAAAGTTGTTCTAAGGACACTATGTCGGTCAATTAAAATTTGTAAGCATTTTTCTAATAAAAAAATGCTAAGCTTACCTTGGAGTTCATAAGCTGCCCTAACTATATAAATTGGCACTTCTGTAGATAGTTGTGATCCTACTAACATTCGTTTTTGCGCATGAGAAAGTGGAACTAAACTTTTATCACTTAAAGACCGTTGTGTAATAGCTAAACCACTCTCATTAAGTCGACAAGATTGCAGAAAGTTTAAAATTTCTTTTTTATTTTCTGAAAGTCTCTCTAAGAAATCTTTAGAAATAGCCCCTTGTTTGGATTTAGCTTCAAGAACACCTTCTTTGTTTATTAGCATTACACCACGTGACTTTGCTTCTTTTAAAATATCCATAACGTTCATAATTCAATTACCTCTTCAAACACTTCTGCGTCTTTAGAAAAGTCGAGTATAATTTCCAAATTTTCTGCTAATTTTTCAATCGTTCGTGATTCAAAAAGTAATTTTAACGATATATTAACCTTAAATAGTTCATTAAGTCTGGTAATTATTTGTACCGCTTTTAACGAATGTCCTCCTAAATCAAGAAAGTTATCTTGTATACTAATTTTTGGTTTATTAAGAACAGCGCACCAAACTGTGTGTATTTTTTCTTCAATATTAGTTTTTGGCAAAATAAAAGAAGCTTGTTCTTCTATTTCTTTTAGTGGCTTAATCAAGGTTAGTGCTTTTTGATCAACTTTACCACTACCAGTCATTGGGATCTCACTAACTTCAATAAAATCGTTAGGTATCATATATTCTGGCAAAAATTCTTTTAAATATTCTCTTAGCTCTATTTTACTCGGGGAAAATTCACCTGATTGATAATAAGCTATTAGTTGTTTATCATTATTAATATCATTTAATATAACTGCTACTTGTTTAATATCCTCATGTGCTTGTAAGCATTGTTCAATTTCATTTAGCTCAATACGGTAACCATTAAATTTAACCTGATTATCTCTTCGACCAATAAACTCCAGTGATCCATCTTCAAGGCGTTTTACCAAGTCACCAGATTTATAATAACGCTGATTTGTAAAGGGTAATTCCACAAAATGTTCTTCAGTCATACTAAGATTATTTAAATACCCTCTAGCTAAACCTGCTCCCCCAATATATAAATTACCTATAACTCCTATAGGTGAAACTTGACATTCATCATTAAGCACATATAAATTGGTATTGTTAATTGGCATACCAATAGGTACTCCACCTTGCTTCGGCAAAGATTTACAACTAATCTGAGTAGCAATACAACCAACAGTTGCCTCTGTAGGGCCATACTCGTTAATAATACACGCACCTTTATGTATTAATGATTCAATTAATTTTGCCTCAAGCAATTCACCACCAACTACTATAGTGTTAACATGCTGTTCTATAGAGCTTGGCAGACATTGTTGTAATATTTTTAAGTGAGTAGGAGTTAACTTAATTAAACTGTAAACGTGACTTTCAGATAGTATTTCTATTAGTCCATCCAATCCCTTATTTTCCCTAATAATATACAAAGGATGACAACATACTAACGGAGGATATATAGCAGTTATAGTAATATCAAAAGCCAGCGATGTATGAACAGGTACACCACAACCATTGTTGTTAATAAAAAAATGTGATGCCCATTGTACATAATTGCAAACACTCTGATGTTCAATTAGAACGCCCTTAGGAGTCCCAGTCGAGCCTGAAGTATACATAACATACATTAAGTCTTGAGGTTTATTAATATTAATAGGATTTTCTTTTGATTGCTCGGCTACTTCCGCTGGTAATTCATCTAAAAGAATCACGTGCTTTATATCATGATGGGCATTAATATTAGATAAATATTCCCTCTCGGTAATTAGTACCTCAGCTTTAGTATCTTCCAAGATAAATTTAATTCTTTCGCTAGGAGTATAAATATCTAAAGGAACATAAGCGCCTCCTGCTTTATTTACAGCTAACATAGCAACTATTGCTAGCGCAGAACGTGGGGAATAAATAGCAACGAAAGTATCAGGCTTTACATTTTTACTACGTAAATAATGTGCTAAACGATTTGAACTTTCATTAAGTTCGCCATAATTAATCTTTTTTTCGTCTTCAACAATAGCCAAAGTTTTTGGTACTCGTCTAGCGATATCTGAAATTTGTTGATATACAAATTTATTATCAACTACAACTTTTGGCCCCATTAATTGTAATTCTAACAGTTTTTTCTCATCTAAACTTAAATACTCTATACTAAAAAATTGTTTTTGTGGATTATCAATAATGTATTTTAATGTATTTAAAAAATATTCACGCAAACGTTCAATAAATTTGGTTGAAAAATAACATGTTTTATAGCTAAATTGAATCCCCAATTTTTTGCCAGGAATAATAACCAATGTTAAAGGGTATCCAGATTTTACATAGGGTATCGGTCGGCTAATTAATATCTGATCGCTATGATTCATCTGTTCGCTAACAGATAACACTTTATCTTCTACTGGATAGTTTTCAAATACAATGTTTGTATTTAATAAATTACTAGCGCTTACGCCTACCCACTCACCAATTTCAGCTAGTGATGATGTTTCATATTGACTAATAATCCGCATATTTTCTTGAATCATAACTAATGACTCAATAATAGATTTCATACTTTTACATTTAACTCTAAGAGGTAATGTGTTAATAAACATTCCAACAATCTCATTAACTTTTTGAAAAGGTACATTTCTACCAGATACAGTTACCCCAAAAACCACATCTGATTCATTAGAATACTGGCTTAGCAAAAATGCCCAAGACGCTTGAACCAAGGTATTCAGTGTAAATGCATTTTTTCTAGAAAATTCTATAAGATTATTAGTAAAAGATGTTGATAAATAATAAATATTTCCATGATTGATATCTTTATCCTCTATGAACAATTCCTCAGACATCGGAAACCCTGTGAGATTTTTAAAACCATCTAAATATTCACACCAAAAAGTTTTGGATTCTATATGATTACTCGATAACCATTTAACATAATCTGCGAAAGAAATACTTTCCTTTTCTAAATATTTTACCGAGTTCACAGGAACTTCATACAATGCAAATAAATCTTTAAGAATTATAGAAGTAGACCATCCATCAAAAATTAAATGATCGTAACTCCAGATTAACCTAAATTTATCCTCGCTTAATTTTATTAAAGAGAGCCGTAATAATGGAGCTTTAGATAAATCAAAACCCTTTGTTCTGTCCTTTGCAATATATTCTTTGAACATTTGTTCTTTATCAACATCAAGATTCGACCAGTCCAGCTCGTTCCAATGTAACTGACAGTCTTTTTCAATAACCTGTAACGGCTGCGGCATTTCTTCCCAAATAAATGCCGTACGTAACACAGAATATTTTTGTAAAATACTTTCCCAGGATTTTTTAAATCTTAATACATCTAACTTCCCATACATATCCCATGTTAACTGAGTTAAGTAGTCATCTGAGTTTTGATGATATAGATGGTGGAACAAAAATCCTTGTTGGATACTAGTAGCAGGCAAAATCTCTTCTAATTGAGGATACTTAGATACAATCTTATCTAATTGGTGTTGATTTAACTTACAAAAAGGAAAATCACCCGAAGATAAAATTTGCCTGTTAAAAGCACGACAAAAAATAATTAAATTTTCTATTTCTTCAATATAATCTTTAGCCCAATTTTTTACCGTTATTTCAGCATGAATATTTTGGCTATATAACCAATAAAAAATAAAATTATTATCCTGGATAAAACAATTCAGATCTAATAAATGAGGCCTAATATTTTGCGGCCCCCGATCAAAACCACTTGTCATTGACACTATGTTAAAATACTTTTCTGAACTATGATCAGAAAATTTTCCTAGATAATTATAAGCAAGCTGTGGCATAAAATTATTCCAACCGCACTTACTAGTATCTGAGTTTAAATATCGCAACATACCATAACTAAGTCCTTTATTGGGTATTATGAGCAATTTATCCTTTATAAGTTTCAGATCTTGTAATATCTCCCCTGTTTCTGAGATTTCTAGAGATAATGGATACATGTTGGTAAACCATCCAATAGTTCGCGATAGATCAATTTGATCAGTTAAAGTCTCACGACCATGACTATCAAAGTTTAATACCCAAATTCGATTTTCAGTGTGTTTTTTTAATACCCTTAAAAGAGCCGTTACTAAAATATCATTTATTTTTAAACTAGTTTGTGCGGTGAGATTATTTACTAAATAACTGGTAGAATCAGTATCTAATTTATAAATAAATTCTCGCATGCTAGCTTCAATATTTTTACCTTGATAATCTAATGGTAACTCACCGCTAGAATTAGATAGCTGCTTTTGCCAAAAAGATAAATCAACAGTATTTTTCTCGTCCATCGCCTTTTCAGATAAATAATTAGCCCACTGACGCAAAGAACTAGTTTTTTCTGGAAGCGAAACTTCACAATTATTGATTAATTTATGATAAACATTATTTAAATCCTCTAATAATATTTTCCATGAAAATGCATCAATAATTAAATGGTGAGCAATAATATAAAAGTGCTCATCAAAATTACCATTTATCTTATTAAAGACAACTGCTTTAATTAATGCACCTTTTTCAAGATCTAAACTGGATTGCATGGCTTGTAAGTGTTTATTTATTGTATTTTCGTAATTAAAACTATTAGTTTGTTGTAATGTAATGCACTCTACATAGTCACTGTTAACTTTGTCTAGATAATACTGCTCCCATATAGAATTATCATTCACAAAACATAATCTAAATGCGTCATGATGTTTTACCAATATTTTAAATGTTTCATTCAATTTTTCAATATCTTTATTTCCATTCCACTTAATTTTGAACACTTGATTCCAATAATTATTTTCAATCAACTTCAAATCAAAAAACCAATGTTGAATTGGCAATAGATTAACTCGCCCAGTAAGAAAACCTTGCTCTGGACTAACAGATTTCTTTGGTTTTATTTTAGAAACTAAACTGGCGATAGTGTTTGATTCAAAAATATCCATTACAGTTAAATAAATTCCTTCTTCATAACCTTTTGCAATAACTTGTAAAGCCGAAATTGAATCTCCTCCTAATTCAAAAAAATTATCTTCTACTCCTATAGGGGCAACGTTTAATACCGATTCCCAGATGATTGTGAGCTTCTTCTCTTGATCACTGATTGGAGGAATAAAATTTTTACTGGCGTTATAATTCAAATAAGGATCTGGTAATAAGTTTGTATCTAATTTATTGTTATTATTCAAAGGAAACTTGTCAACTCTGATAAAAAAAGCTGGGACCATATATTCAGGTAAGTTTTCATATAAATAGTTTCGTAAACCTTCAATTTCAATTGGTTTTTTTTCTATGTAATATGCAATTAAGTGCTTATTTTGAAATTTATCGTCTTTTGCTATCACTACATTATCTATTACATTTGGATAAGCATTAATCGTTTGAACAATCTCCGCAGGTTCAATTCGATAACCACGAATCTTAATTTGCTCATCAACTCGGCCTAAATAATTAACAATACCTTCAGGCAACCAACAAGCAATATCACCTGTTTTATACATCTTATTAGCATCAAAAAAAGGATCTTGCAAAAACCTTTCTGCAGTCAACTCTGGTTTATTAAAATACCCCTTAGAAACACTTTTTCCTGAAATATACAATTCACCAGGAATGCCAATAGGGCAAAGCCTTCCATTGCTATCAAGAATATAAAGTTTAGTATTAAAAGCTGGCTTCCCTATAGGATAAGTGAATAAATACTTATTTGCGTTATTAACATCAATAATAAAGGCGGCAGTGGCTACAGTAGTTTCTGTAGGTCCATATTCATTAACAATCTTATGGTGTTGATACCTTGTAAGCCATTCTTTAACTTCATTGACCTGTAGGGCCTCACCACCTAAAATAAAAAACCTTAATGATTCTAATTTATGCTGCCCATTCGCAAAGCGACACATTTGAATAAAGTAACTTGGTGTGCATTTAGAAAATGAAATTTGTTTTTCTTCAAGATGATTAAGATAAAGAACTGGATCTTTTTTTACTTCATCATCACAAATTGCAACGGTACATCCCTGCAATAAGGGTAAAATAGAACAAGTAACTGATAAATCAAAAGATACAGATGTAGAAAAATCAAAAGTGTCTTTTTTGGAAACCATAAACACTTTACTAAACCAATTGGTATAATTGAGAACGTTACTATGGCTAATCATTACCCCTTTAGGTTTTCCAGTCGATCCAGAAGTATAAATTAAATAAGCTAATTGACTGGATACAATTGATATATTCGGTGAAGCTACATTCTGTAAATTGATAAATTCATAATCACTGTCTAGATTGACCAAATGATCAGCATGTACATTTAATTTAGTTATAACCTTGTTATTCGTAATAACTATATTTACTTTAGCATCGCTAAGCATGTATCCAATCCGTTCTTTTGGATAACTAGGATCTAAAGGTAAATATGTAGCACCAATTTTTAGTACGGCTAATATTGCAACAAATGTATCTATTGAACGATTTAAGCAGATCCCTATTATATCTTCAGATTTGGATCCTAAGACAAGTAAATAATTAGCTAATTTATTTGATTTTTCTTCAAGCTCTTGATAGTTTATTGATTCATGATTATAGGAAACAGCAACTTTATTAGGGTTAGATTTAACTTGCTGAAAAAAATTAGTTACTATAGTTTGATGAGGATCAATTAAATAATCTGTACTATTCCACTGATATAATAGTAAGTCTTTCTCTTCTCTATTCAAAATGTCTATATCTCCGATTTTAGACTGAGGATTTGTAACTATAAATTTCAATATTTTTTGGTAGTGCTCAGCTAAATTTTTAATAAAATATTCATCAAATAGATCAGTATTATATTCAATAATCCCTTCAACGAAATCTCGGATCCTTTTAAAAGATAAAGAGAGCTCAAACTTAGCATAATAAAATTGGAATCTATCTTCCTTCACAACTAAACCGGGAAATTCAACAGTATCAGACTCACTTATAGAATAATCAAACATAGTTTGAAATATAGGAGCACGATTTTTTTCATAATTAAATTTTACACAACTTAATAACCTATCGAAAGGTAATTTCTGATGTTCACGAGCTTCAATAAACAATTGATTAACTTCAGAAAATAAGTCTTGGATTTTTTCAACTTTATATAAGTTAATCCTTAATGGTACTGGATTGATTAAAAATCCAATTACACTTAAAAACTCTTCATACTCCCGATTAGCAAACGAGCTTCCAACTATTAAATCAGATTGTTGAGTGTAGTAGTTAAGCAATAAGTAATATGCAGCCAACAACACAACATGTTCTGAAATAGAGTAAGTGTATGTTACTTTATTAATATTTTCTACAAGCGCATTATTAATTTGAAAAAATTCACGTTTACCGTTATAAGTTTGTTTCTTTAGCCTATTTTTTGCTGGCAAAAATACTGGGGTTATATCTTTTAGTTTATTCTGCCAGTACTTAACTGTTTCATCCAACTGATCTGAATAAACAAGTTGATTTTGCCAAGAAGAAAAATCGATATATTGATAGTTCACTAAAGCTAATGATGGTTCTTTATTTTCATTGTAATTTATATAGGCTTCCCAAAACTCACGCATTAATAAATCTAAAGACCATGAATCAATAATAATATGATGTATAACCCATACTAAGGTATAGTGGTTATTCTCTTCCTCAAGAAGATGAACCCTAAATAACGGCGCTATTGTCATTGAAATAGGCTGATGAGTAATTTGTTTAATCCACTCATCCTTGTCAGTATTAATTTCTGTCATCTTTTGGTAAAAAAATGGTACTTCCACATTTTCTTCTACAATTTGTTGTGGTTCATTGTCTATAATTAAATTTTTAGTTCGAAGAATTTCATATCTAGAAATCAAATATTGCAGACTTTTAATTAAATTACTTACATAGAGTTTACCTTGCAAACGATAAACTAAAGGAACGTTATACATCCCCTGAGGAACATCTCCTTGTAAGAATTGCCATAAACCTTTTTGGTTAGCAGAAAGAGCAAATTTATTTCTATGAACAACCCTAACCAATTGACTAGAATTTTTTTGCTTTTGCTGTTGCAATAATAAATCAACAATAGCTTCTTTATTTGCAATAAGTTGTTGAATATCACTTTGGTTAAGAATACCTTTTGGTGCACTATAACGTAATTGCTGACTTGAATCTAACCAAATCTTCACACCTTTTTTATTAAACCCCTTAACTAAATTGTACAACCTAAATTCATCCAAACTACTCATAATATCCCCTCTTCTAATTCCACAAAATTCGTTGACAAGATCTGCTCAGTATTACTAACTAATAAAGTCGCTAAATCAATTCTATTAGAAAACTCCCGCAAAGTTTTTGATTCAAATACAGTCTTTAATGGTAAATCAACATTGAAGTTTTTCTTTACTTTTATAAGCATCTGTACTGCTAACAGTGAGTGTCCACCTAATTTAAAGAAATTATCAGTCAAACTAACTTTTTCTCGTTTTAATAATTCACTCCAAATATCAGCAATTTTAATTTCAACTTCTGTTTGAGGAGGAATAAAATGATTATTTTCTAATGATTTTATAATAGGCTCTGGCAAAGCATTATAATCGATCTTCCCATTATTAGACAAAGGAAATTTTTCAAGGTAAATGATTGCTGTTGGCAGCATATAACTTGGCAACCGTTGTTGTAAATAAGATTGCACATCTTCCACTGAGATATCTTTTTCAGTCAATATATAGGCTATCAATTGTAAGCCTATTTCTTCCGATCGTATTACAACGATAGCGTCTCGAATATCAGGATAATCTTTTAAACACGAAGCTATCTCACCTAACTCAATTCTATAGCCACGTATTTTAACCTGGTGATCAACTCTTCCTAAAAATTCAATATTCCCATCTGGAAAATAACGTCCTAAATCACCTGTACAATATAAATAACCCAATTCAGGATGATTTATAAAACTTTTCTCTGTACGCTCTTTATCTCGCCAATAACCTTTTGCTACACCTACCCCACCAATATACAATTCTCCAGGAACTCCTATAGGCTTTGGTTCGCCTCTATTATCTAAAATATAAAACTTCTGATTAGCCAAAGGTTTTCCGTATGGAATACTGCGCCAACTCAGATCTATTTGATCTATCGGATAAATAATTGACCAAATCGACGCTTCAGTCGCACCACCTAAGCTGTTAACTTGAACTTCTTTGCCAAATACCTGACGAATTTGTTCAGGTAAAGTTAGTGGTAACCAATCACCACTTAATAAAATAACTCTCAAACTTCTTAAGGTATTATCAAATGAAGATTGTTCAAGTTGATGTTTAACATACTCTGTAAACATTTGCATTAATGCTGGGACTGAGTTCCAAATAGTTATCTTCTCTTCCAGAAATAATTTAAACCAATGCGCAGGATCTTTTCGTCCAGATTCCGCTGGTAATACTAAGGTGCCGCCTGCTGCTAAACAACCAAAAATATCATAAACTGATAAATCGAAATTCAAAGCAGACAATCCTAATACCTTATCTTCATTTGTAACTTTGAACCGTTGATTTATCGTTTGTATGGTATTGACAGCCCCTTGATGATCAATCATTACTCCTTTAGGTTGTCCAGTAGAGCCTGAGGTAAAGATAACATATGCCAAGTCATCTAATGCCTGAACTGTACCTGGATCGTGTATAGGCTGATTTTGCCAAAAAGAAAAATCATCCACAACTAAACATTGTATATTCGCAGGCCAATCATAAGCTGCGGCATATTCTTTTTGAGTTAGAAATACCGTTACTTCACCTTGTTTTAGTAATTGTTCAATTCGTTTTACAGGGGTATCAATTGTAATGGGGAGATACGCAGCACCCGCTTTCATAATACCAATAGCAGCGACTACTTCTTCCCAACCTTTTTCCATAATAATTGCAACCAATTGATTAGGTTTTATATTTATTGATCGTAAATACCAGGCAATTTGATTAGCGTGGCTAATAAGTGATTGATAAGTTATATTACCACGTGCTGAGCACACTGCTAAATGTTGTGGATAATGTCGAGCAGCTTCATCTATTAACTGATGTAAATATTTTTTAGGAAAGTCTAAGACTGTATCATTCCAACCATACAAAATTCTCTCTCTCTGTTGCAAGTCTAGCAAAAATAAATCATCAATAGGAATATTAGGAGACTGGACTATTTGCTCTAAAAGTAGCCTATAAGTATGAATAATTTGATCAATCATTGAATCCGAAAAAAGATCAGTATTATATTCAAAAGCGGCAGTAATTTCCTCAATTTTATCAAAAATAAATAAAGTTAAATCATATTTTGCTGTACTATAATTTACTGGTATTTCTATCATTTTTTTACCAGCAAAATTGCTGTCTTTGCTTAATTCTTGTTGATAAGAAAACATTATCTGAAATAAAGCATTATGATCGATTTGACGCTCAATGTTTAACTCTTCAATTAGTTTTTCAAAAGGTAATTCACGATAATTAAATGCTTTTAATAGTTTATCTTGTGTATACTTTAGTATTTGTAAAAATGTTATTTTATCTTCAAATTTATGATGGATAACTAGTATATTTAAAAAGCAACCTATCAATTGCTCTAAAGCAATATCGTTACGAATTGATATGGGTGTTCCTATTGATAAATCATTTTGTCGGCTATAGCGATAAAGCAAAACAAACAACACAGATAAAAATAAGCTAAAAGAAGTACTATTATTATCCGATGTTAGCTTTTTTACTGCCAACGTTATATTTGCAGGTATAGTGAAATGCTTAGTACGACCACAATATGTCTGAACAGTGGGCCTTGCTTTCATAATTGGTAACTGAATCGCTGATACATTATCTTTTAATTCTTCTCTCCAATAATTAAGTGCCTCCTTAAAGTTATTCTTTGTTAAGTCTTCCTTTTGCCAAAGACTGAAATCAGCGTATTGTAAATTTAAATTTTTTATAAAAGCTATTGTACCTTTAGTCATTTTATAATAATATTCAGACAGCTGATTAATTAAAATGCCTGAAGACCATGCATCGAAAATAATATGATGAACGGTAATAACCAGAAAAGATTTTTGCTGTAGGTATCCGAGTAAAATTTTTATAAGAGGGGGATTTGAGAGATCAAATAATTCTTCAGTTTGAAGTTTTATTAATTTTTTTAATTCCCTATTAAACATAGATGAGTCTAAATTTGTTAAATTATGTAGTGCTATTGTTACTTCTATTTTATCTAGGATACACTGATAAACTCCTTTTTCATCCACTAAAAATGCAGTTCTTAGAATTTCTTGCTGCTCTATCACGTTTTCTACAGCTCGCTGCAGTACTTTAGGATCAAGACAGTCATCAATTTCATAAGCCAACGTAATATTATAGAAAGGAGTTTGTGACTCCATCCTAGTTAGAAACCATATTCGTTCTTGTGCAGATGATAAAGGTATTCTTTGAACATTATTATTCTTTTTAATTTTAACTTTTTGGATTTTTTTCGTAGATTTTATTATTTTTTGTAAAAATCTAGCAAAAATTCTAATTGTTGAGAACTCAAAAATTTTCTTAATGGGTACCTCAACCCCAAAAACCTTTTGGATGCGAGTAACGACTTGCATTGCTCGCAAAGAATGTCCACCCAAAACAAAAAAATTATCATTCACACCAATTGACGTTAATTCAAGCACTTCACACCAAATGTTAGCGAGTTTTTTTTCAATCTTTGTTTTGGGAGGAATAAATTGACATCCTTGTCCAACATCCTTGAAATTTGGTCCTGGTAATGCTTGACGATTGATCTTTCCATTATCAGACAATGGAAAACTTGTTACGCTTATGTAAATTTCCGGAACCATATAATTTGGCAAATGTTCTTGTAAATGTTCTTTTATTTCTTCATTAGATAACATTACATTATCTTCAAGAGTAAAATAAGCTAATAACTGATGGTTATTTCCACAATCGTTATGTAAAACTACAAGTGCCTTTTTTATGCCTGATAATTCTTCAATGCAATTTTCAATTTCGCCCAATTCAATTCTATAGCCACGTATTTTAACCTGGTGATCAACTCTTCCTAAAAATTCAA
>CADEGZ010000002.1:0-24107 GCA_902827015.1 uncultured Pseudomonadota bacterium
AAAAGGTAATGCCTCACCAGAGTCGATCTTTACTATCTGAGCATGTGATCCCTTAAGAACATATCCCATATTACCACCAGAGTTTCCAATACAGTCGTAATCATATAAAAAAGTGGCAACCGCCAATGCCCTGCCAAATCCTTTTAATGGGGTACCTTCAACTTTGCAATAATCATCTCTTGATTGTTTTTGATAAAAATCGATGAAGTTTTCTCCTAAATCTTTAAAACCATCAACATAACGTGACATTAAATGTAATCTTGGTTCATATAACTCTGGGACATCTGATGGAAGCTTCCCGTAAGTTTGCTTGTGTTCATCAAAAGCAAATTTATAAGTTGTTTGTGCTTTTTTACTAAGGGTTTGTTTATTTAAAACAACTTCAGGAGTATTAACGCCAAATAGAGCATAAAGTTTTATTGCAACATATTCTTTATATTCGTTGATACTGTCAGGGGTTGTTAAAGCGCCGTCTTTTCTTTGGCAAACAATTGCCTTGTCGCTACATTTCCCAATCCAATAGTTCTTAAAATTTAAATTATAAAACCACTGGATGCTAGGTGAACTCCCGCCTTTTACTTCTTTATCTAAAACTTCAAATTCATTTTTAACAAGCAATAAAGTTACTTCTTTAAGCCGTGCAGCTACATCCTTAGCATCTGGACGTTTTTCAGGATTTGTTTCCCAACAATCTTTAATCAGTTGTGCCATTTTTTCTGGGCATCCTTCTGGTATGTCTTCTCTTTCTCCCTGTAGAACTAAAGTAGGAATAACATTCTTATCAACTCCAATATAAGGGAGTTTTCGTGTCGCTAGTTCCCAAAAAGTAATCCCTAAACTGTAAATATCCGATTTTTTAGTATATACAGGTTTTAATTTAAATAGTTCAGGTGCCATCCATTGCACAGTTCCAACACAATCTTTGTTAGTTTTTTTTGCTGTAGAATGTGATTTAATTTCCATTTTAACTTTCGCCAATCCAAAGTCACTTAATTTTGCTTTGTAGTTTTCATCTAATAGTACATTTAAGCTTTTGATATCTCTATGTAAAATATTTTTATCATGTAAGAAATGAATTCCATTTGCTATATCTGTGGCTATCCTTACTCTGGTTGACCAAGGTAAAGGCCCTTCATTTTTGTTAATACTATATAGAGAACCTTTAGGCATATACTCCATGACGATAGCGTATTTAGGAGAAAGGCAAAAGCCAAAAAACTGTATTACATTAGGAGATTTTAAGTTAGCCATAGTTTCAGATTCTTTTATGAATTCTTCTGTAGCTTCCTTAGAAAGATCTTCATCGTCTAATAATTGTTTGACTGCTATATTTTCTCCATACCAAGTACCCTGATAAACTTCACCAAAACCACCTTGACCTAATTTTTTTCCAACTTTTATTGTGTTGTAATCGATTAAAAATGAATTTTGGTTAATGCTAAACATAAATAAAGATATCTCCTTATTTTCTCTTTAAAAACAGTATTAAAGGCACCTTTATATGCAGATATTACATAAATTGCTTTAATTCACTCATAATATCTTACGAATTTATCACTGTAAATCATAATTTAGTAGGATTAGCCAAGTTAGTTTTTTAAATAGCTAAAATTTTAAGCTTTCTTTAATTTATTAATTTTTGTATTATGAATAACAAGTTATTTTTTTAGGGAGACAATGGATATGTTTAGCAATGTAATTAAAAGCCAACAAGCAAACAAGTTACTTTTACTTCTAAATAAAGAAGTACAACTTGGGAAAGTATTAAATGCAATAGCACATATGGCACTAGGAATGGGGCACAAATTTCCTCATGGGAAGATGCCATCAATTGATGTTCGATTTTCTTCGTCTGAGGGCGTTTATGTTTTTAGACAGTTAGCGTATAAGTTTTCGCAAGAGAATAAAAATACTGTTTTTTCTGACTTTACTCATACAATGACCGAAGGAACAGCGGATGATCAACTGTTAAGGACATCAAAAACTCAGGAAAAAGAATTGACCTATTTTGGTGTTTCTATATGTGGAGATGCCGAAAAATTAAACTTAATTACGTCTATTTTTGAAGATAGCCCGTGCTATATATTGAAAAATTATTTAGAATTTAATTCTAATCCAGAGATTGCCACTTTTGATTTTAATAATTCAGAATTTTTATTTAAAGAAGAGGTTATTCCACCGCAAAAAGTTTCTATTGTTTTAAATAATAAAATGCAATTATCTGAATTATTAAACCCCATGATAATGTCGTGTTTAGAAATAGGAAGAAAGGCAAATTTAAATTCTTTGCGTCTTTTAAACTTTATTGATAAAGATGGGAATATACACCCTAATATTTCTTATCATCCATTTCCAATTTTATTGCCAAAAAATCCAACAAAACAGTTAGCTCTTGCAACTGAGGCAGTTAAGTTAGATACTATTGTTACAAGCTCAATTTATAATGAATCTAAACAACTTGCTACTGTTTGTATATTTGGGAAACAAGATGAAGTTGAATTATTAGCGGATCGTAAAAATTTCTCTTTATGGAAAAAAGAATTAACTGAAGAAGATCTTTGTATTGTAAAGGAAAGTTTAGAATCTAAAATGCTTCAGATGAAAATAAAGGAAATTAGTGCTAATGAAAAAAAGCAATTTGTATTGGAAGAAAACTTTGGTGATCCTAAATTAATGGTTAATTTATATAAGAAGGAATTATTAGAAAAGAAAGATTTTAATATAAATGAGGAGAAAAAAGAAAATGAATTTGTAGAAGCAGTAGAAGAAAATATAAGCCAAAATAATGAAGTTGAATTTTTGGATAAAGAAAAAAAACAAAGCTTAAAATAGATAATTTTTAATTTAGATTAAGAGGGGTAATTATCATAATATGCTTTATTATCCCTCTAAGTTTATTAGAACAATAAATAAACAAAAACTATGGTTACATGACTAAGGAAAGGTATGCTAACTTCAAATAGTGATAGTGGCATGAAAATAATTAATAAGCTAATAAAAGATATTGCATTTAATGGATTTAATTTAATTGAGCAAAACGAGTTTGAAAAAGAAGAAAAGTTATTTCAGTCATTTTTATTAAAAAATGATACTAGCTTGTTGAAATCAGAAGTTTTTATAAATGAATTTTATAATATGACGATAGATTATAGTTCTAAAGTCATAAGTTACTTTGATAAAAAATTTAATCAGTTTAATTTTGAAAAAGTTTTCCAAGAATTTGATTTATCTTATAAAAAAATAATGGATATTTTTTTTAGATATATTAGTTTATCTTCTCAAGTACTTTATCTATCAGATGAAATGATGGAAAAAAAAATAAATCTGTTAAATAGAACTTGTAAGATATCTATACAAACAGGACAAAAATTTTTAGATTTTTCACATAAAAATTCTGTAATTACTTATAAAATAGAATTTTTACATAAAGCTTTATATTTTTATAATCTTGCGTATCAAGTATCTGAGCCACTTAAATCTGTATTAAGAGAAGAGGATTCTATAAAATATTTTCAATTTTTAGAAACAAAAATATTTGAAATAACTGAATTGAATGTAAAATTAAAAAAAGAATGCGTGCCTACTAGTAATGAATATCAAAAAATTGAAGAATTTTTGATAAAAACGAGCATAATTAATCAATCCTCAGAAACAAATAATAATTTCTTAGTTAATGATTCTAAATGTAACGGAAATATAATTTCAGAAGTTAAGCAAGAATTTTTAGAAACACATAAAGAAAAACTTTTAGAAGAACAATTTCTAAAAAAAGATCTTGCGTTAAATTTACACAAAGAGAAACTGGAGAAAGAATTAGAAAAGAATAAAAAAGCAGAAGATATTTTAAGAAAAAAAGAAGAAAAAATTATCTTTTTAGAGCGTAGCTTATCGAAAGAATGTAAAGAAAAACTTTTATTAGAAGAGCAAGTTAAGAAACTTCTTCAAAAAGTAGAAACATTAGAAAAGCAAAATAAGATTGGCGAATCATTAATAAAACAGTTTAAAACACAAAAAAATAGGTTAAAAAAAGAATCAAAACATGTTAAAAATTTAGAAAATGAGTTGATTAAACAAAAAGAAAAAGAAGTTGTTTCTGAAAAAAAACTATTAGAGCAATCTATAGAAATAAGTATTTTAAATGAGAAAATAACGAAATTAAATAGAAAAACAGAAGATTTGGAAAATCAGTGTGGTAAAAGTAAATTGGAAAATGAAGACTTAGTAAAAAAAATAAACAATCTGAATTTAGATTTAAGTATAACTCAACAGATGGCAGAAAGAACAGTAAGCGAAAAAGAAAAAAATATTGTTTTTTTTGAAAATAAGTATCTAGAAAAAACTAAAGAGATTCATTCTTTAAATAAAAAAATAGTAAAATTAGCAGATCAAATAGAAGTATTGGAAAATATAGATGAAAAAACCCAGCAAATTGAAAATATAATATTAACTTCATATGTTAACTTACCTGAAGCAGTTGTTAATATTTTGTTTTCGTTTGAAATGGCTGGGTTTCATGTTTTAATAGTAGGCGGAGCAACTAGAGATTTGCTACTTGGTAAGCAGTTTTTTGATATAGATATTATTACAGACATGCCGTCAGATTTTTTGTTAAGCTATTTTAATCAGTTTTTTATAAAAGAAAATCCTTATGTGTCTAATCTTTATCAAATGACTCAATTTGGTATAAAAATAGATGTTACATGTTGTAATACAGATGTTTTCTTTTCAAAAGAAGCTTTCATAAATGATGCTGAAAAGAGAGCATTTAATATTAATGCATTATATTGTGATATTAAAGGTAGAGTTTATGATCCAACAAGAAAAGGACTTAAAAATTTATTACAAGATAAATGTATTGAATTAGTTAAAGGTGATTTATCTTGGTTTGAGAAGGATCCCGTTTTGCTATTAAGAGCAGTTCGAATAATTGTTGACTATAATTTAATTATGCCAGTTCATTTTAAAAAATCATTTAAGACTCTTGCTAAGTTGCTTAAAGAAGTTAATAATCAAAAACTGCATCTTGAAGTTCAAAAAATGTTTTTGAGGGGACAGGCTATAAATAATTTAAAATATTTGATAGATTTAGATTTGTTTTCTATTCTTTTTCAAAAAACTAGTTTGGTTTTAAAAGATAATCAAAATTATAGAGAATGGTTATTTAAAAAGCTGGAAAATACGGATATATTAGTACATAATCGAGAGCCAGTATCAATGAATTATATATATGCGTTATTTTTTGTGGCTGATATTTTATTGGAATTAAGTTTATCTAAAAATTCTTCTTTAGATATTAATTGTGTTATTGATAAAACTATAAATGAATTATTTTGTGAAAAAAATAAATATATAGATCTTGAAAAGATAAAAAAAACAATCTTTTTTTTCATTAAAGAAATTAATTTTGAAGAGAAAAATCTAATTAACGCTATTAGTAATAGTGTGGAAAAATTAGAATTTCAGTTAAATCAAAATAATTTATCAAAAATAATAACTCAACCAAAAGGTGAAGTTTTAACTCAATTTAAGCAGCATTGTAAAAAACCATGCATTTTAAGCAAATCAAAGTGAACGCCGGAACTTTTTAAAACTGAAAAACAAACGTTAGATTTTTTGTTTAAAATAAATAGTCTGAATTGAACTTGTATTTGTGGTTCTTGTAGGGGTCCTGCGGAAGAATGGACAGAAATCAGGATTTCAATATTCAATCAGCTAAATTCCCCTTGTTTCATGCCACTTTTCCACCTTTAGACCACCCTAACCCCTGGTATACAGGGTTCATTTAAACGACCCTTTTCTCGCACTACATAATTTTACAAAAATTCCTCAGAAAATAGCGTTATTTTTCGTCTGAGAAATTCGTATTAAAAATCTGAGTTTACTGAACTATGAGTGTGTTGAGTATAATGAACTAATTCAGAGAGATGATACCATTTTACCACGGGGCCAGATCTCAGCTCGGGTTAAGAAGCAGCTTTCCAAAAATGTTGTTTCAGGCGCCTTTCAATCTCAAGAGCCATTGCGGCAACATCAATAACCCCATTATTTTTCATAAAACTATATCGTCCGGTAAACAAAATGTGTATCCAAGCAATGGGTGAAATTCTTGCAAATTCATCGAGGATCTCTTGCGCCACATTATCTTTAACCATTTTTTCATACACTGCATTAAGTATAATGCTATTGTAGGCTATGATACAATTGGCGATTAGCCTTACAGCATGAGCGCTGACTCGATTGTCTAAAATTTTCTTGCCCTTAAATACACCGTTGTAAATTTTTCTAATCAGACCTTGCAATTGATGGTACGCTTCTGTTCTATTTCTTGCAGTCCGTATTGCTTTCCTCAGTTGTATATTATCGATCAAGTTCAGTACATGTGTGCTTTTGAATATTTTATTATATTCAAATAGCGCTGCCTTCAATCTGGCATAACGAGCATGTGAATTTAATTTTCGGATAATATTACTTTGTGTGTTTTCTTGCATTAATAATGATAGCAGAACACGCAATACGCCTCTTTTTTGTGATTTAATTCGATCAATATTAATTTTGCCTTTTGGCAGTAGTAGCCCAGTGTAGCTTTCAGGAGATTTCACTGAATATAAATCATCTGCTGCTTCTCTAACATTTTTAATACTGGGAACATACTCTACATCTATAGAGTCCAATGCTAAAAAATTAAGTTGATTTAACGAATGATTATCGCCAGTTACCATATCAATTTCGATGTCCGTTTTATTGCCATAGACCATGTCATAAAGAGAATGCCCCTCATACTCGTTAGGTCCAATATTCTTGGCATTAACTGCCACAAAATTCGCAATAAGTGTATACAAAGATATTCCTTTACCTTTTCCAAAGAATTTTTTTGAAAATCTTGACTGAATGGTACCCTCATTGGTTCCGAATTTTTGTCCATCGGCATCCGCTAAAAGCTTAGCTTCTAATAAATTCCACAACGTGAAAATAGGTAGTGAATGTATATGGTTACTAGTTGTGTCATTCACTGTGCATACCGTATCTATGCGAATAAAATCTTCATGTGTCGATCGTAATAGGTTGAAATTAAGGTCTGATATTTCGGCCATTTTTTCTGTGCTGAAACCAAATGCCTCTGATAATAAACATGCAACAATAGCCAACGGAATAGGTTCTTTTCTCTTAATATAGCGATTTTTCATATGGGTAAACCCATCCCACATATTAATACGATCGCCAATAAACATTATAATGTCTGCTATTTCAACCTGGGGTAGTGTTTTGAAAAAAGCATCATTGAGTGGTTCACTGCTATCGTACAGTAAACTCCATTCTTGTGTGCCATCTTTAGTTCCTTTGAAAATAAAACCAGGATTGTTACCAGAATGAATGTTTTCTATCGTTGTATCCCATGCATTATCTAACATTTGTAGAGCATCATCTAGTCTTTTGCCACAGTAAATAGGGATTTTAGGATACCCAAACTCTGCGGAGATCTTTTCAGCGTCATCAACCAGTGCATCACTTACCAAATCATGATCAATATCACAATAGGAAACACTATCATTACAACAAAGTAATCCCCTGTCAAGATTATGGTACATTTTTTCATATACATAAAATTCAAACAAATAGGGATCAATACATTCGTTTGATGGTTCACGTTTTAAATATTTTGTCATATTTTTAGGAATAGTAAATCCAAAATCATCAGCCAATTTAAATGAAGCTGGATCTTTCCCGCTGGCATAGTGGTTTTTTATAAGATTTAAAAGTTCCATGATTTTACTATCTTCTTTATAAAATTCAAAAGGTACTTCCAAAACAATAGGTCTAAGATACAAAGATAACATTCTGGATGATTTTGCGTAATATTCCCATTTGGCAGCATTTTTATCAAACGTATTACCACCGAGAAATTCGGCAAGCGCAGGAAATTGCTCTTTGGGTAAAATTTTGTATGCCGTATCATTCACTTCAGTATAGGTTAAATTACCATCCCGTTCTGGAAACCATTTAAGAAATTTTGCTACTTTAGGGAGATCAACTACCATACGTGAAATATGTTCCATTCTGGCTGCTTCAACATAATTCTTGCTCTCTTCCATTATTGATCTTGTATGGTACATAAAGCTTGTTATTAAATTATCCATAATTTGTTGATAGCGATGATAAACAAAACAAATAGTATGTAACCATTGTTGAGGTTTGCTTAACCGCCTTAGCCGATAAGCGGCATATTGTTCAGCCACTTCAGCATAATAACGTACGGCATTCTTAGATAATTTTAGAGTCGGAATGAAACTTTTTGTAAACACATATAATTCAGAGATTTTCTGTGCCTTCTCAACCTCAGCCCTAACGGCTGTGTATTGAAAATCTTTTTGATCAGAGCGAATGATATTGAGTTGACTAATACCATCCTCTCGTTCAACCAAAGCAGATAAATGGTTCTGTTCACGTTCAGGTATTAATAAAATGATCGTATCCCATAAATAATCCCATCTAGACTGGACCTTTAAATTTTAATAAATTCTAAAATTATTTTTATTTAAAGGATAGCCACGATGGTTTTAGAGGTTAAAAAACTTAACGTTAGTAATTTAAACTGGAAAGCAAGAATTGCTTTATGTAAGGAATGGAAAAAATCTGGTTTAAGCGCCAATGAATTCTGTCGACAGAAAGGTTTAACCCATAGTACATTCCACTCATGGTGCAAAAAATTAAAAGAGTCCGATGCAGAAAGAAATTTAGAACCCATAATGCTGAGTAATGATACTCAAGACTTATTAAAACAAATACCTGTTGAAATTGGCTTGCCAAATCAAATACTGGTAAAAATATCTCTTTCTATACCTGAATTAAAGAAGTTACTGGGAGAGTTATGCGATGCAGTTACAGTTGTACGGGAAGAAAATTTGGGTTTTTAAGAAACCAATTGACTTTAGATATGCCATAGATGGCTTAAGTAATTTTATTGTTCGTGAGATTAAGCATAATCCACAAGAGGGAATTTACTTGTTTTATAATAAAAACAAAGATAAAATTAAGTGCTTATCCTGGCACAAGAATGGTTGGGTTTTAATTTACAAACGACTCGAACAAGGCCGGTTTTGTTTTAAATTTAACAAGGAACAGGGAGTGACTGAAGTGGATATTAAAGAATTAAGCTGGTTACTAGCAGGCCTTGAATGGCAAAAAATGCGCCATTGGAACGAATTATCGTACGATAAATTTAACTAGAAATCCAATATGGCTTTGCTGAAAGATATTCCTCAAGTTGATGCGGCAACTCATATTCAGATGGAGTATTCACTGTTATGGGAGGAATATCAACGAGCGAAACAAAGGATCCAAGATTTAGAAAAAGAAAATGCTTATTTAAAAGAGCAATTGCTGTTAATGAAACAACGGCAATTTGGCAAAAAGAGTGAAGCCGGTGAACCTGTTGTTAATTCAGGGCAATGGCAAGTGGTATCGAGTCATGTGCGCCATAAAGGTAAAAAAACACGCGGCCGCATGATTGATACCAGTGAACTACCCCGGCATAAGATTTATCATTTTTTAAATGCGGAAGAACAACACTGCCATTGTGGGGCTTTATTAGAAAGGATGGGCGAAGAAACTTCTGAACAATTAGAGGTCGTGCCATTACGCATATATGTTGTTGAACATATCCGAGGGAAATACGCTTGCCGCCAGTGTCACAGCATACAGATGGCTCCTAAACCCATGGCACCTATTCCCAAGGCATTAGCAGGTGGGAGCTTATTAACAGAAGTGATTATTAACAAGTATCAATATCACTTGCCTTTATATCGTCAATCGAAGATTTTAGAAAGTTATAATGCCTTAATTCCTGATAATACTCTTGGCAATTGGGTGATGCAAAGTGGTTCTGGGATGGTACCTATTTACGAGGCTTTTTGGGAAGCTGTTTTAGAAGCTCGTTATTTGCAGGTTGATGAAACTCCTATTAAAGTTTTAAAACCTGAAAAAACAGCTTATTTGTGGGCTTATTATGCCCCTCATGTTGGTAAAGGGCTGGTGGTCTTTGAATTTAATTTAACACGCAATGGTAGTGTAGCGGAAGAAAGGTTGAAATCTTTTAAGGGTTTGTTGCAGACAGATGGATACGCAGGATATCAAAATTTAAGGACATGGAAGGATGTTACCGGGTTTGGTTGTATGACGCATGGCAGGAGGAAATTTAGTGAAGTGTTAAAAATCACCAAAAATCCTGATGGAATTGCTGCAGAACTGATTACACGTTTAAAACCTGTTTATGCCTTAGAGGCGAGAATGAGGGATTTAGAAGTTTCTTTTCATACCCGTAAACGATTACGCCAGAAATATGCTTGGCCTTTATTAAAGGCTCTACATGTTTGGCTTAGGCAGAATTTGAATCAAGTTCCTCCTAAAAGTGCATTAGGAATGGCAATGAATTACATGTTAAACCAATGGGGTTATTTAATTGCCTATTTGCGTCATGGATGTGTTGAGATTGATACGAATTTAGTTGAAAACTTAATCAGGCCGACTGCACTGGGAAAGAAAAATTGGTTGTTTATGGGGCATGAAGAGAGCGGCAAAATTCATGCGCTTTGGTTTTCTTTAATAATTTCTGCCATTATAAATGGTTTAAATCCGCGGGTCTACATTCACTTTTTGTTGAACAAAATACACGATATTAGAATAAAAGCTGTAGATCCTAGAACATTATTACCACACACCATTGATCGTGTCGCCTTACAAATTTTTGCAGATCAGCAAATTGCTTTTTCTAAATTGCTCTTGAATAGCTCCTAAAAAAACCTTAAAAGCCAGATGGGATTATTTAGTGGATACAAATGATCGAATTAAGCCGGTTCTCCTCGGTTGCAAAAGCAGCAGTGAACATGTCTTGTAGTTTTCGGTAAGTAGGAATAACTATATTTTGGTTGCTGAAATAGATGAGTAATTGACGTAATGCACTGTGGTTTTTAGGGTAGTATCTAAGAAGCTCACAAATATGTGTCTCAATTTTTGTTTGAAATTTTGACGACCAGTCTTGATAGCCAAGCAAAGTGAGAATATCGTTTTTTTGCTTTCGATTTGTTTTATCGTCTATTTTACCAGATAATGTGATCTTGTCGTTATTGAAATATTGTGCCAAAATAAACTGAGCATCTTCAGAGCTTAAGTCAATGGTGTAAAATTGTTGTTTTGCTTTAAAATAGCCAAGACTAAGCATAAAGTGTACCTGAGATTTTACAGTGCGATATTTTTCAGCGATAGCTTTCTCTTGATCGGTAAGTGAGAAATATAATGCTTTCTCTGTCTCATTAAATATTGGCAATGAATAAATAGTTTCAATTTCTGAGTCAGAGAGAAGTTTTATTTTATTATAGGTATACATAAATTGCCTCTTGGGATATTATATTGACTCTTTTATGTGTGGATTTCATATTTGTTTATTTCAACATTTCTAAAACGTAAATATTTGTAGAGGGTGCTTTTAGAAATGCTTAGTTTCTTGGCAATTTGAATAACGGAAAGTTTACCCTCGCGATATAAGGTTTCTGCAGCGCAAGCCGTAGCTTCCGCTGCATTTGATAAACCACGAGGTCTGCCTCCTAATTTTCCACGACACCGTGCTGCTTCTAATCCAGCTTGTGTTCTCTGCCGAATAATATCACGCTCAAATTCGGCCAATGAAGCAAAAATATTAAACACTAATCTCCCTCCAGGGGTTGTGGTATCAATAGGATCATTTAAACTACATAGCCCAATGTTTCCCTCCGAAAATGTCTGTACAAGTTCAATTAAATGCTTAAGCGAACGTCCCAACCGATCTAATTTCCAAACTACCAACACATCACCAGGGCGCAATTGCTTAATTAAATTATTTAATATTGGTCGATCAGATTTTGCTCCACTGGTTACTTCTTCGTAAATTTTTCCACAGCCTGCTTCTTCTAAAGCGATCACTTGCATAGTTAAATTTTGTTCTCGTGTGCTGATCCTCGCGTATCCTATTTTCATAACTTCCGTGCTCCGAATTGAAAAAGTTTAGGATACTCGACATCAGCACAATTTAGTAAACTTAGATTATTAGAACGGGTATTTTGGACTAAAAATAGGGCTTTTTGAGTGGTGTTTTTAGAAAATCATGTAGTGCGAGAAAAGGGTCGTTTAAATGAACCCTGTATACCAGGGGTTAGGGTGGTCTAAAGGTGGAAAAGTGGCATGAAACAAGGGGAATTTAGCTGATTGAATATTGAAATCCTGATTTCTGTCCATTCTTCCGCAGGACCCCTAGCAGGATGGATCTTGTCAATAATGCTTTGCCCGAAAGAACTTAGTTGTTTATCTACATCTTTAATAGGAATCAAGGCATCAATCATTAAACTACAAGCTTCCTTGGGTAATGACAGAGCATGTTGTTTTAGCTCGTCAGAGCCTGTCATTAATTGCCTCTTCGATGTTTTAGGCCATTTTTTGTACTTGGAAGATTCAACCCCGCCCAATTGAGTGGTTAACCATCCGCTCAATTGCTTAGAACTTGAATAATTTATATTACCCAAGGTTCTTTCTAAAGTTTCTTTTAACCCCAGTTTTCTTTCCTCCAAAGATAACAATAATCTTTTTTGTTTTTCAGCATCGAAAGAAATACCCGTAAGTTCTATTTGCACTATGGATGGTTGAGCATCTCTAGTGATTTCATACACCTTTAAACTATCAGTTTGTTCAAGTTCTGGTTTTATCTTTTTCCATATCTCAAATGTTCGTTGTGCATCTGAAGCCGCATATTGCAGTTGGAGTTCAGTAAGCTCATCTTGAGACCAATCTGACTTTTGTTCTTCCTTACTCATTTCTAACTCAAGATAAACTTCGGATAATTCCTTCAATTTACATTGTTCGCCAGTAAGAACATGATGCCCAATCATAGTGCAGTCCATCAATAAAGTAACGTTTGCTTGATGTAAGAACTGCATATCAAAAATACTGTTATGACCTACTGCGCTTAGTTTCTCTAAAGCGAGTTTTAACTTATGAACACCGCCTATTTTAAAAAGATCTATAACTAAGGTTTTGCTGCCATCATGCAAAGATAAAAGCCGTATTTGCGCAGTGAGTGGATCTAATCCTGTCGTTTCTAAATCTAAAGCCACCATCCTCTCCAGACTTTCAATTTCACGAATGGCTTCTTGTTCATTGGTGATATAACAATATTCTATGTTATTGTCTGACTGCATAGCTACCAAACGCTCTTTCTGACAATTCACCTTACTATCGTTGGTTAATAAAATATTTTCTTTTTTAATCACTTTCATCGGTTTTTCCTCCTGATTAAATAAAATTTCCGCTTTTTGTAACAGTTGAGTAGAGTCATACCTTTCATAATAAGTTTTATGTGCCTGGCATAAAGGGACTTCTTCAAACTGATGTAAAGCCTTGCGATAATATAAAGGCACTTGCCCAATACCTCCTCGATGTCTCAACAAATATAAAACCGCTCGTGTATTAGCTGAATTTTTACCTTGAGGATACTTTCCATCATTTTTTTGTCTTCCCTTCAAAATATCCTCGGCTTCGTATTCATTTCCCTGCTCCCTGCAAAAGGATTCTAACATTTCCCAAGGATCTCGAGTCTCTACCACAAAGGTAGAGCCGTCTTTATGTTTAACGGAAACCATAGCAGTTTGAAGCGATAACACACCGTCCGCCGCATGAATAATGGCTAAAGAGTCTCTAGCAGCGGTAACATCAATAATTCCTTTTGAAGTAGAGTCGTTTTCTCCAACCTTGGTTACAGCAGACAACACTAATAAAGCCACATCTTGTTTTCTAGCAATTTGCTTGCACATTACCGCCAATTGACTGACCCGTTCAGAAGCTGAAGCATGATTATCTATTTCTTTAATACCAGAAAAAGCAATTTGTAAGTAATCAATCACCACTAAAGGCATTCTATCACTATGTAAGTTTTTATTTAAAGATATCCACGCCACGGCATTTGCCAACGTGTACTGACTACAAGCTTCCGTAATAGTGAGTAGTTTTCCTTCATTTTCTACATAAGACTTAAACGCTTGCAAAATGGTCTCTTGTTCTTCTTCATTCAAATTAATTGCTTGTATTTTGGATGCGCTAATACCCGTTTTTCTTGCTAGTCCATATAACACCATTTGAGCCTTCCCCATTTCATACCCCATATAAAGTACTGGGTGCCCACTTGCAGCAGCAAAGTCCATGCAAGCAGCGGCAAACGTAGTTTTTCCTGCTTTCGGTGGAGCTAACAAAACATACAACCTTCCTTTAATAAACCCACCCTCCAATAAATAATTTAAATAAGAAAATGGCGTCTCAACAGATTGTCTTTTAGAAAATATCTCTTGAAACAGCGGATAAGCCTTATTGCCGAAGGGCGTTTCTTGTTCTTCTCGTCTAATTATTTCATTCAGCGCCCTCCCTGTGTTAGCAAAAACATCTGAAATTGAGTAATGGGGATTTATAACACTACTCCAAACATCATGGTAAAGTTTTGCTTTAGCTTCTTTCGTTTCAGAATGTTTTAAGGTAGATTTACCATGTTCATGACTTATTGCACGAGAATGAATTTCTTCAAAAAACCTCTGTCTATAATTTAAAGAAATATCTCTCGGGTTATCGCCAATAAAGTAAATTTTATCGCTATTGTCTTCAGTCTCAATTAAATATTTTAAATGTTTTTTATGACGTTTGATATAATCATAATCTTGATGGTCATAAATATATCTATTTGTTTCATGTAAAAACGTGGCGTTACTGTTATCTTTTCCCGACAAATGTGCAGAAAGTCTAAACCAATCCAAGCTTAAATTTCTGGATTTAGGCTTAACCCCTTTACCCATATTAACCTTGAAGTCAAAGCTATAAGAAAGTTCAATAACAGGCCATATTTTTTCAATGTGAGATAAATCTAATTGGTTATCCCAAGCATATTTAATTAAATCCAAGGCTTCTTCTTTTTTTAGTGTTAGAACCTCTGAAATTAAATGTTCTTCCGCCTTTAACAAACCGATAGTATCATTTTTTTCAGGAATAGTTATCTTAGAGTCATTAATAGGGCATTTTTCACAAGCACTGCTTCCACCAAATAAATTACGCCAAGATTCGATATTTCTTGGATAGTCACAATAAAAAACTTTTGCTGGAACGCTATTAAAATGTTTCATGCGTTCATATTCTCCTTTTGTACGATCGTCTCCTGGGGTATTATCGGATAATTGTTTTGCTAAAGCTTTCGCTTGATCTTTTTCAATATTTGCGGAATGACAATAGTTGACTAAATTAAGATTAGCCTGATGGTATGGCATGGCTTCTGGTACGCCCTTATTGATTAAAGCCTCAACACACGGGGCTATAAAATGTTCATGGGGTGCTTTAGTAAAATCAGGTGTATGTTGCTCTTGGTTTTTCTGAAAGCTGGAAATTTTGGAGTCATCCACTTTTAATCTTAATAGCTCATAGGCCTGTAAAAATTTTGGTACTGAAGTGGTTTGTATGTGTTCTAAAAGCTTTGCTTGCTGTTCTAAATCAGGTTTCTCCTCCATCCAAGGCGAATCTACATAACGCTCTCCATCTTCCATAGATATAAATGCAGACCACTTTTTATTTGCTTGATGCAGACACGGCGGTAATTTAACCACTGCTTGAGCAGCTTTAGTGGGTTCTCTACAGTCAGGACGTAAGTCAATTTGATCTTTGGGGATATCCGACAAGTAAGCCGCCTTCAAGCTTCTTAAAAACGCTTGGACTTGCGATACAGGAATAGGCTGGTCTAACGACATCCAAAGCCCATACCCCTTACGTCCCGATATTGAAACAGCGGGAGCTGGCAGCCCTAACTCTTGCGTTAAAGCCTGATAGACTCGCTTTAAGCCATCCCAATGCACCTGCCCGTTATCATGCGCTACGCCATCAAAGTCTATTGACATGGCTCTGACCAAGCCTTCTTCACTTATCAGATTTAAAGCCACTGTTTTATTTCCTGAAAAGCTTTCATTTAATTGCGCATCACCTAAAGGAAAGCCATTGGGGTAATAAGCGGTGCCATCTTCGTTTTGAGTGTGAAAGACTTGTTGAGGTAATAAATAAAGCCTTTTTAGATTGGTGGTTAAGTTTGTATTCATACTATCTCCGTAAATTTTTGCTTCGTACGGATATTGTATTTTGTTTTTAATCTCGCAAGCCCGAAGCCATAGCGAATGGGCTTGCGAGTGAATTACTATTAATTCACTATTGATTGGCATGTAGAGATCTGCTTGAAATCGCCATGGCAGTAGGCTTCTAAAAAACAAGCTGGGAAATCACAGGGGGGTAAGTGGGAAATCAGCGGGGGGCAACCGGAAAATCACAGGGGGGTAAATATTTAATTTTATAACTTACTGTGTCTAGTCTAAATATTTTAGCGGGTACTTCGTTTTATTGATCAGATCGTTTTTACGCTGTTCTAATTCATTGGATTCATACACCAACTTATAGGCTTCTGGCACCCTCAGAACAAGCTTGGTTTCCATGACATCCGGCGTGTTCTTCTGCTGCTTTTCCCAACTTTCTATTCCACCTTTAAATTCTGCACATGCATCTAAACTGGAATATATCTTTTTAACAAGATCTTTTTCTCTTAAGTCTTTCGATATAAAAAGGCCTATGGCTTTTGCAATAGTTTCAATCTTTATACCGTCATGAAACGGTGTAATTAAACATCGGTCTTTGGAACCAAACAGCCCTTTACTTAAATTATTTCGAATGAGTGACTCAATATATAATTGTAACGCTGGGGCGGTGTGTAATACTTTTCCTCTATAGGAAAACATGGCATCATGATTGCTGATCATATACTGGCTTTGCTCGGTGATAATTTTTTCCAAACGAGTGCTAAACTTCCATTCAAAGCTAGATGTTGAAGGGATAAATACGGCTTCGATTAATCCTAATATCCATTTTTCTTTACCTTCCTTGGCATCTATGTAAGGAAATTTTAATCCTCTTAGAATATGCATTAGGGTGATAAATAATTGGGTGGGATTGAGTTTTAAAGGATCACTGGCCTTTCTGCTGTCTAAAATATCTCTCAACCCCTTGGTTTTTATTTTATTGACACTATTTGGCATGATTGTCTTCCATAAATCAACCGGAGAGGTTTCTAAAAACTCTTTACTACCAAACCTCTTCCTGTCCCCATACAAATGACATAATCCTACATAGCCAACGGGTATCAACCATTCACAATTTAATTCTTTGAAAATTTTATTGGCGGCGTTGAATAAC
This sequence comes from uncultured Pseudomonadota bacterium, assembly GCA_902827015.1. GTDB lineage: Bacteria > Pseudomonadota > Gammaproteobacteria > UBA6186 > Azoamicaceae > CADEGZ01. The sequence continues at coordinate 17,281 of CADEGZ010000002.1, forward strand.
ACATTTAGGTTATATTCTTTATCATCGTTATCCGCAGACACTTCTAACTCAAATTCATTTACATCGGTAGCATTTTTTGGTCTGGTGATAATAACATTATTACTTTCAACAAAAACATTGGTTTTTACGCGGGCTGGCAATACACTCATTAACGGCAATATATTTTTAAAATTAGATGCTATTCTGGTTATTTTTTTGTTTTTTAAATTTTCTCTGGCATCGTTGATTTGTATATTAATTTTGTTAAGTTCACGCTGGTTTTTTAATACTGTTTCTTTAAGTTTAGATAGGTTTTTTATCAACTCCATGTATAAATATACAATTTCACGTTTAATTTCCAAGTTTTTGTTTTCATACTCCTCTGATATTTTGATTATTCTGGTTTTTATAAAAAAATCCTCTGGGAAGTATTGTCTAAATATCTCGTTACAAATCCTTGATTTTTCAATCAAATTATTTACTATTTTTTCCCGAAACCTAATTATTTTAAGAATTTTATCTTTTTTAATTTTTACATTATTGTAACTCAACACTTGTTTATAACATGGAAGGTGATCTCCATCCTCAAAATAAAGCAAGTTAAGTTTATTATCCTCACCAAAAATTAAAGAACAATCACTAAGTGGCATTTTTATTTTGTTTATACCATTAATAATTTTTTCTTGTCTGGCCTGCAAAAACGCCCACAGGTGTATAAACTCAAAAAGGCTAACATATTCCTTAACGGAATCTTTATGGTTTTCTTGATTGGGGATTAAAAATAAAATTTTATCATTAACAAATAGTGTGTTATATTCTTCACTAATTCCAAAAACCTTTTTCATTAAACACTTAAAAATGTGATGTTTTCGTGTAATACTAAACTCATCCTCTTTAAAAAAAGATTCAGCAAACAATCTCATTGCTTGAAAGTTAACATTAAATTTTTTCCAAATCATCTTTGAAGCCTCTTCCAATAAAAGAAACACTCTCCCTTTCATGTATAAACAATTTTGACTTAAAAAAAGTTCGTTTTTAATAAAGGTATAGTCCTTGCCGTATTCAAAACCTGACTTTTTTTCTCCAATTAAAGTTACTGAGTTTGAACCATACAGTAAATCCTCATGGTTTTGATTGGTTTCGTCTAAACTGGCGATAGAATACGCCACTACTATTGGTATGTTGTTAAACTCCATTATTTGTGTATAAAATTCTTTTGATAGTTCTGTTGAATGCACTATTGTTTGGCTGCTCACATACTCACCATAGTGGTCTCCCTGAACGCTTGCTGCACCTATTACGGCATCATACACTCCGCATTCGCTCGGCAAATAAACGGAGTTCATTGAAAATAAATTATACCAATCAATGTCCGATAGACTTTCTAAATTTATTTCATATTTTTGAAGCTCTGTGGAATTTTCACTCATAAAAATTTCCTGAAAATAAGTTGTGTAACTTTACTTTAATTACAATCTCACTCGCGCTTATTTTCCAAATGCCCAGAAACATATTTATGTAAGACGCTGGCAATTAGAGTTTGGTAAGGCATCCCTTCATGAGCCGCCCGCTGCCTAATCATGTCTAAGTCGCTTTCTGAAATCCTAATATTAATGCGTTGGTTTTTAGTTAAATGGCGGTTAGCGGCTTCCTTAGCCTTTATTTTTTCGGCTTTAAGGTTTTTAACGCTTTTCCATTCGCCTTTATCGAACGAGTGAGACAAAGCCTTCTCTTCCTTATTTAATTCCAGTGGCACTTCTTTTTTACCCATTGTCTTATGCTCCTTTACTTTTAAGATATTGTTTAGTGGCTTTTCTGCTGGGGAAAGCCGTTTTAAGAAATATTTTATTGTCCTGCTCAACGAAGGGAACCAGGTAGGCATATTCATTAAGCTCTACCACATAAAGCCTTTGATTATGGTATTTATGGCTGTTAGGGTGCTCTAACACGTTTAATGGCCCCTGCTTATCTATAGAAGCTATTATCATTTCAAAGCTAATGCCGCGCGTTTTAATGAGGCAGGCATTTTTATCCGGATCAAAGCTATAGCATGGTAGACGGCTCATTGGAATAGTGTATTGACATGTATGCCTTTTGTCAACAAATGTTGGGTGGTTCTCTTATAGAGCCCCTTTTTATAGTGTAAACCTGTAAAAAATCCACACTGCAAAAGTCCCGAGAGAAGCTCCTTTAAAATGTTTCCCGTGTTTATTTTTTTCGCTGGACTAATTTAGCGTATTTTCCTATAGGGTTTTGGTGTCCAGTATTAGGTGATACGGAATGAATTTTTTGCTTTTACGGCCATCATTTTTAGAGAAGTTTTTTACTCAAAACTTATTACGTTTAATTTTCCGACCTAAACCCCATTTTGGAGTCGGAAAATTATTACAGACTTACGCCCCATAGCTCATTTTAGAGTGTAAATACTTAACTGATAGCTACTACAAATGCTGTAATTGTTTATCATTTCTCTTGACATATCACCAACCGTAGTTTCCGTACATCTTGTGTACGGAAACCCTTAAAATGGAGTACAGTTTGCTTTACTCGCAATGGGTCCAACCTCTTTCTTTTTCTGACTGCAATTTGCCTATATTGTTAGGTGATCTTTTTCCACACTCTGGTTCTTTTTTATGGTGTCAAATTCACTATGTAAAATTCAAACTTTTTGAGCTTTTGTTACGACCTTATCTTTGGCTTTTTAAATATGTTATTATTTTACCTGAACCTGCCCTATCTTCAGGGTAATAATTTCTAAATTTTAACTGATAAAAGGATAAATAATATGGCAAGCAAACCTAAAGAAATTAAAAACACTAAAACCTCTAAAATTGTTTCAATTATTCCCGCGAATGCTGAGATATCGTCTATAGAAATGGTGCCATCACAAAAGACCGAAATAATTCAACGTGACGAAAAAGGCCGCTTCCTTAAAGGATTTAGTGGAAACCCTCATGCTTGGGCCACCCGAAAATTAAACACCCCTCTGGCATTACTATGCCGTGAAAAGGTTGAAAAATGGGCAGAAGTTTTAGACTCACTTATTACCAACCCCACTGTCGATCCGGTGGTTAAACTGGGTGCTTTAAAACTTGGGTTCGAATACGGCTATGGTAAACCGTTGCAAGGCAGTGAAGTCCGAAACTTTGAAAAAAAGGACTACCAAACCCTTATTGAATTTTTAAAGGAAGAAGTGGAAAACAAATTTGGCAGCTTACACTCGTTAAAACCTAAAGATGAACAGAAAATTAAAGACTTTATTGCCAATATCATGACAAATGCGGATAACCTGAATGAGTTGTGCAGAGATGTTTTAAATTACTCAATTTTAGGTTTTTAAACTGAAAACAAAGCTGGCAAGTCCTGGCATTGTTGAAAAATAATTTACCATGGCTAAGAAAATTGAAGATTCCGCCAATTATAAAAATATTATAATTGGCGGAATCTAGCCCTTGACACCCCTATCGTTGAACGTTCATTTCGATGTGCAAAAAACTCATGCTTTAAGTACGCCCCCAAAATACCCAAAAACGGGGTTTTAACCACCTCACCAGTTATCTAGCGGATTATACACACTCAAATTCTCAATTACAGGCCTGTAGAGGCGTTTTTCGGTACTTACTAATTCCCCAGGGTATAGGTTGCAACCTTTTCGTTGCTGTAAACGCTTTTATTTGCGTTTTGTTGTTTTCTGTTAGCGCGTTATCTGAATTTTATAAAAAGGACCCCGCTTAAAATGAGCGAGGATATAAGAGGCTTGGAGCCTACATGAGATTGAGATTTGACTCGCGAATAGTACCGCATCAAATTTCGTATTTCAAACACTTTCTCAAGTTATGCGTTAGATAAATACCCAGCTTGCATTTTACATAGCAACGGGAGCACAGTATTTCAGTCATCGAGCGGGGTTCCCTTTTTTCATTGATAAGATAACTGGAAAAACTCCAAGCCTTGTTCGGCGATATTGTATAATAAATTTTATGGAGCATTGATGAACACACAACTGCACTTATTGAAAACGAATACCCGTGGCATTGCTAAATTTATCGAAAGAACAGTCCATATATTTGCATTTGCCCTTGTAGTAGAATTGTTTTGTATGATGTTACTTTGGTTACCACTGGATTAGAGCGCATCAACTACAAATAAAGTTAACTCTCGGCCTTCGGCCATTCCATTCTTTGGTAGTTTTCTCGGCGTTCTTGCTTTTGAACCGCTCGAAAAGCTTTATCGATGCTCACCTTACTATTGAGGACTTCTTGCTTTAAAGTTTCAGGCGCTTCTTCTAGTACTTTCTTAGCCCTCCTGACTGTTTCATAACTAACACCGCATTGTTTTACCGCTTTTTCTAAAGCTTTACCATTTTGTTCCCGTTCGGCTAGATCTTGCCTAACGGGAGATTTAGCACCAACCTTTAAATTGCTAATTTTTCGTTCTTTAGCCTTCCTTCTCTCCACATCCTCTAATTTAAGAGCCATTTCATCTTTTTATAGTTCTCACGGCGTTCCTTTTTCGTCAAAATTTTATACGCAGCTCCAGGCGATACCTTATTTTCTCTGGCTTTTTTCTTTAACTCCTCGTCATCACTTTCGAAGACCTTCTTCACCCTTCTCGCCGTCTCAGTACCAATTCCAAAACGCTTTGCGGCTAGTTCCAGGGCTTCTCCCTTTATTTCTTTTGCTTCTTCAGATGACTCCCCAAAATTTTGGGGAGCCGTAGAATTATCATTTTTCTTGAACTGAGTAAGCTTGACCCTCTCTTTAGCTCTCTCACTCTCATATTTCTCGTAACTCAACGCAAGCTCAGCCTTTTGAAAATTCGTTAAATTCCTTCGCGCGAATTGACGCTCTATAATACGTAGCATCGCTTCTGTCTCGTCTTCTATTCCCTCTATTACCTGAACCTTGAACGGCAAACCATGCTCAGTACAAACTCAGTGCCTACCCCAGCTTTCTTGGCTGCTAGTACTAAGGCTCTCTCTTTATCTTCTTCATTTTCCCGTTGCACCAGATCTGGTGCAACGGGGAATTTATCACCAACTTTTAAATTTTCTAACTGCCTCTGCTTCGCTTTTTCACTCTCAACCTGAACCATTTTTAAAGCCAGTTCAGATTTTTGATATGTGGTTAAATTCCTTTTGCCAATCTGGTTGTTTATCATCCAGGTTTTGACATCTAGCCTGTCGTTAAGACCTGTAGCCTCTACAACTTCAAAACTCAAATTGTGTTTTTGAATAACTTTCCAGCGGTTATGTTCATCTAGCAATAATTCATTCTATACGATGAGCGGGACGTGCGTTATTTAGCCTTACTGTGATTGTTGCCGCTGGTATTTTTATAGTGTTTATAACTAAACAACTTTACTTTCCCCGTTTCGGTTGAACCATACTCTAAGCTTTTCCAATGCACTTTTTTCAACCTGCCTTATCCGCTCACGACTCAAATCCATTAGCATTGCTATTTCTTCGAGAGTTTTGGCACTCTCGCCATACAAGCCAAACCTATTGATAATAACCTGCCGTTGCTGAGCGTTTAACTTTTGCAGGTGCTTATCAATTATCTCGCCCATCTGCTGGTTACCCACATTATCTTCAATGCTCTGGTCTTCGTCTTCTATGAAATCTATAAGAGACTGTCCGTCTTCGTTTTCAGTATCATAAGAAATAACGTCTTGACTAATTTTTATATACTTCTTAACCTTGTTAGCATTAATATTTAGTTTTTCAGCTATTTGTGCGTTTGATAAGTCTGAATTCTTATACATTTCAAAATACATTTTATTAATTGCCAGCAAAAGGTTTGAAGGAATTCTGATAGTTCGACCTTTATCTAATATGGCTTTATTGATAGCTTCAAATATCCAGTGATAAGCATATGTCGTAAATCTAAAGCCTCTGTCAGGTTCAAAATTTTTAACCGCAGTCATTAATCCAACGACACCCTCTTGAATCAAATCTATGAAATCTAACCCTCTATTGCAGTATTTTTTAGCTATGTTGACCACAAGCCTTAAATTACAGTTAATTAATTTATTTCTTGCGCTAATATCGCCTTGGTGGGCAAGGTTAGCACATTTTATTTCTTCGTCTTTAGTAAGAAGTTTATGTTTTGCTATTTTATTTAAAAATAGAGTTAACGTATCTGTACATTCTATTTTAGAAGAGTCTAACTCTTCCTCAATGTCCTCTGCTGTATCTTGGCTATCTTCTTCCGATAACGGTTTAAGGTCTTCTATATTTTGCATAAATTACAGTGTTTTCCGATAAAAACCGTTATTATTTTACCAAAAACAAAAGATGTTTAAAATATTTATGTTGTGGAGATGAAATTTAAATTACTCTTACCAATGTGTCAACTCCCTTAACTGCAAGTTTATCTAAGTTCTGATGTCGCAATGTTTCTCCAATTGCATTGTGTACTTTATCAAAGGCTAAACTCAATTCGTTTTTGTGAAATTTATTAATATTATCAGGAAATTCTAAACGTATTCGTTTATAGCTTATGTAAACCCTACATTTTAATTTTTTAAACTTCTCAATTATTTTTTGAATGTCGTATTCATCGGATGATCGGATCAATCGGCACAAGGTCTCTTCCAAAGACTCTGAAATGTTAGTTTTTTTCTGCATAGTCAATCCAAAGTGCACCTAATATTTACAACGGAGAAACTAGTAACAAGAACCTTGCTCAAAACACAAGAGAGATGCCCATGTCAACACTTGATTCTCGCAAGTTAATTATTGGAAACAATTTGGTCAACCCATCTATAACCAGATAATTCGCTTCAAAACACTTGTCTCCTGTCTCCTGTCTCCTGTCTCCTGTCTCCTGTCTCCTGTCTCCTGTCTC
>CADEGZ010000002.1:24207-51409 GCA_902827015.1 uncultured Pseudomonadota bacterium
TGTCTCCTGTCTCCTGTCTCCTGTCTCCTGTCTCCTGTCTCCTGTCTCCTGTCTCTTATGAAAGCGTACGAAAATAATAGAAAAGCTGTAGGAATAATAAAAAATATATATTCGATCAACAATAAAATATTTGATATTTTTAGCTGTTTGATAACCAATTTTACCTGTTTTACACCCTCTTGCCTTTTAAAGGCATCCACTATTTTTTTATTATACAAATAAGCGTTATAATTATCTTCATTAAAAATGTTTGGCTTACCCGTATTTGGATTTATTTCCAAGAGATATTCTTTTATATTATCCCATCTGTACTCTGATTTTGTATTTGATAAATGTTGTCCTTTTAAGACAACATTTATCATGTTTTCAACTTTAAGTTTTTTATTATTATTTACTAGCCCCATTTAGTACCTCCATTTTTTCTAGAAAATTCTTTATTTGCTACGCTTTCCTCAGCCATCAACATGGCAGAGGATTCGAGTTCTCTTAGCCACGTCTGCTTACTACAATATTCTTGTAAAGTTGTGTAAGGTTCTTCTAGTAAACTTTGGTAATACCAGAAGTCGTACTTTTTTCCAGCAGTAGCCTCAAACATTTTTTTTAAACAATGGGACATGCAAATACTCTATATTATTTAAAGTTTCGGATAGAAATACCATTCTTATGCTCACACTCCTGCCTAGCCTTCACTATCAAATAAGACCCTATTGCCCCAGCTTTCGTGTGGAATTTATTGTGATTGGCTAGCAAACGCTCAAATGCTTGCGGGTATGCTTTTTCAACATATCCATCAATTAGATTGCCCCTGAATGACGGCTTCTTATTCAAATTATTTCTTTGTTTTTGCATTAAATTTGAAAAGGATTTTACAGCTTTGCGAGATGCTTTTTTCTTTGGCTTAGTAGACTTAGGTTTGTTTACTTCTTCTTTACGTTTTTCCTTCGATATTTTATCCTGCTCTATTTTTTCTAGCGTTTCTTTTTTCAATTTAGCTAGTTCTTCTTCACTTACTGGTACGGGTGATGGTTGGTTATTCAAATGCAACCGTTGCTTATATTCATCCTCACTAATAAATCGTTTTATATTTCTTGTAACTGTGTTATTGAGTTGCAACATCTCTAACACTTCGGCATACCCCTCTCGTCCAGCAAATGCGTCTAATGGCAAATCAGTAGGAACTTTAAATAAGTCATATAAAGAAGCAGAGTTCATTGTTGGAGATATTTGATAATGGGTTACAGCTAACTGCTCAGAGGTTTGCTCGTTTAGTAAATCCACATGCAAATGCGTAACCACAATGTTAGGATCTTTCTTGGTTGGGATATGTGAGACTTCTTTTATTTTTACCTTATAGACTTTAATAACACGTAACAGCATTATTCCTCTCCATTAACTTAAAAAGTTTGGGTTATTTATTAGCATCTCTCTCCGCCCTAAAATTAATCTTCGCAATTTCTAAATAGTCCATTACTTGTGACTTTAGTAACAACATCTCCTTTAATTTATTTAATGCTAAATTTAATTCTGCTGTATGATCTTGGTCTGTAACAAATCTTTTTCCAATGTTTTTAGACATTTCCAGCGCATTTACAATAGTTCGGTGCGCATCTGCGATGTCGCATTGTTCTAGCCGAGCGTAAGCGAAATTAATAAGATTTTTAAGCGCTTGTTTTTTGTTGTCTTCTTGAACTCTAAACATACTTAATCCAGAATAGTTTTAATGTCAGCAACTGAAAGACCTGTAACTTGCGATATTAAGTCAATATCACAGCCTTTAGCAGACATATTCTTCGCAACCTCAAACAAAGCCAATTCTCGTCCTTCTGCAATGCCGTTTTGTTTTGCTTCGTTTAGTTTGTCTTGCCACATTTTATCAATAATGTCTTGACGCATATCATAAAGTCCTATTATTTATCGACCATAAGTTCTTTGATTTCAGCCTCGGTTAAACCCGTTAAATGGGCTATTTTCTCTATTGAAGTACCCTCAGAAAGCAAAGTGTTAGCAATTTTTATCAAAGCTGCTTGCTCACCCATTTTAATTCCTCTGTCTATTCCTTGCTCAATACCCTCAACCTTCCCTTTCTCAATTCCTTTAGCGATCCCTTCTTCCATACCTTCTGCTCTCCCTTTTTCAAAATAATTCTTCAAGGTATTTGTCTCAATTCTTAACCACTTAAGCCTATCCTCATAAGCCTGCCACTCTTCCTCTGCGAAGTTTAAAGTATCAAGGACATGTAAGGCTTTTTTAAGTTCTGGCTTATCCAATTCATGAGGCAATCTATCTTCTACCAACAAATCATGCCGAGTTAAAAACGCACTCCACATATCCAACGAAGCTTTAACCTTTTTAACCAAATCATTTAACTCGTTATTGTCTTCGCCAATAAACTTTTTTAATTCAACAGTGTGCAACTCTAAATCTCTAAAATAATGAAACCCTGTCTCTTTTTCCGTTATATAAAATACGTTGTGATAAGGCTCAAGTTCAGGAATAGAGGTAAAGTTTAGAATATGAATACCGATAGCCTTACACAGTTCTCCATAATCACCTCTTGCCTTCAATTGCTCTGTATATAACTTAGCCCAGTAGTATAAAGCTCGTTTGTTATAATCAGCCTCATCACTTATCTGAATTTCAATGTTAAAACGCTTGCCATCATGCCCCTTAGCTTTTACGTCCAATATTGAAAGCTTATCCTTTTTAAAACTCTGCAAGTTATATGGGTTCAACAAAGTAACATCGGTTACCTGGTCTTCTTCGCTTACAATCGAGTTAATAAGTGATATGAGTAAATCCTTATTCTCCTCTACTCCAAATATTTTCTTGAACGCTATATCTACGCGTGGATTAATCTTTTCCATTATTTACTCCGAATTATGCTTTATAAATTTGTCTGCAATTTCTGGCGATGCTTTTTCTACCGAGTCGTTTTGCGGCTTCGCGAATACTACAGCTACAACACCCAAAACAACTAACAATGCTAAACTAAATATCCTCAACATCTTCATTCTTATCACCTTAGCTTTTAAATCTAGTTAGAACCCTTAAAATTTGTACTACAATCATCACAAAACACATCTTGAGCCTGTTTTGGAATAAACGGCATTTCGCAACTACAACATTTTTCTGACCGAAGTTTAGTGTTTACTGTATTGGTTGCAGTTACTGAATTATCGCTTGTATCAGAAGATTCCCAAACTAATGTCCCACCAGTCTGATATTCGGTTATACGAGTTTCAAAAAAGTTCTTTTCTTTCTTTAAGTCCAACATTTCACTCATCCAAGGAAATGGGTTGTTTGCTCCTGGGTATTGCTCTGGCAAACCAATCTGACAACAACGGCGATTAGCAATAAATTGTATATAGTTTTTAAACATATTGCCGTTTAAACCTAAAATACCTCTAGGCATAGTGTCATATCCATATTGCCATTCCAGCTCAGCTCCCTCTCTTATCATTTTCAGAATTTCGTCTTGAAAATCTGGTGTCCAAAGGTGTGGATTATCAATTTTAATTTGGTTAATTAAATCTATACCAAAATTTAAGTGCATGGATTCATCACGCAGAATATATTGATATTGCTCTGAGGCTCCGACCATCTTTCCCCTTCTTCCTAAAGCAAAAATTTGAACAAACCCAACATAAAAAAATATCCCTTCAAAAACAACATAAAAAGCGATTAAATCCCTAAGAAGACGCTGGTCATTTTCTATAGTCCCCGTTGAAAACGCAAGATCAGACAAACTTTGAGTGTAATTAAGCGCCCAAACCGCCTTCTTAGACACCGCTGGCACCTCACGATACATATTAAACATTTTAGCTTCGTCCATTGAAAGGCTTTCAACTATGTACTGGTAGGCGTGTGTATGTAACGCTTCCTCAAAGGCTTGACGGACCAGGTACCTTCGGCACTCTTGGTTTGGAATATGCCTATAGACCGCCAATACCAAATTATTTGCGACAAGGGAATCTGCTGTAGAAAAGAATCCTTGATTACGTTCAATTACATCCCGTTCATCTTGAGTTAACCCGTCGGTACTTTTCCATAAAGCTAAATCCGCTGCCATATTTATTTCCGTAGGCATCCAATGATTAGCGCAAGCATTTAAATATTTATCCCATGCCCAATCACATTTGCTAATAATATTCATTTATTTAACCTCTTCTGTTTTTCTTCTCGTACACTCGAGTATACGAATACCAGAAATCACCTCACTCTACCCACTAACTGCATCAACATTTTAAAAAAGCGGTTACTCGTGAAGTCCGCGTCAAGCACGGAGAGTTTGGCGTTTTTTAAGTGTCCTTCAAAATATCCTTGCTTGTGGATGGCTTCATTCAAGGCCGCTAATTTCTCGTTATCAGCGAGAGTTTTATTATACCAGGCTACATAATCGGCTCTACGGGCTTATTTTGGGCTTCCTCGTCTTCGTTTGGGGCGGGCGGGAACCCATTCATCAAGCTCGATGGCCTTGTTCAAGTAGGCTCCACGGCTTCTAACCTTGCCCTGGCTCATGGCAGACTTGGTGAGTTCAATTTTTTGAAGGACGTACCCCGCCCCATGCTTCTTCCACGCCCTTTTGGCACTTATACTTTAACCGCCCTTATAATACCCCAATACACGCCGTAAACAATAAGCTTAGCGGGCATGCACGCAGTCCGCTGAACAAGTCAATTTGTATCCTCGAGTTTACAAGATGATGTATAACCTGTAAACTCGAAGATACATTCAACTGGAAAACGCTTACATATGTCTAAGGAAAACCTGATAAACAAAGCCAAACAACTTAAAAAAAGACTAAATGGAGCCAGCACTAGGGATGCCGCTAAACGCTTTGGTTTATCTCACTCTTTCATTGCTCAAACGTTAGCCTTATTAAAGCTATCGGCTCCTATTCAAAAGCTCTTGCAGGAAGGAAAAATTACTAAAACACACGCCAAGCTTTTATACCCGCTACCGCCAGATAAGCAGCTTCACTTTGCCAGTCTAGTGATATCTCAAAAGCTATCTGTAAGAGCATTAGAACGAGCAGTTAGAAGCCATCAACCACGCAATGTCTCTCCTGATGTCGCAAGGCTAGAACAACGAATTAGCAAGCACTTGGCAACCCCTGTTAAGTTTGACGAAAAACGGATGACCATAACAATAAAATATCATAACCTAGACGGATTGGATGGCATCTTGGAAAAAATAGGGTGTAGCATAGACAATGAAATTTAGCATTTTTAAAAGTTCTACTATTTCTGATGCTTGCAACCACAAGAATTAGGAAGGAAAACTTTTGAATCAAAATTACCATACCATTTTCCACCACAATCGCACTTGCAAACTATAGTAGTTCTTCCCGCGACATCACGCCATACACTTAAAACTCTAAGCATACCGAATTTTTTGCCAACAATTGTAGATTTATCTATTTTTTTCACCTATGTCATCTCGTTATTCTAAGTTATTCTGGCCAGAAGTTTTCATCTAAGCATTGCTCTAAGGTGAAGGGACACTCAGCAGGGAAATTTTTTACCTCAATCCCTGTATCAGAAGAAGCCCATTGAATTCCTAGCTTATACGCTTTTATAAAATTTTCTTCAGATTCTTTTTTTAGTAACTTACTAGATTCCAAAAAATAAGATAATTGCAGCCTAGCCCCGTTGATACTGGTTTTCCAGCTATTACCTCTTAATCCTGGCTGATATTTCCACTTTAATAAATGAGCAATTAGGCGGGATAATTGGCTTACAACAGCTCGTTTTTCACTATTTCCCATATCTTCAATTTCCTCCGCAATATTCATAATGTCCACCTCACTCACTTTCCCATCTTTCAATAACTGAGCCGTCTCTTTAGTCCACGCATAAAAGTCTTTTTCATGTAATTCATGATTGCTAATACCCATATTTACCATCCCTCCTTAATTTGTGGGTCAGGATTAAGCTTAGATAACTCAGGAGAACCCTGTAACTCCTTTTGTTCTTCAGGAAGCGGCAAAAATTTCTCTGCTGGTCTTTGTTCCTGGAGCTCTTTTAACGGCTCAACCTCTACTTCATGGTTAAAATAATTCGGAATTACCATCCCAACAATAAAAGCTACAACAATGATAAATACTGTCCAAGTAACCTTCTTAATGCAGCTTTTTTGATTACAATTTTGGTTCATACAACCTCCTATAATTTATAAGTCTATCGCTTTTGCAGATACCCCTGCTTGTGCTAATCTTTACTTATAGATTTAAACACAAAATTCATTACAGTCTCCAATTATTTAAAATATTCATAAAGCCATATTGTAACCAACCCTATAGTTCCTAAAACCGCCATCAACTGCAATAAACTAAGACCAAAAGTGTAATATTCTCTAAGGTTCAATTCTTTTTTCTCATAAAGGTTAACTTTCATAAATTTTACTCCGAATTATGCTCGACAAACTCGCTAGCTTTAGTTGGTTTAGCAATTATCGCATCTTTAAATTTAGCCACAGCAAATATCAAAGCCAATAGCACCATCACACTGAATACTACTAAACCAAATCTCATCATTTTTATTTCCTTACCCTTAATTGAATGTCCAGTTGCGATCACACTAAAAACTCCTATTTTCACAGGCAATTCCTGACTTAAACCTCCCCCAAACGCCGTTTTTGATCCCATCTGCGATCACTCTGTCTTACCTACCACCGCCAATAATGCACACTACTAACTATATCAGAATTTGAGCCATACCTATTCATCTTTAAGCTCTTGCAATCTCTTTTTAATTGCTGGCCTTAAGATATCTAAACAAATCGCGTTTTGCGATAATCCAGTGATGTTGCATATCTCTTTAATGTTGTTCAAAAATGACTCAGGCACCCTCAAATACAAAGGCTTAGCTTTCTGCTTAACAGCCGTCTTTTGAGTGGAATCCGAAGCCTCCATAAACTTAGTTGCTAGTTTTTCCTTGTCTTCAAGTGTTACGGGTGCTTTGCTGAACTTTTGAGCTTTCATTTATAACCTCGTTTGGATGATATATTTCGTTATAAGCTAACTTTATTTCTGCTATCGCTTTGCTATCATAATGATTGCATTCTGCCACAGATTCGCCACGAATTGCAGCCTTTCTGAAAGCAATTCGCTCGCATAACGCCGCATTCATAAGGTTTAAAAATTCAAACTCTTTCAATAGCTCCTTAGCGTCTTGAAGCTCTTTAACCGATGGATTAGTTGAGGATTGATTTAGCAGCACGAAAGCTTTTAACTTTTCATTCAGGTATATTACTTCTTCTACAAGAGTTTGAATTTTTGACAATGTCCACAAATCAAATTGAGATGGCCTTAGCGGTATAACAAAGATATCAGAAACCAGCAAACCTGCTCTAAGTTCTGGCGCATCTCTACCGCCAGTATCAATAATGATGTCTTGGTATTTATTGCTTAAGGCTCTTGTCTCGGTCTTGAGGGTTTGCCCGTACTTTTGAATATTTGATATACGAGGGGAGATATTATTATTTTCTCTAACTGAACACCAATGACTAGCAGTCATTTGTCTATCCGCATCAACCAACAGAACATCACCTATCTCATTTGCTCGCTCCACAATAAGATTAGTTGCCAGGGTAGTTTTGCCAGTGCCGCCTTTTTCTCCACCTATTAATACTATCATTTTGCCTCTATTTTGCTATTAATGGCAATTGTTTTGCCAATATAAAGATTGCATTATGCAATCAAATTGCTATCATAATCTACTTGTTCTAAAACTACGCCATTAGTCCCGCGTATAAGCACCCTACGCTTAGGTGCGGTAGACTCTTGAGCCAGCCTCTTGGCTTCCGCTATACACTTGTCCTTGTCTTTGTTGGTGAATACCGATGTTTTGTAATCGTCTATCTTCACGTTCCAAGTAGCATGTAGATAGTCGTATAAGACATGGAAGAACTTAGTCTCGCCTTTATCGTCAGGCATTAGCATCTCCGTTAGACTTTGGTCGTTTAAGGCTGAGCTTAGGCTTATTGGTGTTAAGATTAATTGCTTTTTGTTCTAAGACAGCCTTGAGTTGCTCGTTAAGCTTTTGGGTTGCTTCTTTAGTCGCCTGTTCTTGTTCTTCAAGTTTCCTCAGTGAATATTCTCTAAAAGCCTGAGATTTAAGAATGGAGGATAGGCGGTCATTAGTTAAGTTCTTGGATTTTAACATTTTGTTTGGCTTAAATTTCAACATTATTGCTTCCCCTTATTCTCGTGATTTGCTGCGTTTTCGGTCTATGGACTTTTGTAAAATTGTCTTAAGTGCATCAATGTCGTTTTTCGTTGCATTAGCTCCTAGCTCTCGTATGCCATGCTCAAGTATTGCAGCTTTCGCCTTAGCAATATCCGCATCAGAAAGCCCATTTTGCACACGCACAGCCTCTCCGAGTATTTTACCCAAGCCCGAACCTAGACTCTTCCTTAGTTCCAGCTCATTAGCCTCTCTAGCCTGTTGTTCCCTGTGGTTTATCTCGGCTTGGACAATTCGTTTAGGAGTAGTCCAGGTGCCGTTACGGATGGCCTTGGCTGCGAAATTTAAAGCATGTTTGAAGGTCTTACAACGCAATACATTGCGATATACGCAGTGGATTATGACGTGCTGGACTAAGACCATGATGTCTTGGTAGTTTGCTTGCACCTTGGGATGTATCTCGCCAGCCTTAAGCATGGCTTTGACTTTCTTCACAACTTCGACTTTTTCCGCTTTTGTGATCAACCTGGCGACTTTGGCTTGAGGTTCTACGACACCTACGACAGGTTCAAATTGAACACCAGATGTTTCACATGGAACAACAGAGGGTAACACGACAGCATCAAATACTGGTTCAAAGTTATCTATCAGAATTTCTTCTCTAATATTAGTTTTAATAATAGGTACTTTATTTCTATTATTATTTATATGTTCTGCATTTTTGCGCAGGTCTTCATGCGTTTTTGCAGGCGATCTTTTATACAGTGTATTGTTTTTAGTTATATCCAATACGTTATTTTTAATGCCAGATAAAATTTCTTCTGGTGCAATTACCTCATAACAAAGTTGGTTACAATATAGGTTTTTAGAATGTTTGCTTGGTGTCTTTCTAATGTATCCAAGTGCTTCCAGTTGTTTTAGTTGCCTGTATGCTGTGCTTTCATGTCTACGAATTAGTTTGCCTATTTGCCTTTGCGACATGATTACGCCTCGGCTATGGCGTTTATCCGTCTTTTGGTTGATGTAAAGCTTTTCATATAAGACCGCTAGGGTTCTTGGTAATTCGTCAAGCACGTGGTTAAGAAGGTGGGTTTGAAACTTGATATATGGCTTATTATCAAGCTGCTTCAAATCATCTAGCTTGCACGCTAGGGCCAGTGGTGCTGCGCTCATATTAGATCCTTAACATTTTTAAAGTTGACAAACCCTATCTACTTAATCTAATATGAAGTTTCTTGGGTTTCATATTTAGAATTAGTAGATTGACATTCATCCGTTTGAGAACGGGAAAATATTCGAATAATTAATTTTTAACTTTTCATTTTATTTGCTCCTTTATCCTTTAACGATCTCTGTAAAATCTGACCAATCTTCCACTTTAAAAGCTCTAATATCCCTCACGGATTTTTTAAACCATTCAATTTGAGACAAGCGATTAATTGCCTTATATACATGTGTTAAGGAATTAATTTCATTGCATCCTACATAGAGGCTACCTTGTTTCCATTCAAAGCCAATCGCCTCTAATTCTCTGGAAATTTCTGAATATGCTCCGTTGTACGGATCACCATAATTTTTCTTTAAATCTTCTATTCTTAAATCAAATGCTATTGCGTACATTCTTTTACCTCTCAATCATCATAAACATCTGGGCGCAAGTCCTTTTTTTTAACTTCGCCTTGAGATAAATCAACGAGTTTTTTTACATATTTGATTGGTATTTTTCTTTTCCCAGTAAGAAAATTTGATGCGTAGGGTTGCGAAATAGCTAATTTTTTAGCCACTGCACTAACCGAACCACACTTATCAATTATTTTTGAAGCAGCTTGTTCTTTTCTCATTTCGTCATCATAATTCATAAAAAAAAGTATTGCAATATTGGAATGGATGTTTTAGAGTAAGGATGTCGTGATGCTGAAGGTTGCTGCCCTCAACATCACATATCACTAACCAAACTCATAGTAGGAGTTTAGAAAATGACGACATCCAGCTTAATTTTATCAGATCGTGCCAAAGCGATCGACAAGTCTAAAACCAATCGACTAACAAAGAGAGCCTTTATAAGTGGATATCTTTCAGGTTTTTCTCAGGGCACATTTAAACCGCATTACAGCGACCGCTTCATTTTCAATGAGCCTGCTGTTGCGAGTTCATATGGCAAGGACGCTTACTTTTGGGAAATAACCAGGGGAGGTGCGGTATGAACGCAGTTACTAAACCAGTACCTTTGGACAATAGCGTTTTGGTTCAAGATAGCCAGCAATTAGCGTCATTCAGAAGATTATATCTGCTGGATATTAAATATCTTCCTGGCGGACAAGAAGCAACTTGTCTTGTTCGAGACGGGTTAAGCGGAAGAAAGAAAAGGGTATTGGCTTCGCAGTTAAAGCTCGTTTCATTCAGTAGGAACGCTTATTTATTGGAAACCACCTCAACCATGGGAGGGAACCAATAATGACAACCAAAATAATCATGGTCCCAAAAGATATGCTGTTATATGGCTATGCTCCTTCTCTCATGAAGATGATGGAACACCAAAACAGGGCTAGGACTCGCGTTAATCCACTGATTGGGTGGACTAAAGAAGATGGAGCCTATTTAGATGAGATGAATAACCAGTTCGACTTAATCAGGAAGTCTAAAGAAGACAGATTCGAACTGAAGGTAAATATCGAACAAGAAGGAGCCAGCCATGTTTGACCAGCTAGATTTTGAGCGCAGGTATTACGACTTAATTACCGAAGATGTAAACCATATATTTGCAGAGCTTATAAAAACTGGTAATGACAATATTAGGCAAGATGGGTTGAGAATATTAAGGGAAATAATGGCCTCCTTACATGCAATTACTGAGGAGTCTGTAATGCAAACGGTATATGGGCTGTTGACGAATAAGGAGAAGAACTAAAATGAGTGCACAACTAAGAGGTAGACCAGTGACAGAGTGTAACCAACGTTTAAAATTGTTCTTATTTGCTGAGAGCGGTTGCGGAAAAAGCTACTTTTGTACGCAATTCCCAAAAGCTTATTACATTGACTGTGAGGGGCGCATTAAACGCCAGTTATACGTAGACCATTTGAACAAGAATGGCGCTGTAGTATGGCAGACTGATAAATTTGACGACTTACTCGCTGAGGTAAAAACCTTAGCGAGCGTCAAGCATAATTACCAAACATTGGTTATTGATTCCATTACGCCCATTTATACCAAACTAGTGGACGACTGTCATGCTAACTTGTTAAAACTTGGCAGAAAGCTGCGGTTTTCAGAGGAATACCAGGAAGCAAACAAACGTTTTAAAAAGCTTACAGATTTGCTTCGGGTGTTAGATATGAACGTTATTGTAACGGCTCACTCCAAGGATAAGTGGGAAGATGATAAAGCTAATGGCACAACGTTTGATGCTTATAAGAAGTTTGATTACTACTTTGAAGTGGTTATGGAAGCAAAACTAGAGAAAGACCCCAAGAAGGATATGACTTACTATAAAGCAGTTATCAAGAAGTCGACTATAGTATCGCTCCAGCCCAACCATAAAATTAATTTCTCGTATGAGGAGTTTAAAAGGCTTTATGATAAGGAACTACAAAGTTTTACGCCAGTACCTGTTATTCAAGCGGAAGAAACACCACTTAAAAGTACCGCCAAGGTGCATAATATCCCGGCCGCTAAGACAAAAATTGAGACGCTGAGTGAGGACACAAAAAGCCACTTAAATTTTCTAATAGGCGAACTTCAACTGAGTAATGAAGTTAAAACCCAATGGTTCGACAAACTAAAAGTATCAAGCATTGAGGAACTAAGCGAACTTAAAGCCCAGCATGAAATACAAAAGATTGAGGCAAAATACTCAGAAGCTGCTAAGGCTTGGATAGAGATTGCCAGTATACGTAATGAAGTTGGCGAACCAATAGTGTTACAGAAATAAATAGGAAAATGCGGGCATGAGTGATTTAATAACGTTAATTGTCGAACTAAAGAAGCAGGCTAATGGATAAAAATAACTAACTGCTTATGAGAAAACGCATTACCCAGCAAGCGGTTTTTGAAGCAGCTGAAGCGGTTATCGCTGCCGGCCGTTTTCCGAAATTATCGGATATCCGTTTAGCCCTTGGAAACAAAGGCAGCCAAACAACCCTGCATAAGTATTTTACGCAATGGAAGCTGAAACGGTTTCAAAAACCTGATAATGAAGACTCAATTCAAGACTTATTGAACGAGAAGCAGTTATTGGGAAAGGCGTTTTCTCAACAAAAGGTTCAGATTGAGCGATATTGCAACGAACTTATTCAGGCTGAAAAGAGCCTGATTCAACTAAAAGAGCAGAACCAGCAGCTGCGTGAAGAACTCTCAAATACACAATTAAGCTTAAAGAAAATGACCGATATTAAAACTTCCTTTGAGCAGTTATATCAAGAACTTAAATTAGAACGAGACACTGTTTTTGAAAAAGTAACGGCTGAAAAGAATCAACTTATTGCTGAATTACAAGAAGAATTAAGAAGCATTAACCAGCGAGCTTTAGAAGAAATTAAAACAGTGAGCTGCGAAGGACATGATGCTTTAATGTTGGAAAAGGTACACTTAATTAATTCTCAAGAGAAAAATATTAGGCTCACCGAACAAGTGAACCAATTAACCAAGGAACTATTGAAGCATAAAGTTGAAACGCTAAGGAATTTTAAAAAATGATTTTACCTTTGGAACGCGTGGTCAATATTTCGAAGACAGCAGACCTTGAATGTCAAATAGACGCAGACAATGATATTGCTGCGGTTCGTTCGTGGTTGAGTCGTTACTCAAAACAAACGACTCTTAGAGCTTATAAAAAAGAAGCAGAACGTTTTTTATTGTGGTGTACGTATGAACGAGGGCTTTACTTGCGGCAATTAAAAGTTTCTGATTTTGAAACGTATTTTAGCTTTTTGCGAGAAAAGCCATTAAGCAAATCCTCGCTAGTGATGGCTGTTCATGTTATAGGTTCATTGATAAGTTATTTGGTTAACGCTAATTACCTTAAAGCCAATCCAATGAAACTGCTTAAGACTTCTCAACTGTTTTCTCAAGAGAGCCAAGAGCGGCAATATCGGGTATGGGCAAGAATGTTGGAACAAGACGAGTGGTTAGCGGTTCAAAACGCCTTAACATGCTTGCCAGAAGGTAATGTGCAACAAATTGACTATAAGCTTAAAACGCAATTTCTGTTTTCCCTGCTTTATTTGTTAGGGCTTAGAATACATGAAGTCGCCAATCATTCTTGGAATGCGTTTAGACAACTCAATGGTCAGTGGTGGTTTATGGCGATGGGCAAAGGCGATAAATTAGGGCATATTCCTGTGAATGACCAGCTGCTTTCCATGATAAAGATATATCGCCTGCATTTAGGCAAAACCCCTCTGCCGCTGACGAATGAAACTGAGTATTTAATAATATCCAAACGAACAAAAAAGCCTTTAGGCATACGACAGTTATTTAGTTTAGTAAAAGCAGTTGGTAAAATAGCCGCTGAGCAATTTAAGGATAACCCCGATAAATACCAAAAGTTATTAAGCTTATCCCCGCACTGGCTAAGGCACTTATCGGCTTCGCATCAAGATAAAGCGGGCATTAACGGGACGATGATACAGGCGAACCATCGGCATGGGTCTTTCTCGACTACTCAAATTTATTTGCACAGTGAAGACGATAGACGTTTTAATGAGATGCAAAAATTACGTATGGAAGTTGAGCCTAAAATGGTTGTTCCACAAGAATCAAGCGTCAAGGCCGAGCTAAAAATTACACTTACTGGTAAAGCAGTTAGCGAAGACTATGAATTAGAGCGATTTATTTCAGTCCTGGAACAACATATTTTAAGAGACCTAGCCTGGAATCGAACAGAAGATATAACCAAGTTAATGGAACGTTATCGGAAAATAAAAATATTTAAAAAGCCTTTGGAAATTGTTTATGAGATAGAGGGTAAATTTAGCGAAGAGCGGATGGATTATATTAAACGGGGTGTTATTAGAGAAGCCGAGATTAGGCTGTTTGAGTGTGGCGTTGATTACCAAGAGTTATGAAAATGCGAGAAAATATTTTAAAGAAGTTTTTTTACTTTGTTAAGTAATTTAATTGGAACGGTTTTTTGGTTTTCAATTTTACTGATATACGCTTGAGACATATTTAGGAGCTCTGCAAGTTCTCCTTGTGTTAATCCTGCTTGAATTCTCTTTAAAGCGATTGGATTTTGAACAAAATCTTTTAGTTCAAAATCAGTGTATTCCTCTTTTAAAACTTTACTAATTTGTTTTTTTAGCACTTGATAGGCTGAAAATGGAATTAACACGTATTCGTCTTCACCCGCTACGGATTTGATGCGTTGTAAGTTCATTTGTAAGCGTCTCCTCTAGCCTTTAGAGCTTCAATGGAAATAATTTTAATAAAATCATCTCTTTCAAAAATAATGCGCCAATCACCCACTCTCAATCTGTAATATGGCTGACCCGATAATTTTTTAATATCTAGGCGAATATCATCTGGATTTTGACCAAGCCACATTATTTTTTCAGCAATCTTTAATCTGTAGGAATTTGGCAAAGCCATTAATTTTTTCTTAGCTTGTTTTCTAATGATAAGCTTGTACTCCATTTCTTATAGTAATTGATATTTAGTTATAAGTAAATAGTTATATAACTTTTTATTATTCAATAAATGCTATACGTTAACAGCCAAAAACCTTACTGCCCCTAGGCCAATTCCCTATTTTCAGGTCTCTGTTGAGTTTCAATTTTTTAGGTATCTACAAATTCCGATAATGGGGCTTAGCGGCAATGAAACACAAAAAGCGTATTTTTTATATGTATTATTTGTACAAAACGAGTGAAAAGGTGGTTGCGCGCTGATTTGAAATGGTTTGGAAGTTGACTAAGGTAGTGGGTTTGGATATGAATATGATTATAAGAGTTGGTGTTGCGAAATACCTAAGAACGTTGGAGTCAGTAACCCATGTTCACCGCAAAAATAAACAAATTAAACAGCCATGCTCAAGATGATTTACGCTTCTGTAGGGTGGAAGGTGTCGTTAACCACTATCAGCGGTTGAAGGATGAGGAACAATTACAGGCAATATATGCATTACGAGATGCTGCGGTAGGCGCAGAACGCATAGCAATAGAAGCAGCAATACCCATATTGCAAAATCACATGATGCTGAGTTCTAGCGTTATCATGAGACACACCACTGTGGTAAGCCAGATTGTAGAACTATCACATGATGATATTCCAGGGAAATATTATTTTACGGGTAATGGAATGGCAAAAGCACCTGATCACGAAAGACCCTGGGATGCGTTCTGGTGCGCGAATAATTTTGACTTAGGGTGGATTTCACCAAAACTATGCCATATACAGATATACTTCAGGAATACGGATGCAGAGCTATTTTACAAGGATTTTGGATTTGCTTACGTAACCAGTAATCATGGAATAAATTCACAATCCGCCAAGCACAATATGATACATGACTGGGGATATCGTAACGAAATATTTGAATATCACTACGAAACAGAAATATTTAAAAAGTTACGTGGGAACTGGGATTTATCATTTCTAAAGCAGCCATTAAACACCCATTATCGCTTAATAAAAGAAGCTTATGATTATAGACATTTAATTGCTCCTTCCAATTATGAAAGCAATAATACCCTATTGTTTGATGGACAAAATGTAGTGGTATACCCTGGGAAACACCCTGACGCAACATGCGCTCAGTATTTCGACTTAAGCAGGGTTGACCCCGATGCTCGCGGAATAACCATTTACTTTTTTCCAGGGCATGAAAAAACGTTGTATCAAGAGCACGGCTTTGCATACATAGTGGGCAATGCTGCAAATAATACTCCTGGTGGGTCACGTGCAGATTTGATTAAAAAGTTCCATAACCCAATATTTTCTACATACTATGGGCATCTGCCAGGACGCACGTATGACATAACCTATCCAAAAAGATGGCGGTTAGAGATGAATCAAGTTGAGTATGACTGGGCCATAGAAAAAGCACGGCAAGACGCAAAGCATAAAAAGCATATGGCAATGGTGAAAGGCATTGTAGGAATAGGACTAGGAGTATTCGCATCAACAGTTGTACCAGGATTAGGCTCACAGCTATTAACAGCAATATTACGCGGCGCAGCATGTGGCAGTGTTAGCAGCATAGTACAAGGAGGCAACATAGCAAAAGGCACGTTGCAAGGAGCGCTGTTCGCAGGTCTTAATCATACCCTGTCTAGCATGTCAGTATTGAAAGATGCAAAGAAATTACAGGATGCGTTGCGAATAGGCATAACAGCTGCAATATCCGCAGAGATGAATGGGGAAAATGTATTTAAAAGCATGCTTATTGCGGTAGGGACAGACGCGCTCGTTGGGCAGTTTATGAAGAGCGAAGGTTTAACACGGCAAGAAGCGTTAATACGCGCGTTTGGGATAAGCGCCGTTGCAGGCGTATTAGGCGGTCAAAATTTAGGTAATGCACTAATGGCAGGTGCTATCGGTACAATTGGCGCATTATCTCAGCAGGTTGGTGGGGAGTTGGGTAATAACATACAAAATACCATTATCGAAGAAAATGTTGTTGAAAAACCTAAAAAACGCTTAATGATAACTGAGGGTAACGAAGATAGTAAACAGAACTCAAATTATGAATATATTGATCCACAACCTATGGATTTAAAAGAAAGAATGAAAGACGTAAATAAGTTTTTTGGAGTGCAAGATTGTAGAGACTTAACACATACAGTAGAAGATATTTTATATAATAGAGTTGAACCAATAATACCGCTAAATTCTACAGAAAGAACGTTATGTGCTGTTGCTGGTTATATTGATGATACTACGTTTGGAAGGTCTGACAAGTACACGGATTTTATATGTAAAGACAAAAATAGTAATGATTATCAACTCGGCGAAGTCGTAAGTCAAACATCTGGATTTTTTACTAAAAGTGCCATAAAAATGACTGGAAATTTAATTCAAGAAGCAGTTGGAAATATAATTTACGAACATTTTGAGGAAAGAAGCAATGTCAAAAACAAATAAGATGGCCTATTATCTACTTGGAATGTTGGCGGGTATGGGGTGTGGACATGTTTTTTTAAAACATATTTGTATAGAAAACCCTTATCTGTACACAAAATTAGACGCAGAGACAAATAAAGTACTTATGTTTCTTTTTATATTTTGTGGGTTGTGCATTAGTATATTCCTTGTAAATTTTTCTAAATTAGCAGAAACAAAATTTCAAAAATTTTGTTTCTGGTTATGTTTTTTACTTTATCTTTCATTTGCTTTTTTAAAACCACATAATTCAGGTATACTCAATGATCAAATATCAATTGTCCCATATTTTATAGTAGGCTGTTTTATGTCAACGTTTGCCGCTTTTTCTATATACACCATTTCCTTAATCATTTTTAAATTAATGTCATTTATTTTTAATTTTTTATTGTGTTCTATAAAAAAATGCACCGCACTGTGTAAACAGCTTATTACCCGAATATTTTCCATTAATATAGGCTAATAGCGAACTTATGTTCACTTTATATAATGAGTTAAAGGATTTTAATGATACTGAATATAAGCTTTTAAGTGACTTAGATGCGCAATCACAACACGCAAATAGTACGGGGAATTTTTTAGAAGGGAATGCGTATGCAATTTCTCAGCATATTGATAATTTAAAAGCTGAGATTATGAGCGAATCTCTGGAAGACAGACGCAACAAAGCTAGAGCGTTAGAGTTAGAGATATACCAAATGCAAGTTAATGGTAGAGCGCATGGAGAACATTATGATTTAGGGTATCTTACGCAATGGGAAATAGAAAATCCAAAAGACTCGGCATTTAAGAAGGAAGTCAATAAGATAGTTGAGCGTAAACAAAGTGAAAATGGAAGGAGATTTGCAGAATCTGAAAGTTCAGATGTCTTAAAAAATTGGTTAATTCAAAATCCAGGTCCATCTCCTTTTCGTACTAGTGTAGAAAATGTGTATAAGGCGCAAGTACAAGACCTTCGATATTGCGGCGAACAGTTTGTTATTCATAATAGCTTTGAAGCGCTAGAGGAGTGGTTGCAAATTCATACAGGTGAATCGCCATTTAGACATGCTGTGGTTACTGGATTGCAAGGAAGACATGGCGCATATACTGCTGAACATGTACTTGTAACATTGGGAGCGATACAAGGTTGGCTTCATGGTAATTCTGGGCAATCTCAGTTTCGATATGGGATTGAGCAAGTGTTTTGGCGTAAGCAATCGGAAAGTGGAAGAAGGTTTGCAGAATCAAATATTATCAATGACCTTTATGTGTGGATGTTACAAAATCCATGGCCTTCACATATGTTTAGTAGTGTTGAGCAAGTTTATAGAGAAAAAATTATAGAAGACTTATTGATATATGATGGAAGCAAGAGTGATGCCTGGTGGAACAATCCAGATGCTCAATTAGAATATTTTTATAGGCTGTTAGAAGAATTAGGGCATGAGAATATTCTTAAGGCGTTAAAAGCGCAAAGAAATACAATATTGGTTGAACTATCTATGGTCAGAGCATATCAACAAGAATGTTGGAGGTTGAGTAAGCCACAACAGAATTTTGCGGATATAGATCAATGGAGAGACGCAATAAGGAGTCATCCGAGTTTAGGCGGTTGGTATAAGAATTTTGAACGAGAGTTGTTGAATTGGGAAGAAGCGGAGACAAGCTTTAGGAGACATAGGGATAATAAGCAATTCCGTAGTGTAATGAGGAGCTTTGTAGGGATAGGAGCAGGAGCGTTTGTAAGTAGTTTAATTCCAGGATTAGGTACTGCACTATTACCGAATATCGTAAGAGGTGCAGTGTTTGGAGCCACATACTCAGCAGTTATCAAAGGTAACATAGCTAAAGGAATGTTTCAAGGAGCATTATTTTCTGGGCTTGAAAATGTGTTGGGACAAGTAATGAATAAAGTAGAATTTCTTAAGGAAGCACATAGGGTGCAGGGATTTATACAAGCTGGCACTATTGGTGCTTTAAATTCGGAATTGAACGGCGTTAAAGTGTTCAAGAATATGCTGATATCGATGGCATGTCAAGGAGTAACACAACAGTTCGAGAATTTAACAAACTATGAGCGGGCATTTATGAAGAGTGTATTAGCTACAATACTTAAGGGTGGAGATTTAGGGATGGCGTTGATGGCTGGCTCTATTGGAGTGTTAGAGTCGGCAGTACAAGATTCAGGAGAAACGTTAGGAGATGGTATAAGACAATCTATTACTGAAACGCAAGAAAATGGGCTGGTAGTAGTTCAAAATACTGAATTTGAGAATACGCATACTCAGAATAGTTCTAAAAATAAGGATGTAGAAGTAAACTTAGCTTCAAGATTGAAGCGTGTCAAAGAAGCCTGGGGTACAATAGATAATGGTCAAATGGTGCAAAACAGGCTTAAAAATCCAACTCTAACAGAACAACGCTTAACGTTTGCTAAACAACAGTTCTCAATGACACCTGAACGTATACAAACAACACTGGAAAGCGTTCCACTTGTTGGCGTAATTAAAGGCGGAATGAAATGTACGACAAAAAATCGGCTTAAAAAGGCACAATTACCGAATGAGGGGAAAATAAGATTTGTTCCACCAGAAAATTATCATCCTTCCATTCCCTTGCATAAGATAAATGGTGGATACAGGGATAAGTTTGAAAATATATGGAAAAAGGGACCATCTAGAACAACAGGGGAACCATTTGAATGGGACGTGCAATTATCAGAAATAGGGAAAAAACAACTGGGTTGGGCATCGCGAGATGAAAATCACATTAATGTTTCAATTAAAGGGCATATTACTCACAAGTAGGTGTGTTGTTATGAAAAGTAAATATGAGTTCTATGAAATTGTTAAAATTATAAGCAAAGCCCGTCATAACAGAAAGATTTATGGGCGTACGGGTTTTATATCTGGCAAATCCGAAGAAGATGATGGAACCTTTGCAGGAGCCTATAGCGTAAGTTTTCCTGAGCTAACTTATTCTGTTTTTGAAGATGAAATTGAAAGCACAGGTAAATTTGCAAACCCAGAAGAACACAAACCTGTTGATAGTGTTCGAGTTCGAGTTTTGCCAGATGGTTCTGGACAGATTGTTGATAAAGATTAATAGGGCTTGAATTTAAAAAATGATTTTGAGGTTTTTAATATCGACAACTGCTGCTACGTTACTATTAATGTTGTCTAGCAATGTATTTGCTCTTAGCAATCAAAATCTTTCGACTGTTATCGTTGGTATTACTGGCGAGGTTCTGGCTATATCCAAGGTTTTACTTGTAACCTCATATGTGACAGGTGTTGTATGTAGTTTAATAGGGATATTACAGTTTAAAACTCATAAGGAAAATCCACAGCAAATGCCATTAAGCAGACCTATTGTAATGTTGATAGTTGGAACAAGTCTTATATTTTTGCCTAATATTCTGACACTTGGTGGGACATCACTTTTTGGGGTTGCAGCAATCTCTGCTGCTAAAGCTGGTCGAAATGTCGATTTAAGCGGATTGTGAGATTTAATCTACAGAGTACAGCGATTTTCCCTTTAATAAATTATTTGACTGTTTTTTTTCTGATGAACTGTAAATGTTGCAAATAAAAAAGATGTTTGACTAACATGTTCCGATTGATTTATCATTTAGAATTAAAAATAGTTAAGGAGAAAACAAAGATGTTTAGCAATTTGAACGTAGATAAGGAACAGAATATTATTTGTCCGATTACTCAAGAGGTCATGCAAGACCCAGTGATAGCTTCGGATGGAACCACTTATGAAAGAAAAGCCATTGAAGATTGGTTAGCTAATCATGACACTAGCCCTTTAACAGGAAAACCTTTAGCTAATAAAGAACTTACCCCTAATTATGCTTTAAAAAACTGTATTAAAGATCTTATAGAACAGCAGAACGCTGAATCAAAACTCAAATCTCGTATTGAAAAATTGGAAGAAGACTTATCAACCATTAAACAAACAACGCAATGCTTTGACTTATATGCAAGTTTGAATGAAAAACCTAAATTGATGATAACTTCTAAAATAGGTCAAGATAAGGCTCAAATTGAATGGGATAAAAATGACGATAAGGGGCGATATGAACTTCTGAAAACTTTGGAATTAGATAAAGATAGCTATTCTTATTTAAAGTTAGATTTTAAACAAACGCTTTCTGACTGTACTCAATTACAAAGGCATGCATTAAAAAATGATAAAGAGGTTCACCCCTCTACAGAAGAGTTTTGGAACGAAAATCCTGATTTGCGTCTAAAATGGATAGGTGAAAGTTATAAATATAAATAATAATCTCTAAAGGAGCGTGCTTATATGCCAAAATACTTAATGTTGGATCATGGTGGAGTATTAGATGGCATTGTAACCGAAGAAAAACCCGGAAATAATGATTTATTGCTTGCACAAATAGACGATGGGCTTTATCAAGTTCTTAAGAATGGTGTAAAAATTGTTAAACAATTGAATTTTTTAGTCATTGAATGTGGATATGAAATTGTTTTTCATTCTAAAAATAAAGAAAAAGATCAGCTGCAACTATTGGAACATTTAAGTAAATCTTGCGCTGAAAAATATCTTGAATGGCCTATAGTAACTGCTATGGCTGTTCGGGATCAAGATATTTTTCCAGATATTGATTCAAAGGAACCAATCATTATAAAGGATAGAACTCATGGAATTTTAATTGCTGGATATGGTCAAGATTTAGATGGAAAATCTTGTGTTCGCTCTGCTTTATCTAAATTATTGTCAATTAATGAAGAGTCACACTCACAACATATTATTTTTGATGATGGACCATCAGTAGTTTTAGCAGCTAGGGCAGAGGGGTATCGGGCGTATATGATAGATAAAAACTTATCTTTAGAAGAGGCAATAAGTGATGTTTGTCAAAATGTTAGTAAAATAGGTAAAGATGAAATAAAAGAATCTAAATTTAATACTGTTGAATATTTTAATTCTATATATAAAAGTAAAGAAATTTTGTTCGATGAAAATTATAATTTTCAGGGCCAGCTTTTTCAGTTTGATTCATTAAATAAAAATGCCAAGAATGTAAATGAAGGCGAAATACTTCAAACAAATTTTGAAAAAGATTATTTGACTAGTACAAAAAAAATTAATTAGATGTTTTTCTTAGGTGACAACGGATCCGTTTTGTTATTTTAATACCTATATTAACTCAGCAATTTCATTAATTTTATTTTTCATTTTTATGTTAGATCTGATAATTTTTCTTTTCTTACGTTGAATCCATTCACTGTGTTTATTTAAGCACGTAATTGCTTTCCAATATTGGTGAGTAATTGATTGTATTCCTGGTCCACCGCCGTATTCTAATTTTAGTGCTATATTTAAAGGATCTATATCTAAGTTGGTTATGGTTGGCTTTAGGATTTCTGAGAGGTTTTTTATAGGATCCACATTATTGTCTAAAGAACTTCGTATACTTTCTCCAATTTTTTGGTAAGCTTGTCTAAAATTGCATATTTTATTTTTTACAAGAAGATCTGTAATATAGGTGGAAATTGTTAAATTTTCTAATTGATTTTTTTTAGATACTACTTCGTTTATTTTAATATTTTTAATAATTACAATTAGTAAATCAGTAACTCTAATAAATTCATCATATGCTTTATCCATATACCTTAAAGATTCTGTTCCAATTTCAACAGAGTTTCCAAATGGAACTTTGTACATAGTTGTAATAGAATTAACGTAATAGCCAATCATTGATAATAAACTACCTTTAATCTTTTCAAGTAAATAAGGATTCTTTTTTTGGGGCATCATGGAAGAACATCCAGAAAGAGTGTCCGGAAAGTCGATAAACTTAAATTCATTTGTTGACCATAGTTGCAAGTCTTCTGTAATTCTGCTTAATGTCATAGAGCAACTACACAATATTGATAGAATTCTAAGAGCTAAATCTCTACTAGCTACAGCATCTAGAGAGTTAGATGAATAAAATAAGAAACCTAATAACTGAGAGGTTATAGATTGATCGATAAAAATAGAAGTTCCACCACCAGCACCAGCACCTAATGGGCATGTTGCAATTTCAGGGTACACTGATTGCAGTGCGATTTGTTCTCTAGTTAATGCGGCTTCAACTCCAAGTAAATAATGTGCTAAAGTTCCTGGTAACGCAGTTTGGTATTGGCTGTAGATTGGAATAGAGGTTTTTAAATTTAGTTTTGCATGATTAACTAAAGAAGATCTTAATCGCCAAAGATTTTGGTAAATGTTAAAAAATTGTTTTCTTATATTTAATTTAAAGATAGTAGAATTTATATCGTTTCTTGATCTCGCAGTATGAATTATTCCTGCAAGATCAATTCCAAGTTTATTAGTTAAAAAACTCTCATATAATAAGTAAGTACCACGAGGAGCATCGCTATTTACTATGTAATGAAATTTTTCCATTTTGAGTTTTTCAATTTGTCTTAATAATAACAGAGCTTGTTTTTTTGAAATATTTTCTGTTTCAAGAAGCATTATGATATGAGCTTCATCAATTTGCGTTAATAAGTTTAATTCTTTAATTCTGTTGTTGATTGATTTTTTTTGATTGATTAAAACTTGGACTTCTGGTAGTAAAGTTGCTTTTAATCTTCCTGCGTTTGAGTTTTTTGGTGTTGCTTTCATATTTTTGATTGTTTTTATTAGAATTGAATTAACAAGTGTATTTGCTAAGTCTTGACAACTATTGAGAGTTTTTTCTTTAACAATAATATAACCAATTCTATCCCTAAAATCTCCTCTCAATGTTACAAAATTATTTAAATTTCTGGTAATTTTAAAATCTATAGTTTTATTTTTTAAATTATCGCGATTAAATTGTATTGATTTTATAAAGCCACTTTTTTTTGGAATTATAAATCTAATAGATGAAAAGCCATTATTTTTTTCATTTATATTAATTTCTTTACCTATAAGCAAATCTAATGTTGTGTCTAGTAAATCAATTCCTTTAGCTTGTTTTATAAGTTCTGGGATCATTCCTCCTGCAAGCCTAGGATTTATTTCAATGATATAAGGAGTGTTATTTTTTATCCTTATTTCAGTATGTGCTGGCCCAAAAATTAAGCCAACTTTTATAAAAGTATTTAAAATTAATTCTTCTATTTTTGTATTAATTGTTTTTGAAACTATTGCAGGGAAATCATGTCCAATTTCCAGAAAGTATGGAGGGTTGCTTAAATGCTTTTTTGTAATTCCTATTATCTTAGTTTGGTTGTTAAAACTTAAGGTTTCAACAGAATATTCATCACCTTCAATATATTCCTGGATAAGTATTGACTTGTTTTCTTTAAGAAGGAATTGTCCGTGTTTGTGTACCTCCTCCTCATTGTAACATAATCGAACACCAATACTGCCAGATCCTTTAGTAGGTTTTACAATAACAGGAAAGCCAAAATTTATTTGGCTTAAATTATTATTTATTTCATTAATTGAGCTAACAGTTAAAGTTTTTTGACATATTATCCCATATTCACTTAATTTCTTGGCTAGCAAATCTTTATTTCTACAAATATTAATTGCTTTTGGATTATTTGCTAGCAAATTAAATTTTCTTGCTAAGTTACAAGCAGTCTCAATGTAGTATTCTGAAGTTGAAAAAATGGCTTTTAAATTTTTTAGATTTTTTAACTCTGTATAAATTTCTTCTTCAGAATCAGTATCTAAAATAATAGGTTGAATTAGGTCTTTATTTAAAAAATCATATTTATTAGGATCTTTTGTAATAAATACGGTCTTTAATCCTTTAAGGGTTGCTTTTTTTAAGAAAAGTCTTCCTGTTCCAGTGGTATTGCTTTCTATAAAAACAATATAATCTCGATTATTTTTTTTTATCATTAAATTCTCTACCTAAAACTTGCTCATATGATCTTTTATTCCAATATATAAAAGACCAAGGCTCTTTCGCTTCTATAGGAGTTTCTACTTGAATTGGTTCTTCAGTTATTTTTTCTGTATAAAATTCTTGATTTATAAGCCATTCATTGCTATAAGTAGTAGAAAGATAACGATATCCTTCATCTGGAGCAATAAAAAGATATTTTTCTTTTTTATTTTTTGATGCTAGATATTGAGCAACTTGATATGCAGCTCCTGTAGTTGTTCCACAGAAAATTGACTTGTTTTTGAATAACCATCTAGTATAATAGCAGGCATCATTTGCTGAAACCCAGTGTATTTGATTATAACAGGTATGATCTAAGTTTTTTGGCATAATAGAATTACCTAGCCCCCTTAATAAACGTTTTCCATCGGGCTGTCCAAACAAGACACTATTAAAAGTATCTATCCCAATTAATTGAGAATTAGGACTTTTAGTTCGAACGGATTTAATAATTCCACATGTAGATCCACCTGAACCAACGGTGCCAACGATATTAATATTAGATCCTAGTGAGTGTAATATTAGATCTCCTACAATATGATAAGATTGTAAATTGTCTAAGTTATCATATTGTTTCATCCAGTAACTTAACTTATTTTTTGAAATAAAATTATTTAATGCCTCTAAGCGTAATTTTTGATATGCACCCGGGTTTTTAGGGTTTTTGCATATATGTACATTCCCGCCCAGTTCTTCTAATCTTTGTATTAAAATAGGATCAATAACTGGATCT
This sequence comes from uncultured Pseudomonadota bacterium, assembly GCA_902827015.1. Lineage (GTDB taxonomy): Bacteria > Pseudomonadota > Gammaproteobacteria > UBA6186 > Azoamicaceae > CADEGZ01. Next base: position 50,112 of record CADEGZ010000002.1, read on the forward strand.
CCAAAAATCTTAAATGGAAGGCCAATTTCAGAGCAAATAATACCAATTCCTAGCGCAAATGTTCCGCTGGATGTGTCTACTATGATAGATGTTTCTTTTATATCACCTTTTTTTATAGCTTCAGTCATAATATATTTTGCTGGTAGTAATTTCATTAATTTGAATAAAAGTATGTATAAGTTTGATTTTATTTTAATAATATTAGGTAGTAATATACTGTCTGAATAATTTTTATAGTGTTTATAGCTTTCTATTTCATGTTTAAATAATCTCATTGGTATTAATTTTTTATTTATATTCATGTACTATTCATTCCTTTACATTTTAAAAAATAAAAATTTTAGATTTATTTTTTTTTCAGTAAAAAAAATGCTGCTTCATGAATGTGCATATATGGTCTAAAATCACCGTGTGGTGGATCTTCCCAACGTTTAGTTTTTTTAGTTACAATGTCAATAGAAATGGGCAATAAGTTTACAATATCTTCTTCAGACATAAACTTAAACAAAGTGTCTTTATAAATAAAAGTATTATCATCTATTTTTTGTCCTTCTCCATAAGAACAATCATTCTTTGTAAGATAGTTAAAAATTATATATCCACCACTTTTTGCCATGTTACAAAGTTTTTCAATGGCAACCTTAGGGTTTTCAATATGTTCAAGAGTGTCAAAGCTTTGGACGATATCAAAATTTTCTTCTATTAAATTAGTTTCTAAAAAATTTTCACATAATAGAATGGGACTATCTAAGCCTAGGTTTTTAATTTTTTGAGGTATTTTTTTTAGTCCTGACAATGCAATGTCTAAAGAACAAACATTATGGCCGCCCTTAACCCATATGAAGGTGTTTCTTCCATCTCCACAGCCGACATCTAAAACACAAATTTTACCTTTATCTTTGATTAGCAAAGGCATATTTTCTAATAGAAAAGGTTCTGTTTCTTTTTTCCATGATGTATCAGAGGTACTAGAAGAATAATATGATTCCCATCCTGCATTTATATTACCATTCATTTCTATCGCTCCTAAACTTAGAATTTACTCTTTATTCCTTAGTTTCATTAAGAAAAGCCGCCATTATTTAGAACAAAACTAATTTTTTGTCTGTTAGTTTTTTAGCATTTAAACTTATTCCCTAAAATAATGTGGATTAGCTGAACTTCAGGCTTTATTAAGCTAATTTAACAAAAGTTTCTAAAATTAGAAAGCTAATTTTTTAACAAAAATTTAGGTTGGTTAATAAGCTTATTGCTATCATAAACAATCTACAGTCTAATAAAAATAAAATCAATAAAAG
>CADEGZ010000003.1:0-20190 GCA_902827015.1 uncultured Pseudomonadota bacterium
GCCTTATCTGAAGGCTACACCTTGGCCAGCGTTATCAATGATGCACCTATTGTTTATACGGATCCCGTTACAGGCGTTACGTGGCGCCCGCAAAACGATTCCAAAAAATTCTATGGCCCAACACGTTTACGGGTTAGTCTAACTCGCTCACAGAATATGGTAACTATTCGTTTATTACAAGCAATCGGAGTACGAAAATTCATAAATTTTGTTGAGTTATTTGGTTTTAATCGTGCTAAATTTCCACCCTATTTATCAATGGCTTTAGGTGCCGCACAAGTAACACCCCTAGAAATGGCAAGTGCATATTGTATATTTGCAAATGGTGGAAACCGGGTTATGCCCAATTTGATCAAAACAATTAAAGATTATCAAGGCAACCTGATCTACGAAGCACCCCCTCCTTCGCCAGTTCCAGCCATTAGTTCGCATGTTGCTTTTTTGATTACCTCCGCCTTACAAGACGCAATTCAAAGTGGAACCGGCCGCAGGGCAAAAAGTTTAGGGCGTCGCGATCTCGCAGGCAAAACCGGTACAACAAATGATTGGATGGATGCTTGGTATTCAGGTTATAACCGCGATATTGTTGCCACAGCATGGGTAGGATTCGATGAACCTCGTACCTTAAAAGAATATGGCGCAATGGCAGCCTTACCAATGTGGATGTATTTTATGGAAGCCGTTCTTAAAGATAAACCAGAACATACCTTAACACCACCACCTGGGATTGTCAGTGTTAAGATTGATCCCAAAAGTGGTTTTCTCGCAAGGGAAGATCAAAACAACGCAGTATACGAATTTTTTACAGAAAACAACCTTCCAAAACAATCGGCGTATCGATCTCCTAATCAACCTACCGATGATGGAAACGCAACCAATAGCAGTCCCAATAGTGCAGAATCCTTATTTTAAATGTGCCACAGCATGGTTAAGTTCAATAACCGTGTTAATTGAAACTTCTAAATTGGCACGCTCTTCTGCGGTTAATTCCACTTCAATAATTTCCTCAACACCCTTTGCACCAATTTTAACAGGAACTCCTACAAATAACGGTTCTTTCACCCCATATTGATGCGATGCTAATTTAGCGGCACAAGGCAAAATGCGTTTCTTGTCTAATAAATAAGATTCTGCCATGGCAATGGCAGCTGTTGCTGGCGCATAAAAAGCCGAACCTGTTTTTAAAAGGTTCAAAATTTCTCCACCGCCTTTACGGGTGCGATCAACAATTGTATTTAAACGTTCCCGCGTGATCCGCTTTTCTTCAACCAATTTTTCTAAACTCACACCTGCAATATTGCTTAACCTAGTTAAAGGCACCATGCTATCACCATGCCCACCTAAAACATATGCTTCAACCTCACGAACAGAAACTTGAAATTCCCAGGACAAAAAAGTTCTAAATCTTGCAGAATCTAAAACTCCAGCCATACCAACAATTTGTTTATCTGAGGCATGAGAAAAATTCTGTAACAATTGAACCATAACGTCTAAAGGGTTCGTAATACAAATAATAAAGGCTTGTGGACAATAACGTTTGATCCCCTCGCCAACAGCCTTCATGACCTTACTATTAATTTCCAAGAGAGCATCTCGGCTCATACCTGGCTTTCTAGGAACACCTGCAGTTACAATGGCAACTGAAGCCCCTTCGATATCCTTGTAATCATTCGTACCAACAATGTGACCATCAAACCCCTCAATAGGACCGCACTGTGCGAGATCGAGCGCTTTTCCTTGCGGAACACCTTCCGCAATATCATACAGTACGACATCTGCAAGTTGCTTAGTAAGTATTAAATGGGCGAGCGTCCCTCCGATATTTCCTGCGCCAATCAGTGCAATTTTTCGTTCTGCCATAAAACTCCCCTCCCCATTAAAAATACATAACTAACAGTGTTAGTTTAGATCAAATATAATGCTTCGGGTATCCAATTTGTGCTACTCCTGTTTCTACTGCAGCCTTGGCAACCGCAGCGGGCACGACTTGTAATAAACGCGGATCAACTGGTTTTGGCAAAATGTACTCTGGACCAAATTTTAACTTCTCAGAGCCGGGATAAGCCTTAAAGACTACTTCAGGAATAGATTCATGGGCTAAAAAGCGAATAGCATGTACAGCAGCAATTAACATCGATTGATTAATACAACGCGCTCGAACATCTAAGGCACCCCTGAATACGTAAGGAAAACACAAAACATTATTCACTTGATTAGGATAATCACTTCTACCCGTTGCCATAACAACATCTTTTCTAATCTCGAAAGCAAGTGAGGGTTGAATTTCAGGATCAGGGTTTGATAAAGCAAAGATAATCGGTTTTGCCGCCATGCTCTTTAACATATCCGGTGTTAAAATATTGGGCCCAGAAAGCCCAATAAAGACATCTGCATCTTTTAGAGCATCCGACAAACTACGCTCATCTGTTTCTCTGGCAAAAGCAAACTTATAGGGATTTAGATCACTACGACCGACATGAATAATTCCTTGTCTATCGACCATGGTAATGGCTTCTCGTGATACCCCTAAAGAAACCAGTAAGCGCATGGTCGCTACTCCGGCAGCCCCCGCACCTAAACAAACGATTTTTATATTCTTCAAAGACTTTTCTTGTACCTCTAAAGCATTCAACAAAGCCGCGGCTACAATAACTGCCGTTCCATGTTGATCATCATGAAATACTGGGATGTTTAAACGCTCTACCAAAGCCTGTTCAATTTCAAAACATTGTGGCCCTTTAATATCTTCTAAATTTATACCCCCAAAAGTTGGCGCAATGTTTACCACCGTTTCAATAAATGCTTCTGGGCTTGGTGCATCCACTTCAATATCAAAAACATCAATATCGGCAAATCGCTTAAATAAAACTGCTTTACCTTCCATAACCGGCTTACTGGCCAATGGGCCTAAGTCTCCCAGACCTAAAATTGCAGAACCGTCGGTAATAACAGCAACCAAGTTCCCTTTAGCGGTATATTTATAAGCATTTGTTGGATCTTCTGCAATGGCACGCACGGGTTCGGCAACGCCGGGGGTATAAGCCAATGCCAAGTCTCGCTGAGTTTCCGTTGCTTTGGTTATATTGATACTTAACTTCCCAGGTTTGGGATTCGCATGGTAATCTAAAGCGGCTTTACTTAATTCTTGATTCATATTGAGGCTCCACTCCGTTGAACAGGAAGAACACCAAACAACAAAATTGAACTAAAAATTAAGTCGCTTCCTGGTTTTTATTTAAAGAGAAATCACCAAACTTCTTCGCAAATTTATCGACACGCCCTGCAGTGTCTACAATTTTTTGCTTACCTGTATAAAAGGGATGACATTCATTGCATACTTCAATATGCAAATCAGCGCACAAAGCAGAACCCGTGGTAAACACATGGCCACAGCTGCATTTTACTTGGATCTGACGATAAGGGGGGTGTATGTCTGCTTGCATAAAGGCCTCGCTTGCAAAAAAGTATTGTTAAATGCTGGGGATCATACCTAAAGGTTCTAAGGACTGCAAGTTAAATAGCAGAAATCTAGTAAATTGACCAAAAATTTACTTAAAAAAAATCAACGCGTTAAAAAATTAATCCTATTATCTCATTGCGTACAAAGCAGTACAAAAGGCGTGCTTAATATAAAAAGTTTTGATATTTTAAATTTAATTTATAGAAAAAAGATGGTTGATTAACTAATGCTTATCCCATTCCTTAGGTTCACCCTCTATCCATTCTGTAATATGCTCCGGTGCTTTAACGCTCGATTGACTATCCCACCTCAAGAAACCGGTAGTTTGATCATGCACATCCTTAGCAGCCTGTTCAATATCTGTATAAAAAGCCAATTCTTCATCATTGATCCCTAAAATATATTTATTTTTTGCTTCCTGCACTGGTACAACCCAGAAAACGCCTAATCGTGTTTTTAAGTGCCACATGTCGACTCCTTAAAATAGTCGTATATCCTACTTTTCAGAGTATAGGACAATTTTTTTCAAATAATGTGGTAAACTATAGTTCTATGCTACAACTTTCAACAAACCCAATTGGTATTTTCGATAGTGGTATGGGAGGTCTTACAGTTGCTAAGACTATTACTGAACTCATGCCAAACGAAAATATTGTTTATTTCGGCGATACAGCTCACACGCCGTGGGGTGATAAATCTATTAGTGCCATTCAAGCATACTCCATTAAGATCTGCGACGTCTTGTTACAACATCGATGCAAATTCATTGTGATTGCCTGCCATACCGCTTCTGCTGCTGCTTATGAATTAGTGCGTGAATATGTCGGTAACAAAGCGCACGTCATTAATGTAATAGATCCCATTGTTAACCACATCCGCACACACCATACAAATAAAAGAATAGGCTTAATTGGCACAAAACAAACGATCCGTTCTAATACTTATAAAAAGCGGGTGGATATGTTAAACAGTAATATTGAGCTAATTGCACTAGCAACTCCTCTTCTGGTTCCCTTAATTGAAGAGGGTTTTTCCGAAAAAGAAGTTTCTGAAACTATCCTTAAAGAATATCTTTCACATCCTGACTTACAAAACATCCGCGCTCTCATTTTAGGATGCACGCATTATCCTTTACTGAAGAGTTATATTCAAAAATTTTATCAAAACATTGTAGATATTATCGATGCATCTGAAATAACAGCCAACGTTTTAAAAGAATATCTTACCCTTCATGGCTTATTAAATGTAAACGGCTCTGCCAAAAAAATTTTTTATCTATCGGACTACAGCGAATTTTTTGCTAAAACTGCGAAAATATTTTTCCCAGATGATATCGAGCTTGAGCCTTATCCTTTATGGGAGTAATTTTTCCACCTAATTAGGAGATGTCTTCATGTTTCATTACCAAACACATTGCATATCAAAGAAATCAATATGCCTTAAAATCTCTTTTTTATTTTTTTTAATGTCATTTGTTAGTTTTGGTTGCCAAGCAGAAATCCAAACACAAAGTGCCTTATCCCCAGAAGCGCTCTTGCAAAATGCTATCAAAGATGGTCAGCTCGATAATGTTCGCTCACTTATTGAATCTGGTGTCGATGTCAACCAACCTTCCAAGCAAGGGGTAACACCTCTACATGCTGCAGTTATTCACAATCAAGAAAATATTGCTGCCGTACTTATCCAGGCAGGAGCATCTATTGATGCAGTAGACGTTACTACTCAAGCAACACCTCTTCATTTCGCAGCACTTTACGGCCGGGAAGGAATCGCTCGACTTCTAATTCAAAAAGGCGCGAGTGTAGACGCAACCATGAAATTTGGTATTACTCCACTTTTAGTTGCAGCACAATTCAATCAAGCACCAATCGTTCAACTGCTATTAGAACAGAAAGTTGATATGAATCATGCCGATCAAGAAGGGTTTACGGCTCTACATTTTGCTGCTAAAAATGATAACGAGCTTATTGTGCGTATATTGGCAGATCATGGCGCCAATATAAATCTACAGGATAAAAACAAGGCTACACCATTGGCCATTGCAACAGAAAACAAGCACCCGCAAGTAATGCAATTGTTAGAAGCTTATGGGGCTACTTTATAAGTTTATTCTATTCAGCATAACGATTTTGTTTTGCCATAGCCTCGCCCACCTTTCTAACAGATGCAGGCATGTCCATCTTTTCTAACACAATTTCTATAAAAACCAATCTATCCGCAATAGTATTTGCTTCATTCAAAGCTGCTTCAAGTTCCGATTCAGTGGTAACTTTGATCGACCAAACATTTTTACCAAATATCATAGGTAATTCAGAATATTGCCACATTTGGATATCATTATATGGCATATCGGCACCATGAATAGCACGCTCAATAGTATAACCATCATTATTAATGAGGCATATAATAGGGTTTAATTTATACCGCAACATTGTAGAAACTTCTTGAGCTGTTAATTGAAAAGCGCCGTCTCCTACTAATAACAATGATCGCCTTTTAGGATCTGCAAGACAAGTTCCTAGCAAAGCTCCAACAGTGTATCCAATAGAAGACCAAACAGGTTGACTAATGTAAGCCGTATTATCTGGCAAACGAATTGGTAAAGTACCAAAAATTGGGCTACCAATATCAGCAATAACAATAGAGTTTTTTTGCCAAAACTGACCGATCCTTGGCCATAGCCACGCCTGTGTAATAGGTTTGTTCTCTGCTTTGGGAGGGATTGGCATGATTTTTTTAAGAATTTCTTTACCTGAATAACGATATTCACGCAACTCTTCAATAAGTGTTGGCAAGACCGCATTAAAATAAAGGTTTTCATAAATAGAGTGTTTTATTTTAACATGATTACTATGTATTTCAATAGTGGTAGTTGTTTTTAATTGCGCAGTAAAACCCCCGGTATTAAAATCTGATAACAAACTGCCAAAACTAAGGATGCAATCAGAGTTTTCAACACGCTCTTGTACACCTTCACAACTTAAAGAGCCATTATAAATTCCTATATATTGTGGATGAGATTCTTCAATAATCCCTTTCCCCAAATTCATAGTGGCAAATGGGATCCCAGTGGTATCTAATAACTTTGTTAATAACGGTTGCATGGGGTGACGTATAGCACATAAATCCGCCAAAATTATTGGGCTTTTTGCCTGTTTAATAAGCGAAGTTATACAATCTATACATTCTTTAACCGCTTCCAGATCAGAATCCGGATAAGATAACTTTAATGGCTCTTGAGGCTTAGGCACCTTAATATGAATAATATCAGCGGGAAGACTTATATAAACAGGACGTTTTTTTAGCCAACAAAGTTGCAAAACCCGATCAATTTCTGCTGGCGCATTATCTGCATTTAAAAACGCTTGCGCCACTGTAACATGGCTATACATATTAGCAAATACCTTAAAATCACCCGTACCTAAAGTATGGTGAACAAAAGTTTTACGTGCTTGGGTAGATAAGGCAGGTGCTCCCACAATCATAACCGTTGGAACATATTCCGCGTAACTGCCAGCAATGCCATTTAAGGCACTTAATTCTCCAACACCAAAAGTAGTCACTACTGCACCTACACCTTTAATACGGCCATATCCATCCGCAGCATAGGCGGCATTTAATTCATTACAATTTCCTATCCATGCAATATCCTGATAATCATTAATCTTAGTCAAAAATCCCAAATTATAATCCCCCGGCACTCCAAAAATATGTCGGACCCCAAGTTCATTTAAACGTGTCAATAAGTAGTCACTAATCGTTATGCTCATGCTTATTTTATCCTTTATTTAGCCATAATAAAATTAATTTAAGTCAGCTAATTCTAAGATTAGAACAAAAAAGGAAAATAATATTACTTTATTAAAAACTGGGATAAGAAAAATGAAATCAAACTGGATCTACTTTGATCCATAACATTTAAATGTTTCAGCTGCTTCTATTAACGCTTTAGCAATACCTGGCTCCAAAGCCGAATGACCGGCATCTTGTACAAACACCAATTTTGATCCAGGCCATTTTTGATATAGTTCGTAAGCAACACTGGCACGACAAATAGTATCGTACCGCCCATGTACAATAATACTTGGAAGGTGACGGATCCTTGGCAAATTTTTAATAAGCTCATCTTTTTTTAAAAAGAACTTTTTTTTGCAATAATAAGTAAAAGTTCGTGCAAGCCCCAAAACAGTTGTTTCATCCTCTAAGATCTTATTAAGAAAAGATGGATCGGATCTTAATAAAGCACAACTAAAATCATATTTTGTAAAAGCACGCGCTGCAGGCATGTGGATCTTAGGGTTGGGATCTATTAAACGCTTATAATAAGCACCTATCAGATCTTTTCTTTCAGACACAGGCAAAAATTTCTGTACTTCATCCCATACTTCTGGAAACGTATCTTTCATACCATACCAAACTTGTTCGTACTCATGTTTACGACCTAGGAATATACCTCGCAATATAAAACCTAAACAAAATTTAGGATGTGTTTCACCATACAACATAGCAAGCGCACTTCCCCAAGAACCTCCAAAAACAAGCCATTTTTTAATACCTAAATGAATGCGTAACGTTTCAATATCTTCAATTAAATATTGCGTTGTATTTTTCCGTAGTTCACCAAAGGGTTTTGATCGTTTTGCCCCGCGTTGATCAAAAAGGATTATTCGAAAATAAGAGGGATCAAAATACCGCATATCATTCGGGCTACAACCAAAACCTGGACCACCGTGAATAACAACAATAGGGATCCCTCTAGGGTTGCCATATTGGGCATACCAAAGTTGATGAAGAGCTGTTACTTCCAAATAGTCTTCCTGGTAGGGTTGAATCGAAGGAAATAAAATTTCTTCAAGGGTAAGGATATAGGCTGGTCTAGATATTGTCAGCGAAGACGAATTTTTCATGGCTTCCAACTCCAATCGCACAAAAAATAAGTTGAACGACAAACCGACAAGGCATAAGGGTGCATAATTCCCTTTTAAAATCTAAAAAAACAATATCACAAATGGCTTTGTCTATGGTAGCTTATGCAGATCTTAGGCTTACAAATGAGTGGTTCGTTTTCAGAGTTAATACTTATGTTCTTTAAGAATTAGAAATCCTTTATATAGGCCAGGGAAAAATTAAACTTTTTATTATTTGGAGGTGTCATATGTTTATCCAATTATCTAAATCCAAAAAAATGATTACGTTGGTTGTTGAGTCAACAGAGTTAAATACACTTGGGGACGTCATGATGCAGTTCTTAAAAACGCACACAGAACTCCTAAAAACGAAGCAGCCAACACCTATTTTTATACGCCCAAGGTTTGATACTTCAACACCGCAAGTAGTGCCTTTGGGAAGTATGTGTTTCGACATAACAGCACTCACGGTGGCTTCAACCATCAATCCGAATATTAAACCCATATTAGAAGCTTCATTAGGAGAAGTTGATAGAGAAAAGGCACAGGACCCCTCTCTATGGGAACAAGAAGCACTTCTTAAGATCGATTTCAATGTTGAATCACTTAAGGCTTTTATGGACAACATGATACACAATATTAAAACAGCACATACAGTAGAGCAAACAGAAATGCTGGAGCGCGCTTTATCGTTCCTTACGCTTAATCAGCAGAATAGTAATGGCAACGATAACAACAATGACACAGAAAAAAAAGAAATAAAGAAAACCCCTCCAAAGAAAGATTTTAAACCGCAATATGCTTCAGTATGCGCACAATCAGATACTTCCTCTGCTGCGTACTCTTCAAAAAAGCCTGATCCAAAAGCTGTTGAAAAAATAGGAAATTATTTGACCGACGCATTAGGAGAAAAATTCATGAATAAAAATCCAAGATTTCTATGGGAAGTTCTCTATGATCAAAACTATAACCCCCTTGCTGCTGAATTTACCATACCATTTACAGAAAAAAATAAAACTTGGTTTTTTAAACGTTTTCCCGATTGCACTTTTACGCCGATTGATGGCACCAATAATACCAAAGCTACCATAACAATTCCTATCCCAGAGCATGTTTTAGCTGATAAAGTTAAAGCATCTGCATCTCTAGATTAAACATCTTACAATGATTTACTAAACTTTAACGCATTGATATATGATAATTTATTAAATCAAGCCTTATACTACAAAAGGCTTGATCACTTTTAATAACTATACCCTTCGTCCTTGAGTTTTATTTTTTAATAAAACAAAGAAAATTGGTATGATATTTTACTGGCTCAAACTCAATGAATTCATAATCTGCAATCTCCTGAATTACAAACGGATCTTGCTTAAAGATCTGTTCTAATTGAGTTCGACTTTTTAATTGAGAAATAATCACACCTCCTGTTCTAGGATTCCTGGGGCCAGAAACGACAAAAAAATCATTTTTATAGCCTTCATCAAGAAAAGCCCTATGTGCTGCAAGATATCGATCCACCACATCGAGCGGTTTTTTGTAAGTTACTGTTATGATGTACACTATTATTCCCCTGTTTCCATTAAAAAATAATTTGAGACATAATTAAAATTAAACTGCACAATGCTTACATCAAATTATGCCAAAACTGTAAATTAGATCAAGTTCTAACCACTTCCTACAAAATGTTAAACTGTTTGCTCTATGAAAAAGATAACGATATACCGTTATGGAAAATCCTGTAGAGGCAATATAAAAAATGCAGCAAAGGCCTAAACCTGTCAAAAGATTAACAAGTACTTTTTTTGAACGGCCAACGTTATTAGTAGCTGAAGAACTACTCGGTAAAGTACTTGTATTTAAAAAATACACAGGAATTATTACAGAAACAGAGGCCTATATAGGTTTTGATGATCCCGCCTCTCATGCTTTTAGAGGTGAAACGCCCCGCACCAAAATTATGTTTGGTGAAGCAGGTTTTTCCTATGTCTACTTAATTTACGGTATGTATCATTGTCTTAACATCGTTACAGAAAAAGCGGGTTTCCCCGCGGCTGTTTTAATTAGAGGCGTAAAATTATTAGATGAAACTGGGTTACATTTAGACGGCCCTGGTAAAATTTGCCGTCATATGGGAATTACAAAAGCACACTATGGGATTAACATGATAACTAGCAATACATTATATATAGGATGTATCAACCAAAAATTTTCGTTTTCTAAAACACCTAGAATTGGGATCAAAGTAGCTACTGATAGGCCTTGGAGATTTTTAGCGAAAATAGCAGGAATTGACAAATGCCAATAATGATGATGGAATATCAAAAGCTAAAGAATACCAGGGAAACGAAGATTACTGACTTATGTTACACGACAGACGACAAACAGAATCTCAAAATTGGCGCGATTACTGGCTGGTCAAAAATGTTCTTGCTGAAATTCCGATAATAGGAGGCTTCTTCAACAAGAAAACACGAACAGAAGCACTGCACGACGCAGGAAAATGTACATTTGCGCTCATAGGCGGAACAACTGTCATGATGAACGTCCTTCGCCCAACAGAGGATGATCCAATGGCTGTACAATTTTTTAAGATGACTACTACCATGGCAATAGGGATGATAGCGGGGAAAGTAGCATACAATACTTCCTGTTCTACTGTTTCATTGCTATACCAATATTGTTCAAGAAACACAAACTCGCATTCCATAATTTCGCAAGGATCTCCATCTCTGGAATTAGAAAAGTTAACAACCCTCGATTCTTCCGAGTCTGCTTCATCCACAAGAAATAGTCCTAATACTAGTCCGCTAAAATAGTAAGATCTTTTTTTATCGAGCATAACATGCGTCAGCTACTACTAGCCTCTACGAACCCTGGAAAAGTTGCCGACTATCAGACTTTACTGTCGAATACCTCTCTAAAAATAATTCCTCAATCTCAATTCTCCATTCCAGAAGTAGAAGAAACTGGACTAACCTTTGTAGAAAATGCATTACTCAAAGCTCGAAATGCCGCAACTTTCGCTAAACTCCCAGCTTTAGGGGACGACTCAGGCCTAGTAGTAGAAGATCTCCACGGTGCTCCAGGTTTATATTCGGCAAGATATGCGGGTAAAGCAGCTACTGATCAGGAAAACATTACAAAACTTTTACAAGAATTAACCAAAATTCCCAATGCCACTCGTAAGGCAAAGTTTTATTCTGTTATCGTATTAGTTCGCTACCCTTCGGATCCTGCGCCAATTATTTGCGAAGGCACTTGGGAAGGTGAAATATTAAAAGAACCTCGAGGAAAAAATGGGTTTGGATATCTCCCTATTTTCTTTTGCCCCCTGAATCAAAGATCTGGAGCGGAATTAAACATAGAAGAACGCAATCGCATTAACCATCGAGGAAAAGCTTTTCGGCAACTGTTAAAAAAATATCTGGAAGAATACCCTATTTAAGAAGAAAATTTTAGATAAAATCCCTCAATTTAAATTGAACTTTTAACCTTAAAATTGAGGCTTAAAAACCATCAAATAAAAAATAATGATAACAGCAATAAAAGCAGGCCAACCTAAGAAAAACCAATACTTCATATATCGCAAATAGGTAGGATTTTGATATAAAGGAGTAACCGATTTCAATGATTCTTTTGCAAATCGATAAATTTGAATCTGTAACCAAACAACAGGCAACCAACAAGATCCCATCAATAGAAAGAGTCCAATTGAATAAGCAAAACTCCAGTAATGGGTTGAATAAAAACAGCAGGTGTTGTAAATAACCAATCAGCCAATACAACATTTTTACTTGCAAAGGCAATGGCTTCATCATTTTTAGATAAATGTGCACGATACATATAAAACGCACTTCCCAGGCCAGTGCCAAAAATTAATGTTGCACTTAAAATATGAACAAGCTTTAACCAAAAATATAACATTAACGGGCCTCTGATAAAGCCATCATGATCAAAGTAGCTATTAAGACAGGAATATTCTTAACAATTGAACCAAAAGGATCTAACCAATACTCTGGCAATAAAATACTTATAAAAATTGTATAAAACAAAATCAGGCATAATTGAATACTACCCACACATTTAATTTTATAATTCATCAGAGTTGCGATTCCGAGTAAGAGATCTATTACGGTACTCGTATAAAATGCAAACTTACCCCATATACCACTCAAGCTCACTTTCTGTAACAAAGTAAAACCTTCTTGATGCGGAATAGCCAACAATGGAATAAGTCCCGATATGATCCACAATAAACCTAAACTGATCCTCAATAAAGGATTTAAAAAATACAAACGCGCATGCCACCGATCTTGTGTAGAACTTGGATTTTCTACAAGGTTTTGAAAAATAGAGTGGGGTTTAAAGCCAACAGTTTTCATAAAAAAATCAGGATCTGCAATATTACTATAAGATAGCATTTTATAAGAAGTCGTATTGATAGGGATATCTTGCAACCAATTTCCCAAATAGGCTATTGGTTTTATAAGAGTTAATGGAATATGTAATATTTTTGCCTTACCAAAACCTAACCAATTTCGTAATAAGAGCAACAATTTTTCTAAAGAAACAGCTTCTGGGCCTACTACGTTAATGGTTTGTCTAGAAATTGCAGGTTCTTCCACAACTATGCGTATAGTCTTTGCAACATCTCGAATATGTATAGGTTGAAACATCTGTTTACCTTTCCCCACTATCGGGATAATAAAAGGCAACGCTGCCAAAGCACGAAACAAAGAAGTTCCACCAAATGAACCTGAACCATAAACTAATGATGGCCTTAGAACAACCCAATTACCTTTCAAATTTTTCAAATACTTTTCTAATGCCAATTTTGTCTGAGCATACAATGTATCAACACCTTCATCTACCCCTAATGCAGAAATGTGAATAATTTTTTTGTTTTGACTTGCGCAAGCTTCAAATAACGCCCGTGGCGTCTGGTAGTGAACAGCTGTAATAATCTTAGGGTCTCGCGAATGTAATATACCAACACAATTGACAACTGCATCAATATTTTTTAAACGTTGTAACCAAATCCCAGAACTCGTATCTTGTTTGAAATCACAAGGGATCATTTCTAGATCTGGAAAGCGTTTTTTTGCTTGAAAAACATCCCTAACACCACAAACAACAACGTGTTGCGCCGCTCTTAAAGTTGCAACCACTTGTGCACCGATAAATCCATAAGCACCGGTTACTAAAATTCGCATTATCAATACCTTCCAGAAAGCCGAATACTCACTACCAACATAGCAAATCAATAACCAGTTGTCATTTTCCCCAAGCCCTTTGTTCAAAAACATTAAAAATAACACTCAAAAAACTTAAATTTATTCTACTGACTTTTTCCGATAATATTTATAATCATTTGAACCATCGTACATTGTTTGATAGACTGCAATTTATTTCTTAAAGTTAGTTTTTTACACTTCACAACACTCAAGTATTAATCTTCATCTAACGCGAGAAAATATTATGAAAATTTCTTCAAAGCATCAATCTATCGAAAGAAAAAACAGTGATATATGCACAGTAACAGAATACCCCATTGACGACGACACAATTAATCTCGCTGTTATAAAAATTACTGGTCGATATCCTGATACAGGCTACGCAATTAATCAAAAATGTAAAGAACTCGTTTATGTCCAGCATGGAAGCGGCAAAGTAGTTGTTAATGGAAAGGAATTTTTAATAAATGCTGGAGATGTAGTATTAATCGAAGCGGGTGAAAAATTCTTTTGGGATGGAGATATGATCCTCTTTATTTCTTGCAGTCCTGCTTTTACTATTGAACAACATCATATTGTTGACTAGATGTATTTATGCAGAATCGTTTTTTGAAATTATCTTTAATGAATTAGAACTACATTTAATGTGCATAAAAAAAGAGAAGAATGCCTCTTAAAGCTCTGCAATACTAACAAAAATTTAAGTTTTATCCCTATGAAGCCGATATATAGTCAAGCAAGCCATAAAAAGGTCATGAGCAATGAAAAGATATCTATCTATTACTGTTGCCAGCTTATGTTTATCTGGTTGCGTTGCAACCGTGCCTGTACAACCTCCGAGAGCAGTTGTTTATCAAGCACCCCCTCCCGTCGTTGCCGCCCCCAGCCCAGTGCTTGTCTATCCTGCACAACCTCTAGTTGGTGAATCCATTATTATTGAAGGGGTGCCCTACTATCGAAATTACCTCCATGGCCACCCATACTACCATCATCGGCGTCCTTAATACTTAATTAACAAAAGAGTTTAAGACAATTAACGTGCCAAACGAGGGTACAAAACCGATCCTATAAATGTTAAAATTAAAATAATAAAAACCATAAATAAAAGATCAAACCCTAAACCATAAGTACTGCTGGTGCCATGAAGCATTATCGCTCGTAAGGCATCTATCTCATAGGTTAACGGATTAGAGTGTGCAACTGTTTTTAACCAAGTGGGCATTGCTGCTATAGGATAAATCGCGTTACTAGCAAAGAATAATGGCATTGTTAATACCTGGCCAATGCCCATAAAACGCTCTCGGGTTTTTACAATACAAGCAATCACTAAAGAAAAAGTCGAAAATAATATCGCCCCTAATATAACAAATAACAATACGCCTAATATTGCAAAAAAAGACCAATCAATATTAACATCCAAAAAATATGCCAAGACATAAACAACAATCAGCTGAGAGACAGCCCGAATTGCCGAGCCCACTCCTTTCCCCAACACAATGGCCGAACGAGGAATTGGCGCAACCACGAATTTTTGCACAATACCCATGTCACGTTCCCAAATCACAGCAATTCCATTAAAAATGGCAATAAACAACACACTTTGCGCCAAAATTCCGGGCGTTAGAAAATCAATATAAGGTATTTTCTCATTCATAATAATTTCATGTGAAATAACCTGTCCAAACATTAACAACCATAAAATTGGTTGAAGTGATCTGAACAAAATCTCACTGTGTTGATGAAAAATTTTTCTAAGCTCAAACTCTAAGATTACAAAAATACTCGTAAAAAACACAATGGTGTTTGTATGAAATACCCTTAACATTTTTCGTATTGCTTCATTACGAACCTCGTTCGCTTTCTGTTCTACGCCGTCTGGCAATCTCTTTGTAAGCATGATCAGCCTCTATTGAATTCCCAGCATATTTAATAAATACGTCATTTAGTGTCGCATCTTCTCCTAAAGCAGATTTTAATTTTTCTGTATCACCCATCTCTACAATTTTTCCTTTCAATATAATTGCAACTTTATTACAGAGGTAATCTGCTTCTTGCATATCATGCGTTGTTAAAATAATTGTGACCCCATCGCGTTTATGGATCAATGCCAGGTGCTCCCATACTGTTTTTCTAGCAATAGGATCTAACCCGGAAGTTGGTTCATCTAGAAACAATATCTTGGGGTTGTGCAACATAGCTAAAATAATCTCTAAGCGACGAACCATGCCACCTGAATATTCACTGACATAACGATGAGCAACTGTTGATAATCCCATTGTTTCTAAAGATTGTTGGATCCTTTTATCACGCTCATTTTTTGGAATGCCATAAAGTTTAGAAAACAACAATAGATTTTCATATCCTGTAAGGCTTCCATCAGCAGAAATAAGTTGAGGAACGTAGCCAATGATTTCCCGTACCTTAGCAGGGTATTTAAGGATACTAATATTTTCAATAAATGCATCTCCCTCAGTAGGAGGCAATATAGTGGTCAGTAATTTCATTAAAGTGCTTTTACCTGCACCATTGGGACCAATTAAGGCAAAAATATCTTGTTTTTGCACAGAAAAAGACAGTTTATCAACTGCGACAAGACTTCCAAAGCGTTTAGTTAAAGCTTTACACTCTAAAGCAATTAAATCATCCATGTTTTAAACCATTACCTTTTATATTAATAATAGTAAAAAATTAGAGAATGACCAAAAGACTAGCTTTTATTTTCTCTATAAATTGAAAGTTATTAATTGATGACTTTCCTGCACGAATAAAGGGGAAATTCAAAAACTCTTTAGCAGTCTTTCCGAATATAGTCTTCAAGTTCCTTTCTGTGTTTTATTACCCACTGTAGACATTCCCCCCATTTCACCGCATCATGCCAGTACGTCTTCCCTTTTTCTAAATTTAACTCAAATTGACGAATTTGCTTTTTTGTGTTTTTATAACTTTCAAAACAAAATTTTTCCTATCCTTTAGATTATAAGAATCACACTCTTTCCTATTAAAACTTCATCCAAAATAATATTATTGGCCCAATGTAGCAATTGCATAAGGAGGTGACCAAATACATCAAATCCCACGTTGAAATAAGGCTTATCCAGTACTTCTTGTTTTAAAAAAAGCCTTAGATACTGTATCATAAGCGTATCAATGCAAGATACGAAAAAGTATCTTTCTACTGTCAAACATTAAAGTTCCAAGCTTTATACAACAGATCTTTACTAGCAAATAAGTTGGGGTTTTAACTATGAATAATTTCTTTAAACTGGGTATTTACATTTTATTATTAGGATCTATGACTTTTTTAAACGCAAAAGAGAAAGTCGATAGTGGCTTTGGAAGGCGGTCAGATACTATTGTTATTGATATTAACTCAATACCCGAGCCCACCTTAAGTGAAAGCAAAAAAGCATTTATAACAGAAAATAAATTTGGTTTTGATGTAGTAAACTCGGAACTAAATTGGGTAACAGAATCTTTTTTAAAAGCAATCAAACCTGGTATGATCGTTATGGATGTGGGTGCAGGTTTCGGTGCGCTTACTCGCCTTGCCTTAGATAAAGGCGCAATCGTTATTAATAATGAAATTTCCGAAAAACAACAACTTTATAATTTAAAATATGTTAAAAAAAATCAAAAGGATCGATTGTATTTTAATAATCAAGATATTCGAAACGCATCTCTACCAAATGATTCTCTAGATGCTGTTATTTTTCATCGTATCCTACACTTCTTTAGTGGAAAAGATATAGAAAATATTTTAACCAAATCTCATCAATGGCTAAAACCCGGAGGCAAGATCTATATTGTCATGATGTCTAAAGATCACATTGCTTTTCGAGATAAAATTAAATATGATGAGTCTAAATCATGGCCAGGAGAGAATCTCGTTATCGTAAAAAAGCACCTACCAGATCAAGCCTACGCGTTACCAGAAACCCTACATGTAGTATCTACTAAAACCCTACAAAAAGCACTTAACAAAATTGGCTTCCAAGTTGAGCAATCCAATTTTGTCTCTATGAAGAAATTTGGTTCTGAATCCAATCGTGATGGAAAAGAAGCCGTTGGAACAATTGGCGTCAAGCCTTAACTCAAGATATTTTTACCTGGCTGATACCAACTTGGCTTTTTCCTTTTGCGCCACTTTGCAAACTTACTTTTACTAAAAACATAAAAATTTCTATAAGCTTTTATAGGATCTTTTGGAACTTTATATTCTTCTGGCATTACTTGTGGGTGTTCAAGTAAACCTATATTTGGTAATGGGGGCACGTTCAGTCTCTTGGCCACATCATAAGATTTATGATTAACTCTGGAATCATAACGATACCGATACTCATTATTCAAAGCAAAAATAAGTTCTCTTAGCCAAAGCCAATTCTGTAAGCTCTGTCCTGCCCATATAATACATGGATGCTTTTGATGCGATGGCTTATAGGGCGCATTCATTCCATGTAAGTGTAGAATTGTACTTAAAATTTGTGTTGATTCTAAAATCATTTTAATAACATGCTGATCGCAATGATATTGAGCACAACGTTTTATACTCTTATCCAACAAAAATATATTCATACAATAATCATATAGAAAAGCTAGGGAAAAATCTAAGTAATAAGGAGTGATTCCTGAATATTGAACCCCAGCCCCCTCTACTAGAAAGTTTTCAAAATAATTTTTACTGCAAATCTTGGTTTAATTCGCTTTTTCTTATATTATTGCTCCTCGTGCAATTGAAGTCTTGACAAATAGTAAACTAGCATATAATATTTAACTTTACTATATTCAAGGGAATCATATGTGGGTAAAATCTTATAATAAAGTTTATCAAGACATAAAGAAAGAAGATATATGGCGCTTATGGGTTGATGTTAATAATTGGCCTAGATGGGATAAAGAATTAGAGTACTGCAAAATGGAAGAGGCATTTTTAGAAGGGAGCCATTTTATTTTAAAACCTAAGGGTGCACTCAAAGTAAAAATAACGTTATCCGAAGTGGTAATCAACAAAAAATTTACGGATTATTGTAATTTTTTTGGTGCAACAATGCACGATGCCCACGAATTAGAGGAAACATCAAATGGGCTACGTATTACCAACACCATAACGGTTACAGGACTGCTTGGTTTTTTATGGGTAAAACTTGTAGCCAAAAACGTTGCTAACGCCGTGCCCCAGCAAATGGATGCATTGGTTAATTTAGCGAAAAATTCTCATGTCTAACTCTGTGTTTGGTTTCGAAAAGCCGGAAGACAGTCCTGGCTTCTTGTTGTGGCAAACAACCATTATTTGGCAACGGTTAATAAAAAAAGCGCTAGATCCTTATGATATCTCTCACGCCCAATTTGTTATCCTTGCAATTACATTATGGTTTGAAAATAAAGGTCAAAATGTTTCGCAAAGTTTGATTATACGTCAATCAAAATTAGATAAAATGACTGTATCTAAATCTCTTAAAAAACTGGTATTCCAAGCTTATGTAAAACGAGCAGAAAATGAGGAAGATACACGTGCTAAATCTGTATACTTAACAAAAAAAGGAAAAGATCTCGCATCAAAATTAGTCCCACTGGTTGAAAAGATTGATGAAGATTTTTTTAAAAATCTCAAAAAGATCAATCAGAACTCCCTTATCGAGCTTTTAAAAGAACTTATCTCAAACTCAGAAGAGTAAAAGAATGAACTAAGTACTCTTTATATTGAAAATTAATGAAAGAACGGATACTATGGCACTATTATTGAATTTTTGGAGGTAAACATGGGCTCATGCGTTAGTACAACAAACACCGTGCGCGTGCAGTATCAACCATTGGACATTAACGAGTTCAATATAAGAATTTCATCGGAATTAAACAATAAACTAAAAGGTATTCAAGAACGTTTAAAAGAAGCTGGCTCTTTACCTAAAACAAAGGCTAGAAGCCAAGAGTATTGCAAGATTATTCGGGAATTGAAAGTTTTAAATCACACTTACGCAGATGATCCTTCTGTTAAAAATGTTAAGAAACTCCTAGGAGAGGCCTACTACAAACTTGGTCAATTACTTCTTCGACACCATAATGCGCTACAAGGTGCTATAGATAAATTTCAAAAAGCTCAATCACTCGGAAATTCCGATGCAGAGGTAGCATTACGATTTGTTAACGCCTTGTTACTTCCTGAGAAAGCTGATCATTCCGAGAAAAAGTCGCCTGAATATCCTCGAAATTTAATTTTTTCCAATATATTCACACCATCTGTCGGAACACCCCAAGATAACGATGAAGTTAATTTGGCACCAAGCTCTCACCCCACTGCAGCAATTACCAGTGTACAATGATAAACAAACTTATTATTTTTAATTACTAACATAATTGTTCCTTAAAATAACGAATAATTCTTTGTTCTAGCCAATAAATAGGCTTCCAAGGATATTTACCCATTACGAAACCAACATGCCCTCCTTGTTCTGAGATTTCCAAGGTAACTTGACTAGAACTACCATGAGGTTCGGGAATGGATGTGAATGTTGTTAGAAGATCATTACGTGCATGTAAACGCAGCTTGGGCACTCGTAGTCGAGCAATCGACTGTCGGCAACACGACGTG
>CADEGZ010000003.1:20200-39523 GCA_902827015.1 uncultured Pseudomonadota bacterium
GCATGTAAGATCAGCGTTGGAACCTGTATCGTAGCAAGATATTGGCGACTACTGGATTGGGTATAATATTCCTCTGCACTATTAAATCCATGCAAAGGTGCTGTAATGGCATTATCAAACTCCCAAAAAGTATTTAATTTATAGATATTTCCAAAATCTACAGGCGACTGCATACATTTAAATTTTTGTTGGTGTGTATGTATTAACTCACGAATCAACCGCCATTGATACAATTTTGAAAACCCTTTTGATAAATGTGTCGCAGTCTTTGCTAATTCAAAAGGTATTGAAATTGCTACAGCACATTTTAGAGGATTTTGTATACCACTCTCTCCCAACCATTTTAATAAAACATTTCCCCCTAGAGAATATCCAATAGCCAATAAAGGTACATGTGGTTTACGGCAGATCAATTCAGCAACAACTGTCTTTAAGTCCCCTGTTTCCCCAGAATGATAGCTTCGTGGTAAACGGTTCGGCTTACCACCACAACCGCGAAAGTGCATTAACACACCTTGCCAACCGCACTTATAAATAGCTTGCAGGATCCTTATTATATAAGGCGATCTAACACTGCCACTTAGGCCATGCAAGACTAATACAACTGGCCCCTTACCTCTTCCTACCCAAACTAGATCTAAAAAATCCCCATCTGGTAATTCAAATTGTTCATATCGATAAGGTATACGCATTTTACGGCATACTAAAGCAGGCCATAATGTTTGAAGATGAGGACCTGGTAACCACCAAGCAGGTTTAAAACGATCTGTCATACAACATAGTTTAACTCAGCGCGGCTATAATCTAGTAGTTTATCTTAAGAGCTAATACCGAATATCTCTACAAACTGGCGCTTTTTACCATGAGCCAACTTCTTAGCCCACTTACTTGGAATAATCTTAAGCTCTTCTTGGCTCAAACACCGCCATCCGAGGGATCTAAAACCTACTTCAGAATACAAGCGAAGACACATATCTAAACTCGAAGGCGTTAATTCAGATAAGCCTAATTCTTCAATAAGTTTTCGTTCGGTAGCACAGTCATAACCAAATACAGCTATGATAGTTGCCTTTTCATAGCATAACTTTCTTATCTCATTCAATAACAAAAGATCTGGTTTAGCTACAGCCCTTAGAAGTGAGCCCCAAGGCAATAAAACAGTAATTTTCGAAGCTAAACCTAAAAGTTCAGGGGGTAAGTTTTCAATATTGGCTTGAACAAATAGGATATTTTCTAAACCTTTTTTCTTGGAGAAAAAAGAAGTTTTTCGGGAATTACAATCCAGATTCTCGGCGTTCGAGTCAATACCAATAAAGAATGTTTCAGGGAGCTTCCGAGCTTGGTTCAAACAGTAAGAACCGTCACCCGTACCAATGTCAATATGGATCTCTCGATAAGGCTTTAAAAGCTCATCGACTCATCAACGATCGACTACACGTACTTTTTTTCCGACTATTACACGCATAGTGAATGAACCTATGGTTTGGTTAAAGATGCACTAATTTTAACACAGGACAAAAAGAAATAAAATGGTTATTTCCATGAATAACAGGGACCCCGCTCTGCTTTTTGATTGCAACCGAGAAATGTGATATTAACAATCCAAATGCCTATTTTTCAAAATACTTTCTCATAAAAATATAATCATACTTGCCCATATATTTTTCAACAACACCAAATCTACTATACCCCAACTTTTGATAAAAAATTTCAGCTTGAAAATCTAATGTTTCTAGCTCCGAAGACTGGCACCCTTTATTTTTAGCGATCTGTTCTGCGATATGCACGATTTTGGTTCCAAAACCTTTATTTCTAAATTGAGAGGCTATCCAAATGTAGTCTAAATACAGCAATTTTAACTCTAATCTCAATTGTGCAATAATACCACCTTGTATCTTATTATTGCTATCTCGTAAAAATACTGAAAAATCATCAGAATTTCCAAAAATCTTATCATTAAAAGTATATAAATTTTTTTCTATAATTTCATTTTCAATCTTCGTAGGGTGTTCTTTTACATCAATATGCAAATCAATAGTCATTCTAAAATTCCTTGACTCTTTCCCTAACCAAAAGGGGCATTTTAACCAAATAACTCAAACTAATTATCCAAAAAAGGCTCATAAAAGAAGGCTAAAATCCCCGCTACAAAGCTATTTTAAATTTACCTAGTTTTATAATCAAATATAAAACCAGGGGTAGATCCTAATAATACATATTATCAAAACACAATACTTACCAATTAATGCTTGATTTAAAAAAATTTTCCTGAAAAAATGGCATTATGTGATGGAAATAGGAAAATTTTTCCAGCATAGCACGAAGTATAACTCATATCTATTGTATAGGAAAAGTATTAATGTTTAGTACAGAAGCAAAAATCAGAGTTATTTCATTTCAAAGAAGACTACAAATGAATCCAAACGATGCTGAGGCATTATATGGGCTATCTGTTAGCTATAGGTATGGTTGGGGTGGCCTTCCTCAAAATAACTCTTTAGCAGACGACTTATTGCAAGAATCAGCAAGGCTTGGTGATCCAGATGCTTGCCGTGAGCTCAATAGGATAAATGCATCAATGATGATCATGCAGGCGTTTCATGATCGTGATATTAGAGAAATAAGAAAAGCTAAAGATATTTTTGATAAAAGGCAAGGACTTCGAGAAGCCATAGAACATGAGATTTTTCCTTGTGTAGTATCGTTGATAACTGGTCGTGGCATTACAGGCTCTGCGTTCTTCCAACATTCAGAATGGCTAGTATCTAATGCTCACGTATTGCCCTCTCTAGAAGTTTTAGAAGACTCCAGACTTATAGATTTTAAATATTATCAGACCCCTTTAGAGGTAAAACGTGCTTTCCATCGTCCAAGTGAAATAGCAACATCCCCTGATATCATTGTAATAAACGGGAATTCCCGAGGAGAAAATAACAATAAATGTATTCCAATAAATTTTACTGCAGACAATGATTGTGGAGGACGCATTGTTTTCTATGTTTACTTCAACCTCGAAAAACGAATACATGAAATCAAATATCTTATTCCTCGTTCTAAAACTAACGCTTACCCAATGATTTACGAATGCGAAGATGGTGTGGAACCCTTACCAGGATGTTCAGGAGCACCCGTTATTGAAGTACGCTTATTAGTTGGTGGGCATGAAATTAAATGGCAATTCAAAACAATTGGTATAGTATATGCTAGATTTCCCAGTCAAAATGGTAGAAAATTAGCATGCGTAATTCCTGTAAAACAGGATTTTCAACAGATCCTAGAAACCATAATACACCCGGAAATGTTCGCCAAACGATCCAATCAAATGGCACATGCCTATACATACATTAGAAATAGCGATGGTAAAAAGATTACGCATCTTGTTAATGCCAGAAATCATACTATACAAGCACACACGGGGCTACAAGAGTTTGAAGTAGGTAAAACTTCATTAAATATAAATTTACCTGAAGGTTTAGAGAAACTACTTGGTAAAACTATTATTGATCTCCAATGTTCGGTATTTCTTATTGAAATACAAAAAAAATATGGAATTAACGACAAGGTAATTCAACGCAACGCTAAAACTCTAGAAGAACTATGTGATGATTTTTGTAATTTTCTTGGTGTCATCCGCAGCCAAAAATTAATGCCCACTCTGCCAAAGGGAAATGGCAATAATTTTTTCCTATCTCCCAAAGGATATTTTAGAATTGACGTTGGCGGCGGCACTCATGGACCATTTGTATTAGATATACAGGATAATATTGGCAAAAGAGGCCAACATGCCCCTCCCCCACATAATACAGAACCTATATCCTCCAAATTTGCTATAGCTTCAGTACCTAAAGAAAAAGACAAGATATCAGGAGCTGAACTAGTAGATTTGTTTGAGGCCAGTTTAACTTCAAATTCAAGGCAGCTAGTGCAGAGCACGCGCTCTGCCAGAACAGTTGTGCAAAACGAACGAACATTACCAATGTGGCGTGCATATTGCGATAAGCATGGCAATAATCCTTGGATTGGGACAAGCTTCAATACAGAAGCAGAAGCACTAAATGAGTTGGAAAATACCGAACACATCACTCACGGCGGTAGAATTACAGTAAAAAAATAACGATACTGTCATTATTTGGTAATTTTTTCAGCAATAAATTCCAAAAATACACGTGTTTTAGCAGGCAGCAAACGCGTTGTAGTAAGGGCGGAAACAGAAACAGGTGCAACATTCCATGCAGGCAATATCCGTACTAACTTGCCTGTTTCAATTTCTTTTTTGACCATGAATTCAGAAATGACAATAATACCTAAACCACTTGCGGCTAATTGGATTGCTGCGCTAATATTATTTAATGAAAAGCGACCATTGACATTCATTTTAATCTTGTCTTTACCATTAACCAAAGTTAAAGGCATCTCTCTTTTCTTTCCTACACAAATAAATTCATGATGTTGAAGTTGTTTAGGGCTGGTAAGTTCATCGCAATTTTCAAAATAAGCAGGACAAGCAAAAAGAAAACACGGGAAACTGGCAAGGTGTTTTACAATCAAACCAGAATCGGGAAGTTTGCCAATGCGAATAGCAATATCATAATGTTCGGAAATTAAATCTACAGATCGAGGGGAAAGATCAAGATCCATGGTAATTTCTGGATAAAGTTTGGAAAATTCACCTAGAAAGGGTGTTATCCAAATAAGAGCGAGATCTACGGGCGTAGAGATCCGAAGATGGCCTTTTGGAACTTCACGTACTTGTTTAAGTTTTTCGTGCGCAATTTCAGCTTGTTCAAGAATAGGTAGACATTCTTGAAGATACCGTTTTCCATATTCAGTTAACTCAATCTTCCTAGTGGTTCGATTTAATAATTGTAGCCCAAGCGTTTTCTCTAATTGAGCAATGCGCCGTGATACGGAAGATTTCGGCATGCCTAAAATTTCAGAAGTTCTACTAAAACTTTTTGTTTGTGCCACTTCAACAAATATTGCTATATTATGCAAGAGATCTAATTTCATTTTTTGAATCTCTATTGTTCCACCCATGGGATAATTATTTCCTAAAAACGATCTTTATTCAAACGAACTATTCTAACAGAATGAATAAAGTCGATATGTTAAAGGAAAAATCTTATGAGTTATGTTTCTTCTAAACTTTTATCTATTAGCGTTATTACCTTTGGATCAGAGGATATCTTGTTTGTTGGTGATTCAAAGGCAGGTAATATTGTCGCTTTCGATTTATCAAAGTTTTCATCAGAAATAGAATCTATCCCTTTCAATTTTTATGATGTAGATCAGAAAATTGCCGAAGTGCTAGGGGTTACTTTGGATCAACTATCAATAAAAGATTTGGCGATTCATCCAAAAACAAAAGAAGCTTATATTGCTGTTCATCGAGGTCATGGAAGTGATATGGTCCCCGTTATTGTAAAAATTAATTATCAAGGAGATATCCTGCCGTTAAACATTGGAGAAATTCCGAGTACGCAATTATCTATCCCTAATTTAGTTGATTCGGATTTTGAATGTTGGAATAAAGTACCAATTCGCACCTTAACAATTACCGACATGAAATTCTGGAATGATGAGCTTTTTGTTTGTGGATTATCGAATGCAGACTTTTCTTCAACACTATATCGAATTTCTTATCCTTTCACAAATACATTGAGTATTAATAGTATAGAAATATATCACGCAGTGCACGATATGTTAGAAACACGAGCCCCCATTCGTGCCATGACCATTCTAAATATTAATAACGAACCTTATGTGTTGGCGGCATATCTTTGTACACCATTAGTGACTATCCCAGTTGCCCAATTAAAAAATGGTGCTCATGTTAGGGGTAAAACGATAGGCGAGCTTGGTTTTGGCAATGTGCCTCTTGATATCATACATTTTCACAGTCAAGATCTGCAAGGAAATAGCAAAGAGCAGGTATTAATAACTCACAAAACACGCGGGGCAATGTTGTTTGATGTTAAGGCCATTGCAGAAAGTAATGAAAAAGAAGGGTTGAATTCGTTTGTTGGTTTTAATGTGGTAGCTCCTCAACATATGGCGGTTCCTTTAGCGGGGTTAGTTCATGTGGATAATCAAGATGAATTACACCTTGCTGCTTTAAGGCGAGATATGGAAACTGGGAGGTTAAATTTAATTTCCTTTAGAAAAGGCATTTATTTTAGATTAAGTGACTTTGTCAGTGAGTTTATGTTGCCTGGCTTTGAATATTTAGAACAGCATAAACATGCCCAAGCATTTCAGAACATGTTAAGAAAAGAAGAAGGATTTGTTTAATAGTGCTTAAAATTAATTTAGGCGGTTCTTTTGACGAATTAAAAGGCGCTCAAAATTTTGTAGTAGAAGGATTATCAGATCCAGATTTAGAAAAATTGAAAACCTTAAACTTAACACAACAAGAATGGCAAACGCTCTTCCCCATATATGTAGGACACATCGAGCTAAGTATAAAGAGAGCACCTGTAGCAGGGACTTACAGTATTCAAGAAAGTTCAGTGATATTTTTACCTCATTATCCCCTGCTGCCGGGCCAGTATTATCAAGCAATTTTTGACTTCAGTAAAATTGTTTCTGCTCCATATAATACAAAAAATATTCCAAGGTTCGCTATTTCTTTTCAGATCCCAAAGCGTCAATCGTTGCCAACCACGGTCACACAAGTATATCCTTCAGCCGACATCCTCCCTGAAAATCTGCTTCGTTTTTATATTTATTTCTCATCACCTATGAGAGAAGGTGTTGCACTAAACCACATTCATTTAATGGATGATAAAGGTGATTTTTTGGAAAATGTTTTCTTAGACACCGTTGAGGAACTATGGGATCCTACTATGACTTGTTTAACAGTTTTTCTTGATCCGGCTCGTGTTAAAACTGGGCTCACAATGCATAACCAATTAGGGCGTGCTTTAGTAGCAGGAAATTCTTACTGCCTTGTTATAGACAAAGATTGGCATGATGTAAATGGAGCAAGTCTTTTGTCACCTTTTGAAAAAAAATTTAGTATAAGCAAGGCAAAAACAGCACCGCCTAATATAAATGATTGGGCAATTATATCACCAACAGTTAAAACAAAGTTACCAATATCAATAAAATTCACTAGCTCGTTTGATCGCATTTTATTAATGACTTGTATTAAAGTTTTAAAACCAAATGGAGAATTGTGTATAGGGAGAATTGATATTACCCACCATGAAACTCAGTGGCATTTTATACCCAAAGAGGAATGGGAAGTAGGGAGCTATAAGTTAGAAATCAGCAGTAAATTAGAGGATATTACCGGTAATAATTTACAATCACCTTTTGAAAAAAGATCAGATCCAAACAAGCAACAAGTAAAAAATTATCACTTATCGCTCTTGCTTGAACCTGACCCTGTAATTTCTAATTAGACCCTAGGGTTTCTAGGGTTAACTATTTTATCGGCAGTTTTAGGGTTGTATTTATTAATAATTTCCGCGAGTTCCCTTCGATTTTTGTAAGAAAAATCTGTGAGAAGTTTGCTGGGAATATTTAATTTTTTACAAACAATTTCTTTTAGTCCAACTGGTAAGTTCTGAATGGCTTTAAGGTTAAATGAACTGGCGGTTGATAACGTTGCCTGCTGGTGTCTGTTTTGGTTTTCTTTTAATAACATTAAAATTTTTTCAGCAATGTCTTGATTAGATCCATCAGAATTTTTGTGCGCCTGGAAAAGTTTTTGGAGTTTTAAATCCATGTCTTTCTGGGTTTCCGAACTGATTCTCATCTTTCTTAAAAAATCAAGATCTGGTAATTTAATAGGCTTTTTTTCTTGGACTAACTTTCTACCCCAATCATAAGAAAAATTACTTTGATACCTTTGGATCATTGAAAATGCCTTTTCTGGGTCGGAAAACTTTTTGCTGATTTTCCGCAATTCATCTTCATTAAATGACTTACCTTTTTCAAGACTTTTTTTGAACTTTATCAGAGAGGCTACTGCTTTTTTATTGGTATTTCCTTGAGTGTTCATAAGATCACTTGTTAGTTTACCTAACTCTTGTATGTTTCTTTTCTTTTCAAATAAATAAACTAGATCTTTTAAATCATTTTCACCAAGGAAATCAACCATTTTTACACTTACTCTGGTTTTTCCTGGATTGGATTTTTCAGCTTCTCTTTTAATTGCAAATTTTGCAATCTCTACCAGTTCCGCTGTAACTTCTCTTAATTGGGAAGCTTTAAGTAAAGCACTTGCAAACTCATCACCACTTATGTCAACAAAATTTCTTTGAAGTGCCTGTTGGGTTTGATCTGCATTTTCACTAGGTACTACAAGACCGCCAGGTTTTCCTCTTCTATATGCCTGCATCCCTTTACTTTTTAGTACTTGAACCATTTTTTGTACCATACGTTTTGCGTTTTCTTCTATTGCAGATTGATCATTGTTTTGTATGGCTTTTAATACATTTGGCTCAACCCCTAAAGCAAGCTCTAAATATCGCATATCATCAAACGGCATAATTCTTCTTCCTTATAACGGTAGAGTTAACCTTTTACGATGAGTTAGATTACAGAAATTTTGGAAAGTTCATCTGGTTTTATTAACAGGTTAGTGCTCCCGTTTGGGCAAAATCAGAGGATCCCGTTTTAAATCAATATGGTGGAGTAGAAAAGACATTAATCAGTATTCATTAACTGTCTTCTGCTTTATGCGCAATGGCTGCTGCCTGAACGAGAGGTTTAAATAAGCAGGATATAACAAAAATGGGCTGATCAACTAATAATTTGATTGGTTTCTTAATTAAATGATATAAATATAAATCAATTTATCTTTGTAGGCTCTTAATTGTAATGCATATAAAACAAATCCTCGTCGTCAAAGAAACAAGCGATAATGAGCGCCGAGTTGCCTTAACACCAGAGGCAGTTGCTTTGTTGGTTTCAAAAGGGTATCGGATTTTGATTGAATCTGCAGCGGGTTTCAATGCTGGCTTTAAGAATGCAGATTATATTAAAACAGGTGCTGAAATTTTTTCATTAACGTCAGCAGGTTTTCCCGCTAACACTTTGTTTTTAAGAGTTAAACGTGGCAATGCAACACGCGAGCAAATAGAAAGTAAACTTTTTCAGACGAACACTTCTATCTTAGGATTCTTAGATCCTGTGTTCTCAGAGCCATTAGGAGGCAATGATATTGCCAATTGGCGTAAAGCAAAAATAAATACTTTTTCGGTAGGCTTATTTAAGAGTTTGTCTGCCCAGGATCCTAAAAATATGCAAGCTGCAATGAGCCGTATTGCAGGAAGATTAGCTTTCCAGGATGCAAAAAAACGTTATATTGGTGAAAAACCAATAAAACTAACTGTTCTAGGCACAGGGCCTGCAGCGTTCAGTGCTGCTTTTGAAGCACGAAAGCAGGGAATATCAGTACAGTTATTTGGAAGACAAGAACGTTATCGAGCAGAATGTGATGCTAAGGGGATTGTCTATCATGTATCGCCTGCTTTTCAAAACCAAGCTAGATTTATTCAACCTTATCTAAAGGAACAAACCATAGTTATTGCTGCTGCAAGAAAGGTAGGAGAAAAAGCCACTATATTAATTGATGAAGTTAATTTAAGTATTTTACCAAAAAAATCGGTGGTCGTTGATCTGGCAATCAGTGAGGGTGGTAATGTTATTGGTAGCAAACGAGATCAAGTTGTCGTTACTAATGAAATTTCTATTGTGAATATTTCAGCTTACCCAAAAGCTGAACCAAAAGAGGCAAGTGAGGCTTACTCAAAATGTATGATTAATTTACTTGAAGAAATTTTATCTGCAGAGGGTGAAATATTATTTGAGCATCCCTTATTGCAAGAATGCTGGATTACTCGCGAAGGAGAGCTTAATGTCGCACTTTTTCAAGGCTTCGGAGCCATTAAAGTCGCCCCTGATATAACTTAATGAGATTGCATTTAAATGAACATTTTGGCTTAAACAATCAGTTTCAGGCTGCCTGAAACTGATTGCTATTGATAAAAACAATGTCAATGTGCTACTTTAGTAAAGTAAACGTAATGAATATTCAAATTGTAATACTTAATTTATTAGGATTTTTACTGATGCCAACAAGATTCGTTAAATCAAATATCTCTCTGACCGTATGGGCTGGCAACAAAATTAGCTACATATCGGAAAAAGTCAAACCAAAGTAAAATGCCATTAATTAATTTAGAAAATGTTTCTCTAGCCTTTGGCGAAGCCCCCTTACTTGATAAAATCAATTTACAAATTAATTATAAAGAGCGCATTTTTTTAATAGGCCGCAATGGTATGGGAAAATCTAGTTTACTCAACACCATCATGGGACATTTAAAAATTGATGGAGGCACTATCCACCGTATGCCCGGACTCAAAGTCGCTGAATTATCCCAAAATTTGCCTAACTGCCCTGAAAGCTATGTCTATGACGTCGTAGCAGAGGGATTACAAGACATTGGAATTTTACTCAAAAGATATCATCATTTAAGCCAAACTCCTCATGAAACCACAGATAACCAATGGTTGCGTGACATGGAAGAGATCCATAAACAATTAGAAATGAAGCAAGGATGGCAATATCACCAAATTATTGAAACTGTCATGTCCCGTTTAGCGCTGCCTGCGGATAAAAAAATGTTGGAATTATCGGGTGGCTGGCAAAGGCGCGTGGCTTTAGCTCGAGCACTAGTAGCTGAGCCTGATTTACTTTTATTAGATGAACCTACTAATCATTTAGATCTTGCCGCCATAGAATGGTTAGAAGACTATCTGGCACATTTTAAAGGTGCTTTATTATGTATTACCCACGATAGAGCACTACTGCGTAAATTAAGTAAAAGAATTTTGGAATTAGATCGAGGGAAATTGACATCTTGGAATGTGGATTATGATAAATTTTTAGTCGAAAAACAACATTTATTACAAGTGGAAGATAAACAAGCCAAATTATTCGATAAAAATTTAGCTAAAGAAGAAGTTTGGATAAGACAAGGCATTAAAGCGCGGCGAACCCGTAATGAAGGGCGAGTTCGAGCATTAAAAAAATTAAGAGAAGAGCGCAACAAAAGACGAGAATTACAAGGAAAACCTATTTTCACTTCCAATGCTGCGCAGCTTTCAGGTGATTTGGTCGTAACACTTGAAAACATCAGTTACCAAATTCAAGAGATTTGCTTGATAAAAGACTTTTCTCTTACCGTATGCAGAGGCGATAAAATCGCTTTGGTTGGCCCCAATGGTATTGGAAAAAGTACTCTCTTGAAAATTTTACTAGGAGAATTATCTCCCCAAAAAGGTATTGTAAAATTAGGAACCCATTTAAAAATAGGCTATTTTGATCAATTGCGTGCCGGGCTTAATTATGAACTCTCTGCTGTTGAAAATGTCGCGAGTGGCAGGGAAACTATTTCTATTAACGGTAAAGAAAAGCATATCATCAGTTATCTTGCCGATTTTCTGTTTGTTCCCGAACGAGTTCGTATTCCTATAAAATTACTTTCTGGCGGAGAATGTAACCGCTTGCTCTTAGCTAAATTGTTTAGTCTGCCCAGTAATCTATTGGTTCTAGATGAGCCTACTAATGATCTTGATATTGAATCTTTAGAGCTATTAGAAAATGTATTAGTGGATTATAAAGGGACTATTTTAATTGTTAGCCATGATAGAAGCTTTGTGTATGTAGTGGCAACTATTACCCTGCATTTTTCTTGTGAAGGCAAAATCACCGAATATATTGGCGGCTATGATGCTATCCCTCGTATGCTTTCTCCTAAAAAAATTGATGTTCCTGATCGAATCGAAAAAAGTGTTCCTAAAAAGAATACCTCGGTTATCCAGTTCAATTCTAAAATGAAAAGAGAATTAGAAGAGATCCCTAAAAAAATTGCTGAACTTGAAGCTTTTCAAACCGAACTGCAAACAGAAATGGCAACACCCACTTTCTATCAGCAAGATAAAGAACTGATTGTCACCATAACTGAAAAGCATCAAAAAACCGAAAGATCCCTTAAACAACTTTACAAACGCTGGGAAGAACTAGAAATTTTAAAAAATATGGGATAATTTTATTTTTTTAGCTTAGCTATCCTCCAAAAGCATGATCAATTTCATTTGTATCCTCCAAACTCAAAGTTAATTCCATTGCGCCAGCACTGCTTGATACGCTTTCAACTCGACTGGCACCAGGGATAGCAATTAAATTAGGAGATTTTGTTAATAACCAAGCTAAAACAACTTGAAAAGGATTTGCTTGATAACTTGATGCAATTTTATTCAACACAGGATGTTCTGCAATACGTGATTTCTGAAAAGAGCCTCCAACTGGACTATAGGCTACAAATGCAATTGAATTTCTTTCACAATATTGAACAATCCCTTCTTGAAAAGATCCTAAATCTAAAGGATTACAACGATTTTGGATTGCTGCTACTTCAAGAATAGTCCGAGCATATTCTATTTGTTTTAGCGTGACATTAGATAAACCAATATTTCTTATTTTGCCAGATTTTTTTAATGCTGCTAAAGCTTCTAGACTGTCTTTAAAAGGGACTTTATCATCGACTGCGTGCAAATAATAGAGATCGATACATTCTATCTCAAGTGATTTTAAACTTGCTTCACAAGCCCTAAGTAGATGAGCCGGACTTCCATTGGTTAACCAAGCACCCCTTGGACGAACAAGGCCACCCTTGGTAGCTACAGTAACATTATTCTTAGGATATCTTTTTAAAGCTTTAGCAATCAGTCTTTCGTTATGACCTATGTCATGTTCGTCTATGCAATAAACATCCGCGGTATCTATAAAATTCAGATCGGATCCCACGGCTATTTCGAGTACCTTTAAAGCTTCTGATTCTGATGGCCTCCCAGATACCGAAAGTGGCATACCTCCTAAACCTATAGGCTTAATTTTAATACCAGATGTTCCAATTTCCCTTAATGCAACAGGCATAACATTACTCCCGACGATATCTTATAAATTATACTACTCTAATTTTTACAAAAAAATAAGATAATTTTCTTGATTTAAATGAAAAATTACAATCTTCAAACAGAGATGAAACCAAGATGCCTGCTTTGCCCCACTTCCTTGGTTGCAGCGATAGTAAAATTTTTAATATACAAAATTAAAAACAAAGAGTATTATGCTTCGAAAAATTTTAGTAGGAGATATGTAATCAATGCCGTACAATACAACGCCAACACATATAGAGATCCTATTAAACAGTGCTTACCAATTACTCCAATTTAAAAAATATCAACCTGCCCTAAGCTGCTATTCTCACATTTTAAAATTAGAACCTAATAACCTAGAGGCTAAACAAGGTTACGCAGATGTTTTACTTGAATCAGGTCGTTATGAAGAGGCCTTGGCTGCATATGACCAAATTACACTGCAAGAAACCCTAGCAAAAAACGAACTTGAAGAAGCTCTGCGCTTGACAGGTATTTTTGTAGAGGATCTCGACAAAAGAGAATATTCACATCTCTCGAATAGCTTTCAAAAAGTATATGACACATATTATAAATTTATAGAATTACAAGAATGCTTTGGCGATGCGCATTATGGACGTGGAGAAGCTTTATACTCCTTAGGTCGATTTGAAGAAGCATTAGCTGCATACAATCGAGCTATAGAATTGGATACAGATATTCCACAAGCTCATCAAAGACGGAATGAAATTCTAAAATTTTTAAATCGCTCTGAGACTCCTAATAACCCATTAACCTTTCAGTTTTCAGCTTCTGCTACCAAAGATACTCATAATAGCTTTTCTATAAACTCAGAGCCTAATCCTTCATCAACCGTTTCTCAGGAGAATACTGCCACTCCCCAATTAGAAACCGAATCCCATCAAAAGAATAATTGCCCTAAAAAAAGAAAGACTTGATTAACTAAGGGATCTTTAATCGCTAAAGTATTATGTTCATGAACGGAAAGTGCCAATTATGAGCGATTTCGCAAAATATAGAACATTTATATTCCAAAGAAGTGATCAAAGGTTGGTATACTCCCTGTCGCCCCGATGAAACTCAGGGTGATAGTACCTCTTGGTATATTTCATTTTGGCATTTTTGCGGATCCTATTTAAATAAACGCTTTGGCAACGCATGGTGCTTATCCCCAGAACAATCTTTATTGTTACATGCCGAAAATTGGACAGTTCCCAAACAGCTTCTTGTTCGAGCAAAGAAAGGAAATAATAAAATAACACAACTTCCCTTCCATACTTCTTTGTTAGATGTGCGTTACACAATGCCCAAAAAAGCCGAAATAGAAGAAAAAAACGGTTTGAAAATATTTGCTAAAGTTCCTGCACTTATTGCCTGCTCACCTTCATTCTTCACACAGCATCCAACAGATGCACGTACAGTATTAGCCACCATTCAAGATGCCTCGGAGATTCTTCCAACCCTTTTGGAGGGTGGGCATAGTACTATCACGGGTCGCTTGATTGGTGCTTTTAGAAATATTGGCCAAACTCGCATTGCCGAAGATATGAAAAAAACGATGTCTAGTGCAGGTTATGATATTCGTGAACAAGATCCTTTTGAATCAAAAGTAAAATTACAATTCTCAAACAGAATGGTATCTCCATATGTAAATCGTATACTTATTTTATGGCATGAAATGAGAAAACCTATTATAGAACGCTTCCCTAAGCCGCCAAATATTCCAATTAATGTTAAACAATATCTGAAGAGAGTTGAAGAACAATATGTTACGGATGCCTACCACTCACTTTCCATAGAAGGCTATCAAGTGAATTCTGTAAAACAGAGTATTCAAAAAGTGCTCATGGGTGAAAACCCTGGTAAAGTCGCTTGGAATGATCATGGAGATTGGTTTAGAGAATTATTTGCACCCAGTGTGACTGCCGGCATTTTAAAACCTGCAGAACTTGCGGGGTATCGTCGTCATCCCGTTTATATACGTCGTTCAATGCATGTCCCATCTAATTTCTCAGCAGTTCCTGATCTCATGCATACATTCTTCGATTTATTAAAGCACGAGATGGAGGCCTCTGTTCGTATTGTGCTAGGCCATTTTTTCTTTGTTCTTATTTACCCTTACATGGATGGAAATGGTAGAATAGGCCGATTTTTGATGAATGTCATGTGTGCCTCAGGAAAATATCCTTGGGCAATCATTACTGTGGAGCGCCGTCAACAATATATGAATGCTTTAGAAGAAGCAAGTGTAAAACAAAATATTATTCCTTTTTGCGACTTTCTAGTAGATTGCAGCCGCAGCATGGCTGATATACGTTCTTTAGAAAAAGATTCCAAGAATTAAATCTATGGGAAGAAATCTCCCAAAAATATAACATCAAAATGGCCTAACTAGCTAAATGCCAGAGCGTGGAAGGGAGCAGATCTTTAATTTTCTTTAGGTTAAAGATTAAAGATCTGACCCCTCCCCTCTAAAAGTGAAAATAATAAATCCTTAACTTCTTAAAAAGCATCTTGCCAGTAGTCATTGTAAGAAATTGGTTCCAGGTCTCGAAATGAGAGTTTAAAGATTAACTCTAAATGGATATACTTCCAAGATGATAGAGAAACAGTTCCTTTCAGATCAACGCATTATTAGTTATCTAAACACTGATTACGGTATTAATGTTGTTACGCTTACCTTCTCCCCCCTGGGTGCAGATATGAATGCGTCCGTATACAAAGCAAAAACACATGACCAGTCATCTTATTTCGTAAAGATAAAACGTGGCCACCACCATGATATTAGCATTGCGATAGTTGGGCTGTTACATGATACCGGGATCCAACAAATTATTCCGCCCATCAAAACAATCCATGGTCAACCAACCAAAAGTATTGAAGATTTCACCCTCATTGTGTACCCATTTATTGAAGGGCAGGATGGATTTAGTCGCAATCTAACGGACGATCAATGGATCAAACTAGGCGTAGCCTTGAAACAAGTTCACGAAATTGATGTCCCAACATCAATCCAGAACCAAATTCGACAAGAAGCCTATTCACCTAAATGGCGAGAGGCCGTTCGATCCCTTTATCTTCATATTGAAACTGAACCGATTGGTGACGAGATTGCTTTGAAGCTATTGAAGTTTATGAAGGAGAATATGCTGGTAATTCACCGACTGGTAGATCGTGCTGAGCAACTAGGACAAAAGCTCCGTGATCAATCACCCAAATTCGTATTATGCCATTCCGACATCCATGGTGGTAATGTATTGATAGATAAAAATGACACTATTTACATAGTGGATTGGGATGAACCTATTATGGCACCTAAGGAACGCGACCTTATGTTTATTGGCGGAGGTGTCGCAAATGTTTGGAATAAGCCACAGGAGGAAATGCTTTTTTATAAAGGCTACGGAAAGACTGAGGTTAATACATCAATCCTGGCGTATTACCGGCATGAACGAATCGTGGAAGATATTGCCCTTTATGGTCGGGAATTACTTTTGACGACCGCCGGAGGTGAGTACAGGCCAGTGATGTATAAGCAGTTTATAGATATGTTTGAGCCCAGAGGTGTGGTAGATATAGCATTCAAAACTGACGAGAGCCTAGTCATATAGACCTCTTACAGGGCTTTACAAGCCGATATTATCGTATCAGTAAACGAAGGGATCAGATCTTAAAACTTAAGGATCCAAAACTTCTGGGGTCAGGTCTAAACTTTGGATAAAAGTTCCTTAGAAGCACTTATGTCTTCCATACGAGATGCTAGGAAAAATTGGAGCAGTCCATTATCCTTGTAATTATCCATAGTAGAGACTTGACACCTCAGCCTTAAGGAAAAATGAGGCAATTCAAAAACTTATTGACAATAAATCCCCTTAAAAGATAGACTATGCATGTTTGATTTAATTTGATAAGTTAAATAAAATTTTTTGAATGTAATTTACTTATTATATGCAATGTGCAATATCTTATAAAGAAGCTGCCAAAAATAAGACATGCCAATTTAATGTAACCGAAGCTGAATTAATTAAATTTGATAATAGGCATTGGTGCCTCTTCCATTTGCCAATGACTAATGCTGAAAATAATTTTAGTATAAAGTCAAACTGGCAAGCGGAACAATTAAGGTATTTTAAGAAAAAAATTAAGGATTTATTACTAAATAACATTAGCAATTTCAAGTTTGTAGTTTTTCCTAAGAGTTTCACCCTGCCACTTAATAATTATAGTATGAAACTTTTTTTTAAGCATGCTGAATTTTGGGGGGACGCTAATTTTAGCAATAAAATTTTTTGCAAAAGAGTGCGGTTTGATAATGCTGTTTTTTTTGGTAATGCTTTATTTTCTCACAGTCTTTTTAAAAAGAAGGCAAAATTTATTAAAGCTAATTTCAAAAAAAAATCCTATTTTTTTAATGCTATCTTTGAGAGAGGAATTGATTTTTGTGATGCAGAATTTGAAGATGATTCCTCTTTTCGCAATGCAATGATTAGGTGTAAAAAAAGACAAGATGGAATTTATCTTCATCGTGCAAAGTTTAAAAAGAAGGTCACTTTTAGAAACGCCTCTTTTCATTCTTATGCTAGCTTTAGAGAATCCAGCTTTTATTCTGTGGCAAATTTTTCAATTTCTAACAGTGAAAATGAAGAGGATATTTATTTAAATGGCGTTGATTTTTATGGATGCTTTTTCAATGAATTAAATTTCACTAACCGTAAGTTTCTAGCGAAAGCAAATTTTGAAAATTGTATTTTTAACAACGCACCTGAATTTCACGGTTGCATCATACATCCAGATACGATTTTTCCAGTTAAGAAGGCTTTTAAGGATACTACAAGTGTTAATGCAGCAAATGCTTATCGTACTTTAAATCTTGCAATGGCTAATCTTCGAGCAAGAACAGAAGAAGCAATGTTTTACGTTTTAGAACAAAAAAGCCGACGTAGAGAAATGCCGTGGTTTGAAAAACTTGTATCATATTGCTATGATTTTTTTGCAAACTATGGCCAAAGTGTTAGCAGACCACTCGTGGGACTAATAATGGTAATTATATTGTTTGCTTTCTGTTATTCTTATTTGGCAGATATTAATCATATGCATAATGATGCCCATTGGAAAATTCTTATAGAATCAATTGGTTTTTCTTTTCAACAAGCCATATATATTTCAAAGGTTTATTCTTCTTCAAAAGATCCATTTCTTAATGCATTAGTAGAAGGATGCCCATGGGTACAGAATATAGCTTTAGTACAAACGCTCATATCTTATATTTTCGGTATATTGCTTGTCTTTGCTGTTCGATGGAAATTTAAAAGAGAATAACGCATAAATATGCGAATCTAGGGTGCCTGGCCTTTTGGAATTAGTTTCGGCAATGGTTTCCAAGTAACAAATTGCCTAATCCGTCTTTTATATCTCCAAAGATCGGGGGTCAGGTCCAAACAAGTGACAAGAAAAAAATAGTTTATACCTTGTTTGGACCTGACCTCGTATCCATTATTCTAAATTTGGATTTTACGAAATTTTCTGATTTTTACTGGTGGGCCCACTAGGACTCGAACCTAGGACCAAGGGATTATGAGTCAGAATTCTAAAAATTAATTTGTTTATTTATCAATAACTTAAGCATGGGATGTTCGTTACAAATGCCTAACAAAGTATAACAATGCAGCACTCAGTCGCGCAATTCTCGCGCGAAAATTTAGACGTCGCCCCTACCCTAGATTCCGCCACTTATAACTTAACTATAGCGGGCGAGATCGAGTAACAATAACCAAATTCCACCCGTTATACTTAGGATTTACCTCAAACCAATGCAAACCAAGACAACATCAAGTTTGAACTATCTGGAAATTCCGGATAGTTGGTTTTCATAACGATAGGTTAGATAAATAAATACATGTATGCGCACGATTATAAAAAAAAGGTTTTTTCCAATAATTATTGGATTTTTTGAAAAAAACAAAAAACATAAAAATAATATGAGGTTTTCCTATGCTAATTGAATTTAGGATTACTAATCACCGCTCGATTAGAGATGAACAAGCGCTAAGTCTCGTTGATTCTAAGGACAAGACTTACGATGATTCTCACCTAATAGTACGGATCTCTCAGTGTCAAGTCTTGACACCCTTCATCCATGTTGATGTTTGAATTTAGCTAATTTTTTTCTTTGTGTTTTAATTCATTTTCGAGTGTTTCTAATTTTAGTTTTATTGCTTTAATTTCTTCTATACTTTCAACACTTGAATAATCGTTTATATAACTAATTATCTTATCGGTTCTTTGAAAAATATTATTAGTCATCCAATAACTAAAACAGCCTGTGCATATAGCAACCAATGCTGAAAATACACCCAAAGTAATTGAGAA
>CADEGZ010000004.1 GCA_902827015.1 uncultured Pseudomonadota bacterium
GATCTGGATCGCAACCTACACCGGGTCCCCCATGTAGAAAAACGATTGGCAAACCTTGAGGATTACCACATTCTTCTAGGTACAGTGTATGGCGTTCATCCACCGCCAATTGATGAATGGCATAAGGCTTAATAGCTGGATAAAGTGTTAGCATATTCCCAACCTATGAACGTTAGACTTCATTTTTATCTCTTAGTTCATTTTAAAAGTTTAAAATATCCTAAAAGTAGTAGATATAAAAAGACTAAAAAAAACCTGACACCATTTATAGACAATTTCCTACATTATAGGCAGCATTTTCAGATAGTTTTGCAATAAAAACTGCGGCATTATGATTACGTCAATCTCCAACCGACTATAATTCGGTATTAGCCCAGGTTCCTCACCTGGGCTTCTTTTTTTAAACCTTTTATGGCCAATATATATTTTGTTATCATTATAACTTTTAACGGTATGGCGAATATCCTACAAAAAAAAGTGCGATTTTCCTATAGTCTTTCTTTCAAGGGTTGGGCATTATGATGATGTCAATCTCCAACCGACTATAATTCGGTGTTAGCCCAGGTGAAAGCCTGGGCATCTTTTTTGAATATCCTATTGGTTTCGAGAAGCCCTCTTACGATCAGTTTCTTTTAAGAATTTCTTGCGTAACCTTATAGTTTTCGGTGTTATTTCAACCAATTCATCTTCTTCAATAAATTCCAAAGCATACTCAAGCGTCAATTTAATGGGCGTTGATAAAATGATGTTCTCATCGCTTCCTGCAGCACGAATGTTCGTTAATTGTTTTTCTTTCGTAACATTAACAACTAAATCATTATCCCTTGTGTGGATCCCGACTATCATTCCCTCATAAACTTCTATTTGAGGGCCTATAAAAAGCCGACCTCGTGGTTGTAAATTCCACAAAGAATAAGCCGTTGCCTTACCGGCTGCATTCGATATCAATACACCTGCATTACGTTTAGCAACGGGAGTTCGATCGGCAGGTCCATAATGGTCAAACACATGCGTCATAACTCCTGAGCCAGAAGTCAAAGTTTGAAATTCTGTATGAAAACCAATTAAGCCTCTGGCTGGGATCATATATTCCAAACGAACTCGCCCTTTACCATCTGGAAGCATGTCAACAAGTCGACCGCGTCGTTCTCCTAATTGCTGCATAATAGAGCCTTGATGATTTTCCTCCAGATCAATAACCAATTGCTCATAAGGTTCGTGCAACACGCCTTCTACCTCATGCAAAATAACTTCAGGCCGTGATACAGCCAATTCATAACCCTCACGACGCATTATTTCTATTAAAATACCAAGGTGCAATTCACCACGCCCGGATACTTTAAATTTATCTGCATCATTTGTATCGTCTACGCGCAATGCAATATTATGAATGACTTCTGATTTTAACCGCTCCCGCAGCTGACGACTGGTTACAAACTTACCTTCACGCCCTACAAAAGGAGAATCATTGATCTGAAATGTCATACTAATTGTAGGTTCATCCACAGAAAGTGGGGGCAACATCTCTGGTGTTTCTTTAGCACAAACCGTATCTGAAATCGTTAAATCTTCTATGCCCGCAATTGCAACAATATCACCTGCAAATGCTTCCACCACTTCTTTTCGTTCTAATCCTTTAAAAGTCCATATTTGCAATACACGTCCGGTCCGCACATTTGCATTTCGATCAACAACAGATACCCACATATTCTGACGGATCTGACCGCGACGAATACGGCCGATCCCAATTACTCCTACATAATTTGAATAATCTAAAGAACTAATTTGCATTTGTAGCGGGCCCTCTAATTCTGCTGGCGGGGGAGGAACCTTATCAATAATTGTTTCTAATAAAGGTGTCATATCAACACTGGGCGTATTTAAATCTAAAGTGGCATACCCTTCTAGAGCAGATGCATATACCACTGGAAAATCCAATTGTGTTTCCGTAGCACCCAATTTATCAAAAAGATCAAAAACTTGATCAACAACCCAATTAGGCCTTGCACCTGGTCTATCTACCTTATTAATCACTACAATTGGATTTAATCCTTGTTTAAACGCTTTCTGGGTAACAAAGCGAGTTTGGGGCATAGGACCATCTACAGCATCTACTAACAAAAGAACGGAATCTACCATTGAAAGGATGCGTTCAACTTCTCCACCGAAATCTGCATGGCCTGGTGTATCTACAATGTTGATACGATAGTCACGCCACTCAATAGCGGTATTTTTAGCCAGTATTGTAATACCTCTTTCTCGCTCTAAATCATTTGAATCCATGACTCGATCTACATTCCCTGAACGCTCTCCTAGTGTTCCAGATTGTCGTAATAACTTATCAACGAGCGTTGTTTTTCCGTGATCAACGTGCGCAATAATTGCAATATTTCTTAACTTTTCAATCATATTTAAAGCTTCTCTCTTAAAAAAACAGCCATAAAAAAGTTAAAATACTAAGCTAATTCTTTAAATAAATCAAAAAAATCGAGTGTAATTTTTAAGTTATTCTTATTAACAACTTAAGTTTGAACTATAATTTATATATAGGATGTCTATTTGTAGCGCGGTAATTCGATGAAAGAAACATTGGTATTACACCCTAACTCAATAGCCCAGTGGCATGCTTTAATAGAAGATGCACGTAAGCGCAGCTCCGTTTCCCTTACTGAAGATTTAGAAAGCTATTTGGTTTTTCTTCTAATGCGCTTTGCCAAAAATCCTGCAATTGTTGATAGTATACTTGCCCCTGATTTT
The DNA here is from genome assembly GCA_902827015.1 of uncultured Pseudomonadota bacterium. Classification (GTDB taxonomy): domain Bacteria; phylum Pseudomonadota; class Gammaproteobacteria; order UBA6186; family Azoamicaceae; genus CADEGZ01. The sequence continues at coordinate 2,758 of CADEGZ010000004.1, forward strand.
CTACAAAATGTTAAAACCTTTAAAAGAGAGAACCAACAGATCCTAAGGGATGTGGGGGATAAATGTTTGTTATTTGCAGGCTTCTTTCCAGGCAGAGCAAAACGACGATTGGTTAAAATTAGTTATTATGTAAAATTAGGGCAAAGTGCATATTCATCACTTTCCGAATCGCATCAAAATCAATTATCACAACTTTATGCTCAACTAGGTTACCAATTTGTTAAACTCATGGAAATTCTACAATCTATACGCGAATTAGATCCTAATCATGCTGTACTAGAACTTTTAGAAGCCGAAGAACTTTGGAATGATACCCACAGTGAACACGCGCTTAAAACTTTAAGACGAGTTACGCAAGGATTTTTGATCCCGCAATATACCAACTCATCTGAAACAAAACATTAAAAATAAATTTATTAAAAATTAGTTTTTAAACTTACCTTATGGAAAAATTAAAAATACTCATTAAATACCTCAATCTATGATCGAAAATTCCTAATAATGCCTTTACAGATGACTAAACTAACAACTATATTAAATCGAAACGATTGGGTTACCATTTGTTAATTAAGGAGGACTCCTGTGAAGAATGTTATTAAACACCTTACTCTATTCATTGCCAGTCTTTGCATCTCTTTTACAGTTATAGCAGCTGATAGCACTACCGGAACACCGAGTGGGAAGGTTTCTTATACTATTACAATCCTAGACCCTACTGAGGGAACTACCTTTCAAAACGAAACTACCACTATCCCAGTTACATTTTCGATCTCACCTGCGCTTCAAAAAGGTGACAAAGTTCATCTTTTTGTTGATGGGAAGCTTGACACCGACAGCCAACCAGTAGGAAAAATGAGTCCTAGCAAAATGACCATTGCCATTTCAAAGTTAGCGCGAGGACCTCATACTGTAGAAGTTAAAATTATGGACGAAAATAAACAAACATTAATTGGTAAAAGCCCCCTCACAACTATCTACCAACAACGACCTTCAAAATTACTGCCCCCGCACTAGTTATTATTTCCTTACCACGGGCACTGCCTGCATCGGATGCAGGCAGCCCCCTTATAGTCTTCACATAAAATTTAGGTGCGACGAGTATATTTAATCAGAAGAAGGTTTATAATCATCAGACGCACCTGAACTATCTTCACCTGACGGTGAAGCAGGTGGTTTAGGATCCTCTACCATACTAAATTTCGGCATTGTTCCAGGAACGCCCGGCCCCCCCCCTTGCCCTTGTTTTAATTTAATCATCAAACGTATCTCATTTTCAGAATCTGCATGTTTTAATGCAGATTCATAGCTAATCTTCCCATCCGAATATAATCTATACAAGGCCTGATCAAACGTTTGCATTCCAAGTTCATTAGACTTAGTCATAAAATCTTTTAAAAGATTTACATCACCTTTTCGAATATGTTCCGAAACAACAGGCGTATTAATTAAAATTTCAATAGCAGGCACCCTGCCATGTCCATCCTTCATCGGGATCAATTGTTGTGCAATGATAGCTTTTAAATTAAGAGAAAGATCCATCCATAATTGATGTTGCATTTCATGAGGGAAAAAATTAACAATTCTATCTAATGCTTGATTAGCATTATTTGCATGCAAAGTTGCCAAGCACAAATGTCCAGTTTCTGCAAATGCAATTGCATGGTTCATGGTTTCCTGGCTTCTAATTTCCCCAATTAATATAACGTCTGGGGCCTGGCGAAGGGTGTTTTTTAAAGCAACTTCAAAAGACTCGGTATCGACCCCCACTTCTCTTTGAGTAATAATGCACCCTTTATGTTCATGGACAAATTCAATAGGATCCTCAATAGAAATGATGTGACCTTTCGTATGTGTGTTTCTATATCCAATCATTGCTGCCAACGTACTACTTTTACCAGCACCAGTTGCTCCAACCAAAATAATTAATCCGCGTTTCGTTAACGAAAATTCCGATAAAATTTTCGGAACACCTAATTCTTCTAAAATTGGGATTTTGGTTTCAATACGTCTTAATACTGCACCTACCACGGATCGCTGTTGAAAAGCGCTAACCCTAAAACGTCCCAACCCCTCTCTATAAATTGCAAAATTTAATTCCTTACTTTTTAAAAATTTTTCTTTTTGTTCATCCGTCATGATGGAAAGCACTACTTCTTGAGCTGCTTCGGCAGACAAGATCTCATCTGTTACACTAACCATTTCTCCATCGGACTTCATCATGGGAGGCACTCCGACTGCTACAAAAAGATCGGACGCCTTTTTTTCCACCATTTGCTTTAAACATTCTTCTAAATTCATCCTAGCCCCTAATTAAATAAATCTTTGTTTTCTGCTTTTGTTTTTGCATCTTTACGACTAATAAACCCTTTTTGCACGTATTCTTGCAAACATTGATCCAAAGTTTGCATTCCAACCGCTCGACCAGTTTGAATAGCAGAATACATTTGAGCCACTTTAGCCTCACGAATTAAATTTCGAATAGCAGGCGTACATATCATGATTTCATGCGCCGCAATTCGTCCACCGTTGTTCTTTTTAAGAAGAGTCTGGGAAACCACTGATCGCAAAGATTCAGATAACATTGCCCTTACCATTTCTTTTTCTTCCCCAGGGAAAACGTCAACAACACGGTCAATGGTTTTGGCAGCAGATGTCGTATGTAAAGTTCCAAATACTAAGTGGCCTGTTTCTGCTGCAGTTAAAGCTAAACGGATAGTTTCAAGATCTCGCATTTCACCCACCAAGATTACATCAGGGTCTTCACGTAAAGCAGAGCGAAGTGCCGCTGAAAAGCTTAATGTGTCTCGAAATACTTCTCGTTGGTTAACAAGGCTTTTTTTACTGACATGAACAAATTCTATTGGATCTTCAATAGTGATAATATGCTCACCGCGATTAAGATTGATATAATCGATCATGGCAGCTAATGTTGTACTCTTTCCAGAACCCGTCGGCCCTGTTACTAGAATAATGCCTCTGGGGTTTTCTGCAATGTCTTTAAAAATAGAAGGGCAGTTTAATTCTTCTAGACTTAATACCTTTGAAGGAATCGTACGCAATACTGCACCAGCCCCGCGATTTTGATTAAAGACGTTTACCCTAAAACGAGCCAAATTCGGAACTTCAAAAGAAAAATCTGTTTCATAAAATTCTTCATAATTTTTTCTTTGCTTATCATTCATTATGTCATACACAAGTGCATGCACTTCTTTATGTTCTAATGCAGGCATATCAATACGACGCATATCTCCATCGACGCGAATCATAGGAGGCATACCTGCAGATAAATGTAAGTCCGACGCATTATTCTTAACTCCAAAAGCCAATAATTCAGTAATATCCACACTCACCTCCTACGCTTGCTATTTACAGCATGTTCTATAAGCAATATCCAAATTCGTATACAATAATGCTAAAATTGTATCTTTTATTGAAAAGTACTCCTTATCATCGACCACAAGAGGGCATCGCTTTAACAAAAAAATTATCTTAAAGGACCACAGAATTTTAAAAATTCATTCGCGAAGGGTATATGATAAACGACCTAAGTTTGATATATTAAAGACATAACAGGTAACACAAAGACCAGGAGGAAAAGTCTTGCAAAAACAACCTATTGTCCTTTTTATTGGGGCCGGCAATATGGCACAAAGCTTGGTTAGTGGCCTTATTACAAGCGGTTTTGATCGTGCTTATATAAAAGTCGCCGACCATCACCAAAAGAACTTACAACATTTCGCTAGTCAGTTTGGTGTTCAAACATATTCCTCAAATATTAAAGCAAGTAAAGAAGCAGATATACTGGTATTATCTGTTAAACCACAAGATATGCCCCCCCTCGCATTAGAGCTAAAAACCGCCCTAAAAGAAAGGAAACCTCTTCTAATTTCCATTGCGGCTGGTATTCATACTGAACATCTAGAGCATTGGCTTGAGATGAAGACAGCTATTGTACGAGCCATGCCAAATACGCCGGCCTTATTAGGTGTAGGTGCAACAGGTCTTTATGCAAACAATCGTGTCACAGAAGAACAAAAGAGTTTGGCAGAATCATTATTACGTGCAGTCGGGATTACCGTATGGATGAATCACGAACATGATTTAGATGTTGTAACTGCTTTATCAGGCTCCGGACCTGCTTATTTTTTTCTTATGATGGAAGCCTTGCAGCAAGGTGCTGAAGCTTTGGGATTATCGAGTACCACTGCACGACTTCTCACTTTGCAAACAGCTCTAGGTGCTGCTCGCATGGCTTTAGAAAGTGATATCACATTGGAAGAGTTAAGAAAAAAAGTTGCCTCTAAAGGAGGCACCACAGAACAAGCTTTAAGCACCTTAGAAACTGGCGGATTTCGTATTCTTATCCAAAACGCCCTGCGAGCTGCTAAAGAACGTTCGATAGCAATTAGCCACTTATTTGACAAGGGGTAAATGAATATGTCTTCTTTAAATCAAGCCTTAATTTTTTTAATAACGACTAGCATTAACTTGTATTTTTTTATGGTATTATTGCGTTTCTTGTTTCAATATCTTCAAATCAACCGATATAACCCTATCCTATCTTTTGTTTTAAAAGCCACTGATCCAATTTGGATCCCTTTGCAAAGAGTAATACCAAGATCTTCTAAGATCGACTCTACCTCGCTTGTTATGTTAATGATATTAAAGTGCCTAGAGTTTCTACTGGTTACTTTAATTAGCAGAGGGTTCGTTCCTAGCATTATGAGCCTTATTATTTGGCCCATCGGGGAATCGTTAAGTCAAATTATTAATATGCTATTTTTTGCGGTTTTAATTGTTGCTTTTCTAAGTTGGCTCGGCCCCAAACGCACACCATTAACCGATATCTTAATTCAAATTACCGAGCCCTTAATGGCTCCTGCAAGAAAGCTTATTTCATCCAGCAGCGGTATTGACTTCTCACCATTATTTGTTTTAATCGTACTAAAACTTATCGATATTTTATTTGCACACCCTCTTATGCAATTGGGGGAAAGGTTATCTTACCAATAAGCTAACGGGAGTTCAATTTCAACATATTTAAAAAAACTTTTTCTTTGTTTTTGGAGCAGATCAATTTTAAAGATCCTGCAGTACAGGCACGTTTAACTTTTGCGATTCTACTAATCATAATAGACGTAGCAGTGGCCAGCTTTATCCCTTATTACTCCAAACTTATCGTAGATTCACTTGCGATGAATATCTCTAACGCCATTTGGACCACAGTAGTGTTATTCGGCATTTTGTGGATCTTAGAAAAAACCATCACTCATATTCAAGATATTATTTTCTTCCCAATTATTAACAATACCATTCGCGACTTAACTTACAGAGTGGTAGAACACATTCATTGCATATCATTACCCGATCATCAAAAATTATCAGTACCTGAAATAATTAATTGTATAAGACGCATCAGTATGAGTGCACGCTCTTTCATTAAAGTATTTTTTCTAATGATTTTTCCAACCATTATTAAACTTTTTATTGCTATCCTAGTCACTATTCACATGGGATTATTTGGATTTTTATTGTTACCTACCATTTTATTAGCAACTTATATTCTCTATAAAGGCACACAATGGTACATTACAGCGCGTGAACTGGCTTGGCAAACTACCGATAAAGTAATCATGCGGGTTCATGATAGTATTTTAAATACGAAAATGATCCGTCCTTTTCAATTTTTTGAAATGAACCACTTAAAAGGTTTATTAGATCTTGAAGCCGAGCGCTGGTACAATACTAATACCAAATTACATACCATATACATTATAATAGGCCTTCTACTTGGCGCTACAATTACTATTATCCTATCAAGCGCTATTATTTCCATTCAAAAACAAAACCTAACCATTGGTGATTTTATATTACTAAAAGGACAATTGATTGCTGCCTTTCTTCCTTTTAAAATTTTCTCAAACGAATTTAGGCAATTGGCCGAATCTTTAATCGATATCAAAAAAATCATTCAAATTTTTGAAATTACTCAACAGAAAAATTTCGAGCGCATATTGATACCAAATTCATCTTCTTCAAAAAGTTCTAAAGACCTTCTACCAGGAATTGTTTGTGAAAAAATTACTTTTTCCCATCATCACAAAAACCCTATTTTTAAAAATTTATCTTTGCAGATCCCCTTTGGGCAAAAAGTGGGTATCGTTGGCAAGACAGGGTGTGGCAAATCTACGCTAATTAATCTTATCTCCTCTCTTTATAAACCTGACGATGGCAGCATTTATATTCAAGGGCAAAATATTCATGCCACCCCAAAAAAACATTTAAAAACACAAGTTCATTGTATTCCTCAAGACTTTCGGCTCTTCAATTTAAGTTTAAGCTATAATGTTACTTATGGACTTAATTCTGTTTGTAAGGCGGATCTGCTGAAAGCCATCGAAGAGGTCGGACTTATGGAAGTTATCCAACAAATGCCCAAAGGTCTTGATACAGTGGTAGGAGAAATGGGGATTAAACTGTCTGCTGGGGAAAAACAAAAAGTGGCTTTGGCAAGAGCTTTGCTTTTAAAGCCCGATGTCTTGTTATTAGATGAAACAACTAATTCTTTAAATACAGAAAGTGAAAGAGCTATTTTAAATATTTTGTTTTATCGCATTCCCACCATCATTCTTGCCTCTCATCGACTCTCTACACTCAATGTCCTAGATCAGATCCTAAAAATAGAAGAAGGTACTGTCACTGAAATTCATACCTTGAATACACTCAATGATTCACCCATATATCACGCAGAGACCGAATATGCATAACCCTATTCCTCTTTCCCTTTATATCCATATTCCCTGGTGTGTTAAAAAATGCCCCTACTGCGACTTTAATTCTCATGCTATAAAAAATAATATCCCAGAAGATCTTTACATCGAAAAACTGTTATGTGATTTAAAGCAAGATCTCCCGTACGTACAAGGACGCTCCATTAAAAGCATTTTTATTGGAGGAGGAACTCCAAGCCTTTTCTCACCAAAAGGGATAGGAGAAATCCTTGATAATATTGCATCGGTTTTAAAGCTAGAACGTGACATAGAAATTACTTTAGAAGCCAACCCAGGAACATTAGAACATAAGGCTTTTAGTGACTACAGATTAGCAGGCATCACACGCCTATCATTAGGCGTTCAAAGTTTTCAAGATGATAAACTAGAAGCATTAGGACGCATCCATAAGTCGGAAGAAACAAAGCGAGCCATTGAATGCATTTTGGTTGCTAATTTCCAAAGCTTTAACATTGATCTGATGTATGGCTTGCCCAATCAAACGGTAGAAGATACCTTGTTTGATTTAAAAACAGCCTTAAGTTTTTCTCCCGTTCATATTTCTTGGTATAATCTAACAATAGAGCCAAATACTGCTTTTCATCATAAGCCCCCTGCTTTGCCTACAGACGATTTAATTGCACACATGCAAGTAGCAGGTCAAGAACTACTGGTTACACATGGGCTAATACAATATGAAGTTTCTGCGTTTGCCAAGCCAAACCATCAGTGTCAGCACAACCTTAATTATTGGGAATTTGGGGATTACTTAGGTATTGGCGCTGGTGCTCATGGAAAAATAACAGATTTTGAAACAAATAAAATTATACGCTATTGGAAAACTCGCTATCCTCAAAGCTATTTAAACCCAAATTACCCGATGACTGCGGGCACTAAAATTATACCCAATAAAGAACTGCCCGTTGAATTTATGTTAAATGCTTTAAGACTAAGTGAAGGCACAAGCATTTCCAAATTTGAGCAAAGAACTGGCTTACCTATTTCGACCATTGCTCCAATTCTAGAAAAAGCTATCATTCAAGAACTACTAATTACTGATAATCAAAAAATAATCCCAACAGAATTGGGGAAACGCTTTTTAAATGATCTATTAACGTTATTCTTCCCCTTAAAATTACCCGACATGGTTGAAGTCGTTAAAAACTAAATCTTACGGGGAAGTTAATGGTAATATCGAGAATATACACTAACGCTAAAAATTTAATTTTCACCTTAAAATAATTGATTTATACTCCCTATCAATTTTATAATTCTGTGGCGATAATTTTCACTGTTTAAGTTTTAAATATTACTTTTAGAGTAATTTTTTAAGTAAACATAAGCGTATTTATTGGAGAATTGATGCATGCTTGATACTATTAATCATTTAATAAACTCTTTGCGGCAACAAGTCCGCCTGATAAAAACCATAGAGCTGATTAAATTGATGACTGGTGTTAATGCAAACCATGGAACCGTAAATTGTGCACATGTTGCTTTAAAAGTTGATGAACTTTTAAGTAATGGGCGGCAAGAAGATTTATCACCAGTCCCAATTACAGACGCTCAATTATATACAAAATTATTTAAAATAAAAAAGGGTCCAATTCTTTATTCATTCACATCTGATTTAAGAATTATAGAACGTCATAAAGGCATTTCAATAAACTATTATATTACAGAAGATAGTAGAATGATCCTTGAGATTGATTTTGAAGCTTTAAAAGAGAAAGAAATACAATTAAAACGTGCAAATCACGCAACAATTATTGATCAAATTAGGAGGTTGCCCAGACGACAAAGAGATGGCTCAGCCCAAGGATTTATTTTTTATACCCACGAACAATTTACCGAAGGAAGTACAGTACAAAGAGGTCACATGGCTAATTTCTTGGTAGATAGATTTGATGAAGTCTATTTTTTAGATGCTCAGAAGGAGGACCCTGCATTGTGGGTGTTACCAACTCCTCCACAGTATGGCTATCGGCCTGAACTTTTTTATATTAATTCATTACCAACAGAAGATATTATTGTTAACCTGCCTCAATATATATTTTCCCCTTTGCAAATAAAGAGTGAAGGTCCAGATTATATTTCTGAAATGCTTGAGAATTATGCACATACAATACAGTCACTAGAAAATGCCAGAGATAACATCCTCAGTAATATAAAAAAACAATTAATACAAGAAATAAGATTAATTCAATCTTATTTAAACGACCCTTTCTTATCTTTTATACAGATCTTACTTCATTCACCAAAAGTCAACCAGAAGGTTTTAGCGGCAATCCAAAACAATATTGGCGAATGGTATTTAAGTTCTTGTGAATTCCAAATGGAATTTAAAACGCAGCGTGCTTTTTTTCATTTTAGAGCAAGTGCTGTACTTGGAAGTACAGATGCTTTAGTAAACGTAGCTATATGTTACTACAAAAATGTAGGTGTACCTATTTCCGAAAAAGCACATCGGTTTGAAAAAGCTCATCATTATTTTATAGAGGCTTCTAATCGTGGTAAATTATTGCCTCCCGAAATATTGCTTCAATTGCAACTAGAGGATGAGAGAGGATCAACAGAAGCGCGTCAAGTAGAATCCTTATTAAATGGGAATTCAAACCAAACTTTACATATTAATACAGTAGCTCCATTAAATTCTCCAACTGACGCTAATATACCTCTTTCTTTAGCAAACCCTCCTGTACAAGTGGCTAATATCCATTCAAGTTCATTGGATCCATTCTCTAACGTGAATAACCTTCCTCCAAAGCCAAATACTGGTTTACCTTATAATGCTAATGCGTCAATAATGCCTCTTTATGCTATGAAACTTCAAGAAATATCATCGTTACATCATCATTCTATAGCCACTGAACAAAGCAATAAATTGCCTTCTAAACGCAAACATGGTGCTATTTAGGTAGATCAGCCCCCAGGTTAAAATCTTTTCAGAAATGGAGGTACAGCAAAAAACCAAAATCGTCTGCAAATTCAACATTTCAGACAACTTATGTAGCCAATATATCTCTAGGGTGATAGACCAGTCGTATATTCCAATCTAAAGAAAAGAACGCTGTTGGGACAAAAAACCCCAGCTCTGTATTATACAATAATCTTCTGTTCATGAGCTTATAGACAACTTTTTTTCTATACTCTAAATTTCTGAAAAATGAGCCTTCAAGTTTTTACAAGCATAAAAAAGCCGAAAATTTATCGAGTGGTGTGGTCCATGATACGTATTAACTCTCATTCCTTGACTCTAACAAAGAAAATACTATAAGATCTTAACCCAGAGATCAACCAAAATTAGGGGCCTATTCAATATGTTTGGTAACCATAACCGTGAAGCATTCAAAAACCAACAACGCCAAGAACAAAATAGACAAGCACTGTTACATTTAGCTAGAGCATGCGAACAAAGCAGCCTAGGTGATCCAGCAGTTCCACGCGATGAAAAAGCACTTCAAGCAAAGAGTGACCTAGATTTCAATTGGCTTATCGCAAGGGGAGCGGATTTAAATTTTTCAGATGCAACGCGTCAATTGCCAGTCGTGGTTGCTATGGATAATCAGAATAAACATATATTTAATAGGATCGTTCAACATGAAAGTTTCAATATTGAAGCAATAGATGTTCCGTCGCAATTAACAATTTTAGCAATAGCTGCTCATCACCAAGATCCTTATTATCAACGGTCTTTACAACATCTATTAAGTGAAAAAAAAGAGCACACCCAACAAGAAGAAGCACTGATTACTTTCAGTTACAACAGCCAGCGTATTAATACTTATGTGCAACCCACCCATGAAAATTCTGACAGTGCTAATCCAAGGCGTAAAAATATGTGTTGTATTGCTTCTTAATGAGGTTAATATATAAAATAAGTGTTAGATTTTTGAAGAATCTATTTCAAATAATCCTTAACCCCTTACAACTTATATGCGAGTCTTGCTTCCTTTTTTGGGATCAGCAGGATCTGGTTCCGATGGCGGCACCTGATGACTTTCCTTCACTTGCGCTTTCTTAGAATTAAATAATGTGGTCATTGGTTGAGCCACTGACTCTTTTGGCTTAACTTTATCTTTACTAGATGGTGTTTCGGAAACTACTGCAGAAGAAACATCCTCTGATTTTTTTACAGGAACTGATTTGCCACCACCTTCAGCAGTACCTCCAAAAACACTTTTGATTGATTTTGCAATTTGAGAAAAAAAATTGGGTATGCTGTCTTGAAAGAAGTCTTGTATAGCCCCCACCATGGGGTTGGGCATCAGTTTTTGAACTTCTGCAATAAGACTTGGATTTGCCTTTTGACAGCGATTAACTGAATCGTCTTGAGTAAGACGCATAATTTCCTGCGCTGCATCTGCAAATGAACTTAATTCTAAAGATCCATCTTCTACAGCTTTTTTCAAAGATGTAAATTTTTCTCCCGGTAAATTTATTAAAGTACCATCCTTATTATCAGGGTTAGCAAAATCGTTATAAAGCCCCATTAAGATTCCTTGGCTTGGTTTCTCATTTTTAAGGTATAATTCATGAATTGCTTTCAAAAAATCGAGGTTTTCTGTTGAATATTCTAATTTCAATTGCAGCGGTGGCTACCTTGCTTGCTTCTTTCTGACTAGATTTTCCTGAGAAAATATTTACCCCTCCCACCTTTAAACCTGTTCCTTCAAAGACTTCCTTTAAAGTAGGCATAATTACTCCTATACCAAATCAATATTCTATATATATAAGACATGGTTAATCGTCTATGGTTCTTAAAAATTTAATTACAGTGAAACTGCACCATAGATGGAAAGTATCTATCATTGGATCTTGGCAGATAACAAGATAAGCATTGAAAACTTTACAGAAATCCCTAAATATCAAGGAAGCATGAATAGTGTGAATTGAACTTTCAATTATATTTATAAAAAAATTATATTAATCATAACCAACATAGTAAACCAATAGAGGAATGTCATCCCTATCCCTATTTTTAGAAAATCCTTAATTTGATATCCACCCGGTCCTGCAATTAATGCGTTAACCTGTTGCGTTGGCATTAAAAAAGAATTAGAGGAAGCAATGGCGACAACTAAAGCATAAACTCTTGGATCAGCCCCTACTTTAAAAGCAATTTCTAATGCGATTGGAACTAAAACAATTGTAGATCCCACATTAGAAAGTACAAGGCCAAAGGTAGTTGCCAAAAACGCGAGCGCCACCTGAATAACCCAACTGGGCAGATCTTCTCTAAATAAAGAAATGTGTTGTGTTAACCAATCTACTGTATGAGTGGTTTGCATCACCAATCCTAATGGAATTAAACCTGCAATTAAAAATACGGTTTTCCAGCTAACACTTTCATATGCCTCGTCAATGGTTAAAACACCTGTAGCAATCATACCGGCCGCACCCAATAACAAGCCAACTGAAACAGGAAAATCTCCCACTACAATTAACAAAATTGCCAATGCAAAAAATAATAACGCGAATCGTACTTTTGTAGGACGTGTTTCTTCGCGAGGATAAGAAGTGGTGACTACAACAAAGTCTGGATTTTTACGAAAATCTGATAAGGCCTCCCATCGGCAAAACATGCCTAAAGTATCTCCTGAACGTACGATTAATTCTTTGAGCTCTTCTCCTTGGTAAACAGTTTGTCCTCTATAAACTGCCAAGACATGTACTTGATGTGTACGTTTCATATGTAATTCACGCAATTCCCGCCCAATTAGCTGGGAACTCGGAGGAACAACCGCTTCACATAATCCTGCTCTAATGGGATGTAGCATTTCAGAAAACACGTTTAAACGAGGTTGAAGTTTTAAATCGTAACGATCTGCAAACTCAGCAACAATATCCTTATGCCCCATAATTGCTACCCATCCCTCTTCAATAATTATCTTCCTAAGAGGAGGAAAATGCACTTCTTGCCCAAAAATAACCGCTAACACTGAAGAAGAAGGATCTAACATCACTTCGATATCTTTTAGAGTGAGTCCTATTAAACCACTGTTGGCTGATACTTTTAATTCAAAGATATCCCCACCTTTTCCATAAGTTTTTAAAAAATGTGTTTTGGTTGTGCCGCTGCTATAAGTTTGTATCGGTTCTTTAGGCAAAAAACGCTTACCAAACATCAGTAAATAGCCTATCCCAGATAACAATAAGACCAAACCCACCGGAAAAACCGAAAATAAATGAAATGGCTCTAAAGTACCTACATATTCCTGCACATATCGATTGGTATTTTTAAGAAGGCTGTTTAACAAAATTAACGAACTGCTGCCAATCATTGTTGAAGTGCCGCCCAACACTGCGCAAAATGCAATAGGTATTAAAAGTCGTGACTTTGGGATCCCAGTTCGCATAGTAATTCGAGTGATAACCGGTAATAATAAGGCAACAGCCCCAAGACTTCGCATAAAAGCCGATAAGAAGCCTGAACAGAGCATTAGTACCACACTAATTTTAGTAGGCCGCTCGCGCCCCAACTTTAATACCCAACGCGCAATCCTTAAAGCAATCCCGCTTTTCTCCAACCCAGCACCAATAATCATCACCGCTATTAAAGACATAACAGCTTCACTTGAAAAGCCAGAGAATAATTGCTCAGGAGGAAGCAAACGTGTAATACCAAGTATTACAAGGACTAAAACAGCAACAACATCTACTCTAACAACATTTGAAAGGGAAAGTACAATGGTAAGCACAAGGATGCCCAATACTAAAATCATATCGAACGTTAGATAAATTGTTTGCATGGACTTTTCCTGTCTTGTTTTTTTAAATTATAAACCAGCACGCTTAAAAAAGATGAGATCCCACGTTTCATGCCCCTGTTGTAACCCCTTTTGTTCATACTTAGTAAGGGGGCGATATGAAGGCCGTGGGACAAATTGCCCTACACCTTTGGCATTTTCAAAATAATGACTCTCTGACATGACAGACATCATCTGATATGCATAGTCCATCCAATCCGTTGCTAAGTGTAAGATCCCCTTTTCCTTTAGCTTTTTAGCCGCCAACATAGCAAAGGAAGGTTGAACCAGTCGACGTTTATGATGACGAGTTTTAGGCCAGGGATCCGCAAAAAATACCTGTATGGCCGCCAGGCTGTTATTTGGAATTTGATGTTCCAGCACCTCCAAAGCGTCGGCACAAAAAATGCGAATATTGGTTAGGCATTCCTTTTCAATAGAAATTAGTAGGTTGCATACCCCCGTCCGATAAACTTCTATACCAATAAAATCTTTTTCTGGTGCAACCTTCGCCATTTTTATGAGGGATTGACCATCACCAAAACCAATCTCTAAAACTTTTTCAGAAGAACGTCCAAAAACTTCATCTAATTCTAAAAAACCTCGTGGAAATGTAGAAAGGCCATAAATTAGCCAAAGCCTATCCCATGCTTCGGTATGTGCTTTTGTTTTTCTGCCTTCACGACGAACAAAACTGCGAATATGACGAATTGGGTGCATAGAATTCTTCTAATCGATATCGATCTTTAGTACAATGTAAAGAACTGTTTTTTTATAGCTTACATCTTTTGATCCCTAAAGGGAAAGGGGTTTGATAATTTATCCCGTTCAAAAGTTAAAAAGAATCGTTAGGTCTTTATGTTAAAAACACTACTAACCTTATTACTCGTTATTAACCTGCTTTGTTCCTTGATGGCCTGCGGCCAGAGTGGCCCCCTTTATCTTCCTGGCCACCCCCCCCTATTAAAGTGCCTTGCGACGACAGTTGTTCTGATACACCTTAAAAGGCGTTTGCATCTGCCCGCAAACAACCTTAAGCTAAACACTATGCTGATTAATTTTACTAAAATGCATGGTTTGGGCAATGATTTCGTGCTGATTGAACTTATTACACAATCTATAAAATTACATAACGCTCATATTAAGCGTATTGCCAACCGCCATTTAGGGATAGGCTGCGACCAAGTATTACTTATAGAACCCCCTATTCGTGGTACAGCTGACTTCTACTTTCGTATTTTTAATGCAAATGGCCAAGAAGTCGAACAATGCGGCAATGGCGCCCGCTGTGCTGCACGATTTTTCTATGATATGGGTTTTACCAATAATCGCATATTATTAGCAGACTGCTTGGGAGGGTTCTTAAAATGTAAGATCGAAGAAGATGAAAACGTAACTATTAATATGGGTCTTCCCATCTTTACTCCTAAAGACATTCCATTTATTACAAATCAAGAAGCATTAATTTATCCTATTAACATAGAAAACAACGTGCTTTCTATAAGTTCTCTCTCTATGGGAAACCCACATGCCATTATAGAAACACCTAATATTGAATCTGCTCCTGTAAAAAAAATAGGCCCTCTCCTTAGTAAACACCCTTCTTTTCCTAAAGAAACCAATGTTAGCTTTATGCAGGTAATCGATCGTTCTCACATTCGATTACGTGTCTATGAAAGAGGTGTCGGAGAAACTCTTGCTTGTGGAACAGCCGCTTGTGCTTCTGTGGTTGCTGGGATCCGTCTTGGGTTACTGGATAGCCCAACTTCTGTTATTTTCCCCCAGGGGGCACTCAAAATTTCATGGAATGATATTACATCGCCTGTTTATATGACTGGCAAGACAAATAGTACATTTATTGGGCGTTTTCGACTGTAACGTGTTAAGCGCATCCATGGAAAAGTTATATGCATCAAGAAATTGAAAGTTTTTTACATCATCTTAAATATGAAAAACAATTTTCCAAGCACACTCTAACAAGTTACAAAACGGATCTGTTAGATGCTGTTTCATTTTTTAATATTCAAAATATAAACAATTGGCAAGCCATTCAAGAAAGCACAATCCGTGCTCTATTAGCCCTTAGAAGAACGGAAAAAAAATCTGCCAGAACATTGAATAGGCAACTCTCCACTTTACGATCTTTTTATCGATATCTCATTCAAAGGGGATTGATCCAAGATAACAAAGCACCTAGAGTTGCCACCATTAAAAGTAATCGCCTTCTGCCTAAAGCCATCGATGTTGACCAAATGGTCAAATTATTAGCACTACCCGCTACTAATATTTTAGCAATTCGAGATATCGCTCTCATGGAATTACTGTACTCTACCGGGCTTAGGGTTTCGGAGGTTGTTTCTTTGAATTTAGGAGATCTCGATCTTGAACAACAACAAGTCTCCGTTATTGGCAAAGGCAAAAAAGCAAGGATCGCTATTATTGGAAAATACGCTTATAAAGCATTAAAAGAATGGCTTAAGATCCGCCCTAACTTGATAACAACTGAAGAACCCGCACTTTTCATTAATAAAAATGGTGCGCGGATCAGCGTGAGAGCCATACAATATCGTTTGTATAAAATTGGAATTAAACAAGGTCTTGATACTCGCATACACCCACATCGTTTACGTCATAGCTTTGCAAGTCATTTATTAGAATCCAGCCATGATTTACGAGGTGTACAAGAACTGTTAGGCCATGCAAATTTAAGTTCTACTCAAATTTATACCAAAATCAATTTTCAACATCTTGCGAATGTCTATGATCAATGCCATCCTAGGGCATGCAAGCAATCTAAGGAGGATGAAAAATGAAACCAAAATTTACATTTCGCTGGTTATTTATATTGGGCAGTTTAGTCAGCTTTTCCATGCTAAGTTTTGCTTATCTTTTAGAATATCACCTCGATTTAGAACCATGCCCTTTGTGCCTGCTACAAAGATATATCTTATGGGCTATTTTTTGTTCTTTTACTATAGGCGCTATCCATAACGGAACAATGGTTGCTCGTATTCTATATAGCACTTGCTCTGTTTTTCTAAGTATTATTGGTATCATCCTCGCTTCTCGACATGTGTGGCTTCAATACTTCGCTCCACATGAAATCGCAGACTGCATGGCAGGATTAGAAAGAATGTTAGCATTTAAGCCTTTCCTGGAAGTTTTAAAAGAGGTGTTTTTTCACACTTCTGCAGAATGTGCTCGCATCGACTTTACTTTCCTAAAGCTTTCACTTCCTGCTTGGTCACTACTTAGTTTTATTGGTTTTGCTATTTTTAGCATTTTAATTGGGTGGTTACAAATAAAAAGGCGGATATAAAACCCGCCTTTTTCATATCATTGCTGATAAGACTATCCTTGTCAGTCACATCCTTTGACTATCCCTAACCCATCCTTGTGAATACACTTTTCAGGATATCAAAGCAGAATATTTATACAAGTTGGCCTAATAGTGAGTAACATATTAAATAATGTGTCTTTTTTAAAAAAAATAATATAATTTTCAAATGATTAATGATTCTTCTTTTTTATTCTCTTGGTTTTAAAAAGCTTTTTTCCTACATAATTTTGAGTGATTGCCTACAATCTATAACCTTTTCTTTATCGATACTTCTTAAGCTGAGTCTCCGTCAAAAGCCGAGACACTTGACTTAGCCAAGATGCTGTCTATAACTACTATAGGTAGCTAAACCATGGACAAACAGGGAGGGTCCACATTTGTTGCAACCAAAAAGAGTCATATCACCCCTACGACCCAATATAGATCCACTCATTCAACAATGGTTAAAGCACCGCCAAGAATTGCTAATACAATACAGCCAAGCCTGTGCAGCTCATCATTCTGATTTAGAAAGTTTAGAAGTATTTTGCCAAACACTTATGGATTATCTTTCTAACGGCCACTTCAAAATATTTGAAAAATTAGCAGAATGCTATAAGGTTTATCAACCACATTCATCTGGACTTGATGCAAATTTATTAGAAAAGATTTCAAAAACAACAGATATTGCCTTAGATTTTAATGATAAGTACACAAATCCTAAAAGTTTAGAATCACTTTCCGAAGATTTATCTTGCTTAGGGGTTAGTTTAGCCAATCGAATGGATTGGGAAGATATATTAATTCGAGACTACCTACAACTTTCTAGTGTAGAATAAAGCAATTTTTATTTCACTTTTCCCAATCATGTTCTAAATATTGCATTTTATCTGGTACATCTTTCCATTGTTCTGCGTCCGGTAATCCACCTTTATTCCGTGTAATGACTGGCCATTTTTTTGCCAGTTCTGCATTTAATGCTAAAAAAGGTTTTTGCTCTTCCGATAAATCATCTTCCGAATGGATAGCGTTAACAGGACATTCCGGTTCACACAAAGCACAATCAATACATTCATCAGGATCAATTACTAAAAAGTTTGGACCCTCTCTGAAGCAATCTACAGGGCAAACTTCTACACAATCCGTATATCGACAACGAATACAACTTTCAGTTACTATAAATGTCATTGCACTATTCCCAGATAGTAAATTAACTTATTAAAAAAGTTACCTCTTTATTTTTTTAACATACCCTCGACACTTTCGACAAGTCTTAAAATGCATGCTGCTTTGCACGATAGCACACATAAAAAGTTTTCTACGTTAATAAAAAAAGTTAAACAACTTAAATGTAAGTTAATTAAAACAGTTGCACAGAAAAGAGCTTAGTTCTGCTAATACCATTAAGCTCAAAGCCTCTGCCTTAAAAAAGCTCTTACAGAACCTTGAAAAAGATTGGATAAAAAATCAGTTAAAAAGCTGAGGCTAAAAAACCCACAATACTGCTATTTTGAACGCTACCCTTTAAAGGGCAGCTTCTTCAGTTACAAGAACAGCCGCTCCATTTTTCGCAAAGCTATAAAAAATAGCTCTGCGATGGGTCTTTTATTAAGACAAATGAAGGGCTTTGTAACATAACACCCAGGTATATTAGCAATAATAGTGGCTAAGATCCCCGTGAGTAGGCGGTCGTCTACAACTAATACTTCCTCAGGCACAGCTTTTGTTAACTGCAAAATTTGTAGAATACCATTGGGATAGGGTTTTTTTTTGGCTGGAAAAATCAATTTCACCCCTTTAAAAGTCTTAGCAAAATAATTGGCTCTCTCTTGGGTGGCCTGGTTACTTAAAATAAAAACATTTCCTTCCCCCAATATCTGCACACAAAAATTCATCCAACTGTCTATTTCAGGAGAAAGATAAACCTCGCCATACGCTGCCAATACTCCATCAAAATCCAAAATAAGAATTTTAAACCCCCTTTCTTTAAGAGAAATGGGGTTTAATTCCAAGACATTGCTAATTTGCAAAGTAGCATCGCGCCTATATATTCTTAAAGTCTTTCGATAACGCCAAGCCATATTTAGCGCATATAAAATTCGTTCTATCATCTTTGAAGTGTAAGTCATTCACCAAATGTTAAGCAATGGCTTGCTTGACTTTCCTAAGCCGTTCACGGTACTTTAAACTACATTATGGAACTTAAATCTTTAAATGAATTTGTCAAACAATTCTCGAATTCGCTGCCCCCTGCTTTTCAAGATCTGAAAAGCGAGTTTGAAGATCAATTTCGAATAGGGCTTAGCTACGCTCTACAAAAGCTAGATTTAGTAACCCGCCAAGAATTTGACGTCCAAGCAGAACTCCTTATAAAACTCGAAGCCAAAGTTACAGAGCTCGAACAAAAAATTTCTTCACTGGAAAATCCAATAAAAAATAATTCTTAGCGTATACGTTATATCCTTTACAATATATCTTTCGCAAAGGGTATATAAGGAACTTTCTTAAACTTAGTAATTGAGATACACTAAACCTAATGGAACAATTTCAATACATTTTAATCCTCTTATTATGTGCCGTTGCTGTCGTTGCGCTTTTTCGTCGTATTCATCTCCCGCCCATACTGGGTTATTTATTTGTAGGAATGTTAGTAGGACCGGGTGGTTTTGGATTCATACCGAGCATAAAAGAACTCTCCTTTTTAGCTGAATTTGGCGTTGTATTCTTAATGTTCACCATTGGTCTTGAATTTTCTTGGGCAAGAATTATGACCATGCGTCGTGCACTGTTAGGGCTCGGAGGGATCCAAGTATTACTGTGCACCTTAGTTGCCGCCATAGGTGGATGGTACTTCGGTCTAGCTCCTAAAACTGCCTTCGTCGCTGCAGGGGCGCTGGCCCTATCCTCAACTGCAGTTGTTGTGAAACAGCTGGCTGAGCAACATGAGCTTCATACCATACACGGTAAGCTTTCTATTAGCATTTTGTTATTTCAAGATCTCGCAGCTGTTTTATTCCTAATCTTAATCGCGGCTCTTGCAAATCAAGGAACACACTCTCTCTTATTTGAATTACTTTTCGCGTTAGTCAAGGGCATCGGTGTTTTTATTACCTTAGCACTCGCTGGTCAATGGCTTTTAAGGCCATTGTTCCACGAAGTTGCTAAATCGCATTCAAATGAATTATTCATGTTGGCTACTTTATTAGTCTCTTTGGGTGCAGCCTGGCTTACGCATCATTTGCAACTTTCAATGGCCTTAGGTGCATTTTTAGCTGGCCTTATGTTAGGTGAAACTGAATTCCGCCACCAAATCGAAATCGATATACGCCCATTCCGGGACGTATTACTAGGCCTATTTTTTATTACGATTGGTGCGCTATTCCACATTGATAAATTACCCCAACATTGGCATTGGGTGTTTTTTATATTAATAAGCCTTATTGCATTTAAATCTTTATTGATTATGTTACTAACAAAAGTAATTGGTGGTGCTTCACTATCTAAAGCATTCAGGACAGGCCTAATACTTTCCCAAGGCGGAGAGTTCGGTTTTGTCATTCTAACCGTTGGTATTAACAATCAATTGATTGATCCTATACAAAGCCAAGTGGTTGTCGCTGCGGTAGTGCTCAGTATTGTGGCTGCACCCCTTTTAATTCGATACAATAAAGCCATTGGAAACTGGATCTTTAAAACGCAAGAGTCAACACTACCTAAAGAAAACAAATCTTCTCAACTTGCAGAGCATACCGCTGAATTAAAAGATCACGTTATTATTTGTGGATTTGGCCGAGTTGGGCAAATTTTAGCCCGTTTTTTAGAGCAAGAAAATATTTCTTCTGTTGCACTCGATTTAGATCCAATGCGGATCTCCTCTTCATCGTTAGCGGGTGAACATGCCTTTTTTGGTGATGCCAGAAGACCCGAAGTACTCGCCGCGGCAGGTCTTGCACGAGCAAGAATGATTGTCATAAGCTTTGCAGACGAGCCTGCTGCTCTAGAAACTTTACGCTATATTCGATCACTTCGATTAGACATTCCCGTATTTGTACGAACAAGAAACGATTCAAATTTAAAAACTTTTCAAGAAGCAGGTGCTACCGAAGTGGTTCCTGAATCTTTAGAAGCAAGTTTGATGCTTGCTTCTCATTTGTTGCTCATGCTAGGTGTTCCAGCTTCAAGGATTTTATTTAAGATCCGTGCCATTCACGCCGATCGCTATAGGATTATTCAAGGTTTTTTTAAGGGAACAGACGACCAAACCTTATTGGAAGAAAAAGATTCTGCTCGCATGAGCCTACACTCTATTACGGTTACTGAGAATGCTTATGCTGTTAACAAAACGATTGAAGAAATAAGTGATCCAGAGGCACCTTCTGCCATTAAAGTCTTAACACGTGGTTCAACGCGCTATACAGATCCAGATCCCAAAATGATTATTCAAGCAGGCGATGTTATTGTACTTTACGCAACCCCAGAGTCTCTTTATTTACTAGGCGAAAAGATCTTACGAGGAATTTAAAACCTTTAGTTAATTCTCTAATTTATACCCAAAGCATTTAGAATATCCGCAATCTTGCCGACTAGGCAAATCTTATACATTTCAGTATAAAGAATTCCATGAAATTAGCTGTTGTATATAGTCGTGCTTGTCTTGGTATTGAAGCACCTCTCGTTATCGTGGAAACACATATTTCAGCAGGATTACCAGGATTTACAATTGTGGGGCTACCAGAAACGGCGGTAAAAGAAAGTAAAGACCGCGTCCGTAGCGCTATTTTAAACAGTCAATTTGAATTCCCTACGCGCAGAATCACGGTTAATCTCGCACCCGCTGATCTTCCTAAAGAAGGCAGTCGCTTCGATCTACCTATTGCACTAGGTATATTGGCAGCTTCTGATCAACTCCCTGTGCAACCTTTGCAAGAATATGAATTTGCAGGAGAACTCGCTTTATCCGGTGAGCTTCGTGCCATCCAAGGTGTATTACCTTTAGCATTGGGCAGTCGTAAAGCCAATAGAATTTTAATGATCCCCACGCAAAATGCAGCAGAGGCAGTGCTACCGGGAGATAATAGAGTATTAGCAATTAATCATTTATTAGAAGTTCATGCACACCTTACACAACAAAAATTATTAAGCAATTACCAAGCACCCATACAATCCACTGCGATCTTAACAGAATCAGAGATGGATTTAGCTGAAATTCGGGGACAAATGCATGCCAAACGCACCCTTGAAATTGCCGCTGCTGGTGGACACAGTCTACTTATGGTAGGTCCACCTGGAACAGGAAAAACAATGCTGGCCAATCGTCTTCCCAGTATTATGCCTCCTTTGTCTAGAGAGGAAATTTTAGAAGTAATCGCTATACATTCCTTAATATTTACCCATACAAATACTCTTATATGGGGAAAACGGCCTTTTCGTGCACCACACCATACCGCATCAGCAACGGCACTGGTTGGTGGTGGAAGGCACCCGAAACCTGGAGAAATCTCTCTTGCACACCACGGTATTTTATTCTTAGATGAACTGCCAGAATTCGATAGGAAAGTTTTAGAAGTATTGCGAGAACCTTTAGAATCTGGCACCATTTTAATCTCTCGCGCCACACGACAAACTCAATTTCCTGCTTCCTTTCAATTAATCGCCGCCATGAACCCATGCCCTTGCGGATATTTGGGGGATCCTAAAGGAAACTGTCGCTGTACATCAGAACAAATTAAACGTTACTGTATGCGCGTTTCTGGTCCCTTGTTAGATCGCATTGATTTACAAATTGAAGTACCAGCTTTATCAACTGAAAATTTATCTTTCACCCCAAATATTCAAGAAGAAACCAGCATCATGGTATTAGAACGCGTCAAACAAGCTATCGAAAAACAATATCAACGTTCATTTAAACTTAATGCTAGACTTAATAATTATGATATTCAAAAATATTGCTCTTTAAAGCCTGCTGATCAGAATTTTATCAAAAATGCTATCGATAAACTGAATCTCTCGGCTCGCTCTTATCATCGCATTCTTCGTGTAGCAAGAACCATCGCTGATTTAATGAATAGTAATTCCATAGAAACAGAACATATTATAGAAGCCTTATCTTATAAAAAGTTTCTTCACACCTAAAATTCAATCGAGTGCAACGCATTGAGCTTCGGGAGCTGTCGCACTATTAAATGACAATATGCTAAATATTTAATGTGGCGTTAAATCGATACTTTTCCCAGTTTCTGCCTGTATGACTGCTTCAGAGATTTCCTCCACAGGGTTATCTTTCCCTAAGAAAATAACTGAAACGTAACCAATCACTAACATTAGAGCAACCGAGGCAACCAAAAAAGAAAAATTTATTAGCATTAATTTTAGGTAATTTTTAACTTTCATTTCAGTTTCCTTAAGCGAATTTCATAAATCCAATATTTATTTCAAAACTTTTCTAACGTATCCATTGAGCCTCTGCTAATACATGTCCTGAAATATAAGCAAGTACTGCAACAAAACCTCCAATAATTAACATTTCAAAAATACTTTGAAGCCAACGTTCTTTTGTTACGAAAGCGCGTAAAAGACCAATCAATGATAATACTGCTGCCGTCATGATACAACTGATAAAGAATCGATATTCTGAAAAATCAGGAATAAAAAAGCTAATGAGTGGGATCCCGCCTAACAAAACAAACGCTAAGAACGTTGCTAAACCATGATAAAGGGGTTCTTTATATCCGTGTAATTGGTTAGCTGCATTTTCTGATCTAGCACTCAAAAATCTAGAAGCTCCCATGGACAAGCCATCGGCCAACAAATTAACCAGCCCTAAAATGACAGCAACCTTTGGGGACAACTGTGCCCCTTCTACACCACTAATAATGGTAAAAGTAGTGATTACACCATCGGTAGCGCCATAGACTATATCTGACAAACAGTACCGTAGTACCCGTATGGGATGAATCGAAAAAAAACAAAGCTTTTTAATAATACTTGAAATCATTTTTCCAATAGAAGAATTTTGCATTTCAGATCCCTAATTATAACTATTTTAAGTCCAATTGTCCTAAAACTCAATAAATTAGCAGGCAAAGGGTATAGACAAAGAGAGGCTAAGTCTTTAAGATTTTACCCTATATGCAACACTTAAACTCTGAGCAATTGGCAGCCATTCAATACTTAAATGGTCCTTTGTTGGTTCTTGCCGGTGCTGGAAGTGGCAAAACTAGTGTTATTACTCATAAAATTGAGTACCTTATCAAACAATGCAATATAAAACCTGCTCACATCTTGGCAGTTACTTTTACCAACAAAGCAGCAAAAGAGATGAAAGAGCGAATCACCAAATTATTCAATAATACTCAAACAACTAAAGGTTTAAACGTTTCGACTTTCCATACCTTTGGTCTTAAATTTATTCGACAAGAACATCAATATTTGGGGTTTAAGCCAAATTTTTCCATTTTTGATACTGAAGATTCTTTAAGCTTATTACGTGAATTAGTTTGTCAAAAAGAAGAAGATCATAAAGAAAAATTAGAGGCTTATTTACAATGTATTTCTTATTTCAAAAATAACGTATTAGAACCTGAAGACGCCATTAAAATAGCACGAAATGACATGGAACTTAGTGCTGCCAAATTGTATTTTGAATATCAAAAACAACTTAAAATATATAACGCTGTTGACTTTGACGATCTTATTCTACTACCCCTAAAGGCACTATTATCTAACGCGGATCTACATGAAAAATGGCAAAATAAAATACATTACCTCCTGGTTGATGAGTATCAAGACACTAACCAAAGCCAATACGCTTTAATTCAACAACTTTCAAGGGGAACTGGAAAGATCACAGTTGTGGGAGACGATCATCAATCTATTTACGCTTGGCGAGGCGCAAAAGCGGAAAACCTAATGCAATTACAAAAAGATTGCCACAATCTCAAAATTATTAAGCTTGAACAAAATTATCGTTCTACGGGCATCATTTTGCGTGCGGCCAATCAACTTATTAGCCACAATACCAGTTTGTTTACAAAAAATCTGTGGAGTCAACTCGGCTTAGGCGAGCCCATTCGAATATTGCCTGCAAAAGATGAAGAACACGAAGCAAACCGGGTTGTCGTACAATTACTTAATCATAAGTTTCAATTAAGAACCCAATATCGCGATTATGCTATTTTATATCGCAACAATCACCAATCAAAAATTCTAGAAAAAACCTTAAGAGAACACCGCATTCCTTATCAAGTCAGTGGAGGACTATCTTTTTTTTCTAGAACTGAAGTAAAAGATATTCTTTCATATTTAAAAATTTTAGTAAATTCAGATGATGATTGTGCTTTTTTACGTATTGCCAATGTACCAAAGCGTGAAATTGGCCCAAGCACCTTAGAAAAATTAGGCCTTTATGCAAAAACACGTGGTTTAAGCCTATTTACCGCAAGTTTTGAGTTGGGCTTAGAACAAACTCTTTTTGGAAAACCTTTAGAAAGACTAAGAAATTTCAGCCATTGGCTCAATCTGGTTTCAGATAATGCACAACGAGGCGACACCTTAAGTGTTATTCAAGATATGATTAAAACGATGGATTATGAGGGTTGGTTAAAAGAAACGTGTAGCAGTCCTACGACTGCCACACGCAAAATGGAAAATGTTCAAGATCTTATTCAATGGCTTAGCCGCCTATTAAAAAACGAAGCCGGAGAAGAAAAAACGCTGGCAGAGGCTGTAAATATGATTATCTTAATGGATATTTTAGAACGAAATCAGGACGAAAAACCGCTAGATTGCGTACAACTTTTAACATTACATGCGGCTAAAGGACTAGAATTCCCACATGTTTTTTTAATTGGATTTGAAGAAGGTTTATTACCACATCGTACTAGTATTGAAGAAGACGCTATTGAAGAGGAACGCCGATTAACCTACGTTGGTATGACACGTGCTCAAAAAACTCTTACCTTATCTTTAGCAAAGCAACGAAAACGTTACAATGAAATAATAGACTGTATCCCTAGCCGATTTTTAGAAGAATTGCCTAAAGAAGATCTGGTATGGGACGGTCATAATACAGAAAAAGATGATAAAGAAAGAGAGAAAGAAGGACGCACTCACCTAAATGCAATCCGTGCATTGTTATCCAAGCCAAATACAGAAGATACAATTGCTTAGGAAAAATTTATATAAAAGGATGTATGCCAGAATTTTTATCTCTGTCATACATTAATATGGTTGTAGTTTATTTAAGAAATAAATAGCTATTTTACACTTCTAGTTTCAAAAGTTTCTACTTCATCTACTATTGTGCCATTTTGTTCTAAACACTCTTCAGCAGTGTCAACAGACAATTGTTTTCCTTTCTTACTCATACATCTTACTTTTTCTTTAACAAGCTGCTTTTCTTTAACCATTTTGCCATCTTCAGCTGGGTATTGTTGGGTTGATTGAACTTCTGCCCAATTTTTACCTACTTTAGAAACTTGAGTGCTCATTTCAGTATTTTTAGAACAACCAATAATTGCACACGAGGACGAGACAATTGTTAACATTACATGCATTTTCTTTTTCATCGCCATATCTCCTCCCATAAATTTAATCTTTGATATGTAAAGCAGATTTAACCTCTTTTACCCCTTTAACAAGTTTTGCTAGCCGTTCTGCATTATCAGCTTGCTCTTTGGTGGCCTCACCTTTTAGATATACCACCCCTTCGTTAGTTGTCACATGGATACTAGACAATGCAATGTCTTCATTACCAAAAACTTTCTCTCTTATGTAAGTCCCTTTAACTTTTGCGGTAATGATGGAATCCAAAAAAGGATGGTTACTGCCTTGGATATAAAGACGAGAGGTATCAACATCCGAAACGCCTTCTACAGAAGAAGCAATTTCAACAGCAGTATCTGCTTCAACTGCTGTTTTGACATTACCTTGTAATGTTACAATACCTTTATTAGTTTCAACTTTAACATCCAATGCAGATATTACAGGGTTTGCAGCCATTTTAGTCTTTACTGTAGCGGTAATGGCGGAATCTTCAATTGCAGCTCCAACATCTGCGGTTGCAACACCAAATGATAATAAAGATACGCCAAATAACAATGCTAGGAATTTTTTCATGTGCTTTCTCCTCAACTAAGTAAAACAAAGTTTCCCATAAAATAAGCCATCCTTGGCGATAGACGTGGATAATGAACTATTAGAAGAAATAACTTAAGCCTAGGTTAATAGAATGATTCCTAATCCCTCGATTAACTTGGTTGAGTTTTTCAGTTTGAAAATATCGATAATCTATATTTATCGAAGTATCTTCATTTAAATTAAATGAAACTCCAGCAATACCTTGATAAGCGAACTTAGTCGTAGAAATATCAGTCTTAGGGCCACCCACTGTCGCTCGATAAAGAGCTTTAATACTGGAAAATCCGGCTCCGACCCCGATATATGGTGCTGCATTTGAAAAGGTAGGAAAATAATAATACACATTTCCTAATGTAGATAAAGTCCTCATATGACCGGTTACACCCAATGCATTATTATCAGCTTTTTTATGTAAGTCGATATAAGAAGGCTCAAATTCTACACTAAAATTGCAAAATCGATGCCCTACCGCCGCTCTAGCATTAATACCTGTTTTAAAGGCGGCATCTGCCAGGCCTTGGTTACTTTTCCAATTTTGAGTTTTTGAAACACCAGCTCCAATTGAAAGGTAAGCTCCTTCGTTAATGGGCTCTGCTGCTATAACAGCGCCGGACAACAAAGCTATAGGAAGAATTATTAATGACTTATTCATACATATCTCTCCATAATTAGTTTCCGTATAAATTTACGCTACCACAAAAATATTAAATTTGTAAATATTTTAATTATATGATAAGGTAAAAATTATATATCACTTACAGCTTATCTAAATTTACCTAAAAAAGCTTTACAGCTTTTTAAAAAAGGAGGAGCTAATTATGAATAATCAAGATGCTGTTAACCATTTAAAATCCCTAGCACAATATGAAATTGACCACTCTTTTTTAATGCAACAAGCAGTTCATAATTTAAAAGACTCTGAAATCATCCAAAAACTTGGCTCTCATAGAGATGCAATAGAAGATAATATTAAACAATTATGTGCCGCTGTTGAAAAGTTGGGAGGAGAAGCTCCTGAACACTCTAGAGATTTTAAAGGTTTTTTTATGCAAGGCTATGCTGCGTTGCGAGGCATAACAAGCGATTATGGAGTCTTGCAAGCATTAGATAGCAATGAAAAGCTTATCATGGACGCTTACGAAAAGACATTACACCTTGAACTTCCGCAAGAAGCCCAGAAGGTAGTCCAAGAAGCTTATAATAAGGATAAAGGCATATTGCAAACAGTTCATGGTCAAGCTGAAATGCTGAAATGACGCCCTTTTCCCCAAGGATGGGGAAATTTTATTAACGCAAGTCTCAATTAATTTAATAATTGAGCGTTAGCATTTTCGAATTCAAGGTATTTTAACTCACTCTCGGTCTTTTTTAGACTGGCTTCAAAGACAGAGGCTCCACAGAGTTGATTTCAATTGTTATTAACATATTTCTAAATTTTCTATTTTAATGATTTTTGTTTTTGGAAAATCAAATTCTATTTCAAGCGTACCTACGCCTCTTATTCCCATATAAAACGACGGTGTAAAAACGTTTGTATTTTCTAACTTTTCTTTGGTATAAAAATTTTGATGTGCCTTATTTTATCCGAGGTATTCTTGTAATTAAGCTTCAAAGATTTTTAATCGGAATAAAGTTATGTTGGGTTTTGAAAAACATCAGGAAAATTCGAAATATTTTTTATATATTTTTAGACCCTATATGGTAGATTAGTATATAGATGAAAAATGATAGCGTTATTACAACATTTACCATTTTAAGGAGGTGGCAGGTGCTAAATTTTAGCCTCTGATTATCATTATATTGGATTGCGTAAATTTAGTGACAGAGGATGTTTGTTTCCATGCGTGCTTCAAATTATTTAAGTATTCGAGGCCGGGGCAACCACAAAGGGAATACCTTGTGGTTATCTGGAACCATTAGCCATTTCATCCTGGTTTATTCAACTTTTTTATTTATCTTGTTTGACTCTCTTCCTCTCATTAGTTTTTTGATAAAGGTGATTTAGAAATGCCAGGGATCCGGCAGACTTGCAACTTACTGGAGGGCATACTTTAGCCAAGTGGATTAACCACTTGGCTTTTGCCCAAAAATTGGTAAAAGAATATGCAGCAGTCCTATTAAATTAGAATAGTGTTTCACCTGCTAAAGACTCATCTCACCACTTGTTCTTCGGTTGTGGTAATCTCATCGACTATTTTCCCCCCTTGCTCTAAACATTCCTCAAAAGTATCGATAGGTAATTTTTTTCCTTTTTTCCCCACACATCTTATCTTTTCATTAACTATCTGTTTTTCTTTAACAACTTTTCCATCAGCGGTTCGGTATTGCTGGGTTGATTCAACTTGTCCCCAATCCTTACCCGTTTTAGACACTTCCGTCGTTACAACAGTATCTCTTTTGGGAGAACAACCGAGAACCATACATAAAACAGGAGCAACCATTAAAATTAATAAAGTTTTTTGATACATTGATTCATTTCCTTCTATCTTTTGATATGTAAAGCAGATTTAACCTCTTTTACCCCTTTAACAAGTTTTGCTAGCCGTTCTGCATTATCAGCTTGCTCTTTGGTGGCCTCACCTTTTAGATATACCACCCCTTCGTTAGTTGTCACATGGATACTAGACAATGCAATGTCTTCATTACCAAAAACTTTCTCTCTTATGTAAGTCCCTTTAACTTTTGCGGTAATGATGGAATCCAAAAAAGGATGGTTACTGCCTTGGATATAAAGACGAGAGGTATCAACATCCGAAACGCCTTCTACAGAAGAAGCAATTTCAACAGCAGTATCTGCTTCAACTGCTGTTTTGACATTACCTTGTAATGTTACAATACCTTTATTAGTTTCAACTTTAACATCCAATGCAGATATTACAGGGTTTGCAGCCATTTTAGTCTTTACTGTAGCGGTAATGGCGGAATCTTCAATTGCAGCTCCAACATCTGCGGTTGCAACACCAAATGATAATAAAGATACGCCAAATAACAATGCTAGGAATTTTTTCATGTGCTTTCTCCTCAACTAAGTAAAACAAAGTTTCCCATAAAATAAGTCATACTTGGCGATGGCGTCTGCTAAGCCTTAGTACTTTTCCAATTTTGAATTTTTGAAACACCAGATCCAATTGAAAGGTAAGCTCTGCTATAGCAGCAGCCGGACAACAAAATATAGGAAGAATTATTAATGACTTACTCATATACATCTCCACAAGTAGTTTCCGTATAAATTTATGCTACTACAAAAATATTAAATTTGTAAATATTTTAATTATGTGATAAGGTAAAAATTGTATATTATTTACAATTTGTCTAATATAATACTTAAAAAGCTTAATCTATAGCTTAGGCTAATTATGAATAACCAAGATGTTGTTAACCATTTAAAATCCCTAACACAATATAAAATTGAACTCTCTTTATTAATGCAGCAAGCAGTTCATAATTTAAAAGACTCTGAAATCACCCAAAAACTTGGCTCTTATAGAAATGCAATAGAAGATAGTTTTATGTTTTGCTTGGTAATGCAATATTTTTCCGAAAACTTATTGCTAACACTATATGAGGAAAAATTATTTAATTATTTTTTTTATTCCATAAAATTTTCATCACTAAAATTGCACAAGCGAGCCCAAAAGTTACAACATTTGCTAAAACAAGAGGAATAGACTTTAAACAAAGCCCATAAATAATCCAGATGAGCAAGCCTAAACAAAAAATAAGATACATCAATACAGAGATGTCTTTAACAGATCGAGATCTAAATATTTTTAATACTTGCGGAATAAAAGAAAAAGTAGTACATGCTGCTGCCATCCAACCCAAAAACTCAATAAGAACTGCCACTCTATTTCCCCAATACATGTGGTACTATTTTGAATGTGAAATCATATACTCAATTGCTTTCTTAAGATCTTCATCACTACAATCCATGCATGTACCCTTAGGTGGCATAGCCTTATAACCTTTTAAGGCATGTTCAAAAAGTGTATCCATACCTTCCGAAATTCTTGGTGCCCAATCCGATTTATCTCCAAATTTGGGTGCACCTGCCAACCCACCTTCATGACAAATATGACAATATTTTTCATATCGTTGCTGCCCAATATCGGTTACAACTGGCTTTGTAACGCCCGCTGATTTTACGGGTTGCCCCCCCGCTTCAACATTAACCTCGCCTTCCGGCTTAATGCGCAATAAAATATGTTGTTCGTCTAATGAGCCAGACAGATCTGCAAAACAAAAAGAAATAAGAAATATGGCCCCAAAGATACCAAATAATGTAGATAGTAAGAGTCGCTTCACACCCTGGCCCCTTTAATAACTAGACGAAATTGAAGAGTCATAATATTATAATGCATCCTTTTAAATAACTTACGATTTAAATAACAATGATCTCCATTAAACGAGCAACAACCCTACTATTAAACGGCAAACTGGTTGCTATTCCAACTGAAACAGTTTATGGGTTAGGAGCAGATGCCAAAAACCCTATTGCTGTTCAAAACATTTACACCGTTAAAGGTCGACCGGCAACTAACCCATTGATTATACACATACCTAATGAGGGTGCAATAATCGATTGGGCGATTGATATTCCTGAAAATGCCTGGAAACTTGCAAAAGCCTTTTGGCCCGGCCCTCTTACTTTAATTTTAAAACGACACCCGTCAGTCCCCAAAATTGTTACAGGCGGACAAGATACTGTTGCCCTTCGCGTACCTAATCATCCGCTCACATTAACCCTATTAAGTCAATTTGGCGGAGGAATTGCTGCCCCTTCTGCAAATCGTTACGGCCGAATCAGCCCAACGACTGCAGAACATGTAGAAAAGGCGCTTGGATCTGATGTGGACTACATCTTAGATGGTGGACCTTGTACACTTGGTATTGAATCCACCATTGTTTCTTTAGTCGATCCATCGCCGATTATTTTACGCCAAGGCAGTATTTCCGCTTTAGAGCTTACTAAAATATTAGGTGGGAAACTCAGTGATAAAAAGGAACTTTCCACAGTCAAAGTTCCAGGTTCAAGCCAATCGCATTATGCACCACGCCAACCGCTATATTTATTAGAAAAGGAAAAGCTATTTGCAACACTTTCACAACTTTCAAAAGAAAATAAAAGTAGTAGTGTGCTCTGCTTTGGCGAGCAACCCGCTGTTACACCTTTTTTAATTTCCACGTGGATCCGCATGTCTTCCCACCCCAAAGATTGCGCTCAACAGTTATATCAACATTTGCACATTTTAGATAAAACAGACAGTAACTGTATATTGGTAGAGATGCCCCCAAAAACCCCTGAATGGCTTGCTATTACAGATCGTTTACAGCGAGCCGCACAGCATGCAACATCGCTTATAACGTAATTTCACCTACCCCATAACAATCGAATTTATAGGCACTTGTTCACTTATTAAACTAACCGTTGTTTTTAATTTTTGCTCTTTTTGAAACCGCTCAATTGCTAATTCAATTAATCGATCAATAAGATCTGGGTAAGATAATCCGGTTGCTGCCCACATTTTAGGATACATGCTAATTTTGGTAAAACCAGGGATCGTATTAAGTTCGTTTAATACAACACGTCCATCTTTTTGTAAAAACATATCAACACGTGCCATGCCTTCGCAACATAAAACCTGATAGGTTTCAATTGCCAGTGATTGTATGTCTTGAATTTCCTTTTCACTTAACTGCGCTGGGATTTCAAATAATGCGCCATTTTCATCCAAGTATTTCGCTTCATATGAATAGAATTCATGTTGAGGAATGATTTCTCCAGGTAAAGAAGCAATGGGGTTTTCATTACCCAATACTGAACATTCGATTTCACGTCCAGGAATAAATTCTTCAATTAAAATTTTATGATCAAATTGGAAAGCAAAAGCTACCTTTTCTTCAAATTCATCTTTACTTTTTACTTTAGAAATACCTACCGAAGAACCTAAATTAGCTGGTTTAACAAAAAAAGGAAGACCCAACGTTTTTTCGATCTGTTCAAAACTTAATTTCTTAGCTGCCTCAAAATTGACCGTTATAAATTTCGCTGTTGGGATCCCGGCATCTCGAAGCAACCGTTTCATGACATCTTTATCCATACCAACTGCAGAAGCCAAAACACCTGATCCTACAAAAGGAATATTCACCAATTTTAATAGCCCTTGAATAGTGCCGTCTTCTCCATAAGTACCATGCAAAATTGGAAAAATAACGTCTAAAGTTCGATTTAATGCCCGGCCTGACAAGCTCACCAATGGATTGCCCATTTCTCTTGTCACCAAGGTAACCCCTTCGTTAGCTTCTTGTAGTTGGATCAATTTGGCATTATCCGCGTGTTTTAAACATCGATCTAAGTTCTCATGCAAAAACCATTCGCCTGACTTATTTATTCCAATCAAAACAACTTCATATTTATCTTTATCCATTGCTTCGATTACACTCTTAGCGGACAAAAGAGAAATTTCGTGCTCTGCTGACTTACCTCCAAAAAGAACGCCCACCCGAATCTTCATAATGTTGTTAGTTGCCTTAATAATAAGTTAATAAATTTTCAATGCCGATGATATTACCATAGCAAACCTCACGAAAAACATCCTATAATCCAGGCGTTAAAGTTTTGCTTTATAGGAGGCCTAAAATGTTACCAAAAGGCTTTACTTATCTTAAAGATCCACGCTTTATTCTTTCGATGGATTACCTAACTTCCCATAATTTTATGGGACGCCCTGCCGCCGGATACAAAGAAAAGATCTGTATTCTAACTGAAGAAGCCGCAAAAGCGCTGATATTAGTTCAAAACGAACTCGACACTTTAGAAAGTGGCTATTGCTTAAAAATATTCGACGCGTACCGTCCTACTGAGGCGGTCGCAGATTTTGTTCGATGGGCTGAAGAGCCAGGTGAAAAAATGAAAGATCATTTTTACCCTACTTTCACTAAACCTGAATTATTCAAATTTGGATACATCGCAAAGCAATCTTCTCATTCACGCGGAAGCACCGTGGATCTTACTATAGCCTCTCTTGCCACCACCAATGCCGATCCTACTGAATTGGATATGGGGACAATTTTTGATTTTTTTAACGAGAAAGCCCACACAGACAATCCATACATCTCAGACACTGCTAAAAAAAATCGCCTTTTTTTAAAAGAGATCATGGAAAAACATGGCTTTAAAAATTATCCCTTAGAATGGTGGCATTTTACACTAGAAAACGAGCCTTTCCCAGAAACTTATTTTGAATTCCCTGTTCAATAAACACTAGACAAAATTTACCGCTTAACAACAACAATGGCATCAGAAATAGGGCGAAGTAGCTTTTGCCCTTTAGCCTCGTCTTCATCCCCAATAGTGGTATTAACAATACGACCATTTAAAAATAAACTTGCAGAGCCGCCTCCATCTAAATTAACAGCACTTTCACACCCCAAATTTACCATTAACTTAGCTAAATCCGATAAATTCAACCCTGCAATCGCTGAACGCGAAAAATGATCCTGCAAAATCCCTCGAACTTCTTCCAAACTCATTTTATCCATTGCTGATCGAGAATACCCTTTTTCACGTAATACGTTTGCGGTTTGCTCTAACGTGATTTCGTTCAACGCTTGATTATATGAATGCTCTATAACAACCATCACAATATTGCCATCTGGGCGCACGCCTAACGCCGTACGTGCGTGAGGCGTTGCTGTAAAACTTTTTTTCCCAGAATGTTCAAGATCTAGGATAGGTTTTCCATGCTGTACTAATAACGGGATCCCCATAATAAAATTCTTAAAATCATACCAATTTGGACTGTCTTCTTCTTTAGCTTTCTCAAAATCCAAATTCAACCTAATTTTTTCGCCAACTTTAATAGAAGATAATGGAAAGGATTGGGGTACAGACAAAATCCAACCTCGTGATGGGATCGGATTATCTCCATGTTCCACGCTATGAATAACCACCAGATCCTGGTTAATTAAAAATTCATGACGATGATAAGGAGTAAGAGAGGTGGGCCCCCATGGATGACTATACAATACGATTTCTTGATCTTTAACAAATTGATTAACTTTATCGGGTAATAAAAGCTGATCACCATATGCTACACTAAGAGCAATCTTCGTTTTTCCAATATAAAATTTTTTATCCTGCCATGCTAATAAAGCGCTCTCAACATTCTTCTTTAAGGCAAATATATCTCGATTAATAATTAATGTCCCACTCGGACGACCATCTTCATTATTACCTATCTCAAAAAATCCTCCATTAATTGCAGCAATCGCATTCTTACGCTGCGCGATTTCTTTAATTGTCTCACGTCCAAAAACTTGATTATGGGCCTTTACCAACTCTAGCTGGTAATGAAGCAAATCGACAACCAAAACATGGATGATGTGATTCTGAGATCTTTGCTTTTCATAAACTATCCCTTGAGGCAGGATATCACTCTGTGCAAAGCCAA
>CADEGZ010000005.1:0-2074 GCA_902827015.1 uncultured Pseudomonadota bacterium
AGTATACAGATTTTTTCAGCATTTAAGGGGGAGGGTGTCGAAGAAGTACGCCAAAAACTCGATGAATGGTTACAAATTACATAGTTTTCTTATCTATCTTATCCACACAAAGGCCTCGGGCCTAAAATATAAAAATATACTTTAGAAAAAAACCCGAGGCACAAACCCGGCGGGAAGGAGACCGGGTCATCACCCCATCAAAAAAGAGGGGTGGGTAAGGTAAGTGCTTTCACTACACTTCCTTACTTAGTATGACCACTACTAATTGAAGAAGTTCCTGGCAGGTTTAATCTTTAAATTTCCCAATAAATAGTGTAACAACACACTAACTAATGATGAGATTGTAATTTTTAAACACCCTAATTTTAATAAGGCAGGGTATCCGTGCCATATTTTCGTAGCAACTGCATTAATTTTTGTTCCTCTTCTTCAAGTTGTGCTCTCAAAAAGGTAATTTCATCTAAATGTTGCTCTACAGTTTGCTTTAATTCTTTCACATTCATAGGCTTTCTTGCCATGCACTGGTTTGCATTTGGATAATCAACCATAAAATTACTTCCTTTGTTCCTTAATAAGTTCTTTACCACGCATCCTAAAAAATTTACAATAAAGCTCAAGGGAGCATAGAGAAAAAAAAGTTTTTGCACTACCTATGCGATAAAGGTACTCGTGGTTTATACCACCTTAGGCCAAGCGCAGCAAAGGAGAAAGTATGAATATTAAGGCAGCCAAACAAAACGAAAAATATTTTGGTTTGGAAAAAATGTACATTGTATTATGTGCTTTCTTTTCTATATTGATAGTAATATGCAATCTAACTTATCAAAAATTTGTCTATTTACCTATTTTACCTTTTCACACTTTTGAGTTGTCTGTAGGGGCTATATTGTATCCTTTAATGTTTATGTTAACTGATCTTATTGCTGAATTTTATGATAAAAAAAGGGCCAACTTTTGCGTACGGTTAGCAATTGCAATGAATATAGTGGCTGCTTTAATCGTAACTGGGATGGACGCATTGCAAGCAACTCCATGGTCAAAAATCGATAACACCATTTTCCACCAAGTATTTGGTTTATATGGGTTGGGTTTCATGGCAATTATTGCTGCTTGCTATATTGCACAATTAATAGATATTACTCTTTATCTATGGATTAAAAAATTAACCAAAGGGAAATGGCTATGGCTTAGAAATAATGGTAGTACTGCAATATCTCTATTTGTTGATACATTTACAGCTATTAGCTTTTTAACTCTTTTAGGCATTTTCCCAAAAGAACAAATTTGGTTGATTATGATGAATAGTTACTCATACAAGTTATTTGCAACGCTTTGTAATACTCCCCTCTTTTACTTGTTAGTAGGAATAATAAAGAGATTCATTGCTCCTAAGGAGTCTCCCATTGAAGGAACACAATTAAATGTAGCCTAACGACTCCAAAATTTCACCTTTTTCAAACAGCTCATTTTTATGATTGCAATTGAGCTTTCCTTTTATATTTTCTATATAACTTGCTACGGTTGTTATGGCTAAATTTAGATCTCTAGAGACCTGTTTGATGCTACGAGTTGAAAGATACGCTCTAAGGCAATTGATTTCCTGAGGAGACAAAGAAACATCCTCTATAAGGCTTTTGCTACCATTATTATCTAGCAGGCCCGTTTCTCTTAATAATTGAACTTTGTTTTGGATCTCATGTTGCTCGTTAAATACCAATCCTCTTTGACTATGAAACAAATCTCCTTTCAACGCTGCAAAATCCATTTTGTTTTCCTGCAAATCCTTAACCATTAATACCAATTTTTTATGTAGATCTCTGATAGTTTTTTTAACTATTTGAGTTTCATTAATCAAACGATTAACAATTTTATAATTATCTTTGGTTGTTCCAAAATCAAACCCAAAATAACCACCTTGAGCGGTCTTTTCTATATAAGCAAAGCTATTACACCAATTGAATTTAACAACGGCATCATAACGCAGGGTATCTTTAAATTCTTGATCATTACTTGCATTATCAAAGGAACAACCATTATAGATATTATCTGGATCCACCATTAATGTATCTAATTT
>CADEGZ010000005.1:2084-18382 GCA_902827015.1 uncultured Pseudomonadota bacterium
CCTACACTGTTTATCAACATTAACATAAATTGCATGCGTTACTCCTAAGTACCCCATTATTGGTTTACAAAGCTCCGTAAATTTTTTATGATATAGCTTGGTACCAAGAAAAAATTCATCTGTTAACATCTAACATCCCTCAATCTTCTTTATCTTCCATTAGCTCCATCATCTTAATTCCAGGCTGTTTATGCAGTTCCTTCTTACATTTTTTAGCCATAGTATTAATGAAATGCTTTATAATAGGCATATTATTCAATAGCTTATTCACAAAAACAAAACGATTATTCTTCGTAAAAAATCGGAAACAATAAAATTCTGAACCTACTTTCTTTTCAATGGATACAAATTCCTCAATATGGAACATTTTATATAGATCATATAAAAACCCACTTTTGTTAAAAATATCACAATCAGTCCCCAAAGTTACTTTCCAAGGAGATCTATTGCTACTGGGCTTAATACCAAGAACAGGGTCATGTAAATAATATTTTTTATCCCAATAATGTTCTAATATAGAGGGATCCGTGACTAACATACTTAAGGTATTATTACCTAAGTTCATCATCCACAACGCATTGCAATTTAATACTTTAAAAGCTATTTTACATAGCTTATGATAGTTATCATTATAAATAATAAATTTTTCTGTGTTCATTAATAAAGCTTGTCAACCTTTGCTATCACCTCCCCTTATTCTTACAGGATTTCAACATATAAACAATACCCGCGTATTGATTCTCCAATATTCCCCACTAATAAACAACAGCAATTCACTCCTTCATACAGATATGTCAATCTCCAACCATTATTTATTGTTAATCATTTATTGAAAGTGTATCGTAAAAAAATTTAATTCTATACCTATATAATAAAGGTATTAATGAGCTTCATCCCAATTACAACCTATCCCTACATCCACACGCAGTTGTACTGAGAGCGGCAACACGTTTTCCATAATTTTCTTAATTTCTTCAGTTGCTTTTGTAACCAATGGATCAGGAATCTCAAAAACCAGCTCATCGTGCACTTGCATAATGATATTAATATCCAAATGATTCTTTCTGATCCAATCGTCAAGATAAATCATCGACAACTTAATAATATCTGCATTCGTGCCCTGCATAGGCGCGTTAATGGCTGCACGTTCAGCTGCCCGTCGGATCGCAGCATTAGAAGCTTTTATATCTGGCAAATATAAACGGCGTCCTAATAAAGTTTCCACAAAACCTTGTTCAGTTGCACGATGCCGTATTTCTTCCATGAAAGTTTTCACCTTCGGGAAACAAGCAAAATAATGTGCTATTTGTTTTTCAGCATCAATACGCTCAATACCTAATTGTTTTGCCAACCCATAAGACGACATTCCATACATAAGGCCAAAATTAATAGCCTTTGCATTACGTCGTTGCTCATCTGTTACCCGATTAATAGGCACGCCAAAAACGGTTGCTGCTGTGCTTTGGTGAATGTCATCACCCATTTTAAACGCTTCTAATAAGCCAGGATCTTGCGACATATGCGCCATGATCCGTAACTCAATTTGTGAATAGTCGGCAGCCACTATCTTATACCCTAATGGCGCGATAAAAGCTTTACGGATCTTTCTTCCTTCTATACTTCGAATAGGAATATTTTGTAAATTAGGATCACTAGAAGAAAGTCTTCCTGTCGCAGTTACTGCTTGGTGATAAGAAGTATGAACCCTACCAGTTTTTAGATCAATTTGTGCTGGTAACTTATCAGTATAAGTAAATTTAAGCTTGCTTAAACTGCGGTACTCCAAAATGATCTTTGGTAAAAGATAATCTTCAGCCAATTCTTGCATCACGGACTCTGCTGTTGAAGGCTGCCCACCCGGCGTCTTTTCTAAAATGGGTAGTTTTAATTGAGTGTACAAAATTTCTTGCAATTGTTTTGGCGAATTAATATTAAACGATTGGCCAACCAGCTGATAAGCTTCTTCTTGTAATTCATTTAATCGTTCTCCCAATTCTTTACTTTGACTGGCAAGCAAGATAGAATCAACTAAAACACCTGCTCGTTCCATGCGTGTCAATACTGATACCAAAGGCATCTCGATTCTTTCAAACACCTGTTTTTGTTTGGGAAGTTTTTCTAAAACAGGCCAGAATGTTTGATGTAATTTCAAGGTAATATCGGCATCTTCAGCAGCATAAAATGCTGCCTTTTCTAAAGAGACTTGGTTAAAAGATAATTGTTTTACTCCCTTACCTGCAACTTCTTCATAAGATACTGGTTGGTAATGTAAGTGACGGTTTGCCAAAGTATCCATATCGTGTCGACTTGCAGTACTGTTTAACACATAAGACTCTAACATCGTATCAAAAGCAATTCCTTGTAAGGTAATGCTATGGTTTGCCAATACCTCCATATCATATTTCAAATTATGACCAACTTTAAGATGCTTTTCGTCTTCTAATAAGGGCTTTAAGCGCTTCAATACCCATTCTCTTGATAATTGCGAAGGTGCGCCTTCATAATCATGTGCAAAAGGAACATATGCTGCTATTCCTGGAACCACACAAAAAGAAACACCCACTATTTCCGCTAACATATAATCTAAGCTCGTTGTTTCTGTATCAAAAGCAAATAACGTCGATTCTTCTAAAACTTCTAACCACTTTTCAAAAGCAGATTCTGTTAAAATAGTTTCATACTCACCTTTAACCACACTATCTTTTTCAGTTTGTGTAATGGAGCCACCCAAAGTATTTAGATCTTTTAACCACGTTTTAAACTCTAACTCTTGATAAAGATCTTTTAATACCGCATCCAAAGGTTTTTGCAATAAGAGCTCAGCTGGTTTAAATTCAAGTGGCAAATCAACTTGAATAGTAATAAGTTTTTGAAACAAAGGAAGCGCATCCAAAGATCCTCGTAAGTTCTCACCAACTTTACCAGAAATTTGTCTGGCATTTTTTATGATTTCTTCTAAACTTCCATACGTATTTAACCATTTAACTGCTGTTTTTGGTCCTACTTTTGGAACACCAGGAATATTATCCACGGTATCTCCAATTAACGTTAAATAATCAATCATTTGCTCTGGTGTTACTTCAAATTTTTCAATAACCCTTTCTCGATCCAAAATATCATTGGACATCGTATTAATTAAAACGGTGTTTTCATCTACCAATTGAGCAAAGTCTTTATCACCGGTAGAGATCAAAGTAAACAATCCCTCTTTTTTTGCTTGAACCGCAATCGAACCAATAATATCGTCTGCTTCTATTCCTGGCATTACAATTAATGGCACGCCCATTGCCTTAATAATTAAATGTAATGGTTCAATTTGTTGCTGCAACTCCTCCGGCATGATAATACGGTTTGCTTTATACTCTGAATAAAGCGTGTGTCTAAAATTTTTTTCCTTACTATCAAATACTACTGCCATGGTTGTCGGTTTATATTGCGATAATAATTTACGCAACATATTTACAACACCAAAAATTGCACCCGTAGGCTGGCCTTTAGAAGTCTTTAATGGGGGCAGTGCATGATATGCACGAACTAAATAAGAGGAACCATCTACTAAGATAAAAGGCGATGTGGGGATTTTAATCATAACAAACGCTCAAAAATTTTAAGAATAAAAGGATAATTATGCCTGGCTCTTCTATACTTAGGAAGTAGTTATTTAGAAAACTATTAACTCTGGGTCTTTAAACTTGGGAACACAAAACAATGATCAGCATGAGTTACTCCGGGTATATCGTTATTGGTCTTGGGATAATCATCCTTCTGGGATTTTCCTTACTCTTATTTTGGGTGTTTCTACAATTTCAAAAGATGCTTAGCCATTTTGAATCCACCATGGAAAAAGTAACCCATTTTACCAATTCCGACCCTTTAACCAGTTTACCCAATCGCGTACTCTTTTTTGAAAATATTAAAGTGATCCTTGACGCAGCAAAACAAAACCGTCAAAAAATTGCCTTGCTCTTTATGGATCTCGACAACTTTCGTGGGATCAAAGACACTCTAGGATATGCAATTGGAGACGCACTATTACAAGCCATTGCTAAACGTTTATTAACAATTGCACAAAATAAAAAAGAAGTTCTAGCTCGATTAAGCAGCGACCAGTTTACCCTGGTTTTGGACAATGCTGAAGAAAAAAATATTAATACTGTTGTCAGTAAATTATTAGGAGCACTCTCTGAGCCTTTTAGTATACATGGACATGATGTTACCACCAGCGCTTCGGTTGGCATTAGTATCTATCCAGATGATGGAGACAATGTTGAAAGTCTCCTTAAAAGCGCTGGTATTGCAAGATATCATGCCAAACAAAGAGGGAGTAACACTTACAGCTTCTACACTCGAGAAATGGATACTAAACTCTCCGAACAAAGAACCATTGAAACACACTTACGCAAGGCTATTTCTAAAGGAGAATTTGTTGTTTGCTACCAGCCAAAAGTTGATATTAAAACCCGTAAAATTGCCGGCGCTGAAGCATTATTGCAATGGAATAACCCAGAACTTGGAAAAGTATCTCCAGCACAGTTCATCCCCTTAGCAGAACAAACTGGCCTTATTGTCTCCATTGGCGATTGGGTTCTAAAAGAGGCATGCGCACAAACTAAAAAATGGCATTCTGAAGGATACAGTGGCTTTTCAATTGCCATTAATGTTTCTGCTTATCAATTTAAAACCGGTGACATCGCCGAGCAAATTGCTAGGGTCTTATGGGATAGTAAACTAGATCCTACCTTACTAGAACTTGAACTAACAGAAAGCTTGGTTATGGAGAACGTAGAAAAATCTTTATTAATGCTAAGAGTATTAAAAACCATGGGAATTAGACTTTCAATCGACGACTTTGGAACAGGATATTCTTCTTTAAGCCAAATTAGAAAATTCCCAGTGGATTCTTTAAAGATTGATCAATCTTTTGTTAAAAACATCCAAGCCGGCAATGCAAACGACCGTAAAAGCTCCGATGACAGAGCCATTATTACCACCATTATTACAATGGCAAAACAGTTGGGTTTAAAAATAGTCGCCGAAGGGGTAGAAACTGAGCCTCAATTTGATTTTCTGAAACAAGAAGGCTGCGATATTATACAAGGTTATTTATTTAGTAGGCCAATTCCTGCAGAAGATTTTAGTAAATTGCTTGCCGAAAACTGGGCACAATACAATAAAAAATAATTTACACTGCCTCTAACTTAGCATACGCCAATGCCAGCCATTTGCTCCCATAAACATCAAATCGAACATGCACGCGAGCGCGTTCTCCTATGCCTTCGTGATCAATAATAATTCCCTCTCCAAACTTTGGGTGTTGCACACGCTGTCCTAAACAAAACCCTTCCACTTCAATGGTTCTATCTATTTTTGGGACATAGACATTTACTTTTCTGTTTAAATCCTTTAACAGATGTTTTGGGATCTCACCCATAAATCGCGAAGGAAAGCGTTCTTCATCTCGTCCAAAAACACGCCTTTTCTCTGCATAAGTTAAATACAATTTTTTCTGAGCTCTTGTAATACCCACATAACATAAGCGTCTTTCTTCTTCTAAAGCCCTTGGATTTTCCAAAGATAAGTGGTGAGGAAATAAACCATCCTCTAATCCCCCAATAAATACTACGGGGAATTCTAGCCCTTTTGCCGAATGTAATGTCATAAGCTGTACAGTGCTCTCTGCCTCCCCATTTTTTCTCTCTCCGGCTTCTAAAGAAGCATAAGCCAAAAACGCAACCAGGGGTAACGTATTATCTTCAATTGAGTATTCTAATTCAAAATCATTGGCAGCGTTAATAAGTTCTTCTAAGTTTTCAACACGGTTTTGTGCTTTCTCTCCCTGCTGCTCTTTAAAAAATCTTAATAAACCACTTTCATGAATGGTGGTTTGGATCAAAGTGGTTAAAGGTCCTTTTACCACATTAACACATAAGTTTTCGATTAGCCTGACAAAATTTACCAGCCCAGATCCTGCTCTAGAACTTATCAAACCCATCTCAATAATTTTCTTAGCCGCCTCCCAATAAGAACAATGATCCATTTTCGCAACTTCTGCTATTTTTTCTAAGCTCTTTTCACCAATACCTCTAGGTGGAACATTCACAATACGTTCAAAAGAAGTATTATCATTAAGGTTAACAATTAACCTTAAGTAGGCCAACGCATCTTTAATTTCCGCACGCTCAAAAAACCGCAAGCCTCCATAAATACTATAAGGGATCCCTGCTCGCACTAATGCCTCTTCTA
Source organism: uncultured Pseudomonadota bacterium (assembly GCA_902827015.1). Lineage (GTDB taxonomy): Bacteria > Pseudomonadota > Gammaproteobacteria > UBA6186 > Azoamicaceae > CADEGZ01. The sequence goes on from CADEGZ010000005.1 coordinate 8,328, forward strand.
ACAATCGAGACTGAGCATTCGAGCGATACAATACACCAATTTCATGCGGGAACCCTCCTGCTTTAAGTATCGAACGAATTTCCCTTACAATATATAAGGCTTCGTCTTCTTCGTTAAAGCCTGCATAAAGCGTAATAAGATCGCCCTTCTCTCCTTCTGTCCACAATGTTTTTCCAAAGCGACTACTATTATGTGAAATTAAAGCATTTGCAGCAGACAAAATTATACTGGTAGAACGATAATTTTGCTCTAATCGAAGCACCGTCGTTCCTGAAAATTCTTGTTCAAACCGTCTGATATTTTCTATTTTAGCGCCGCGCCATCCATAGATAGATTGATCATCATCTCCAACAACGGTTACCGACTTGGCGCGCATAGCAAATAAAGACAACCACTGGTATTGAATTGTATTCGTATCCTGAAACTCATCCACCAAAACATGTAAAAAGCGAGCTTGATAATGCGTTAAAAGATCTATATTTGTTTTTAATAATTCATAAGAACTTAATAAAAGTTCTGAAAAATCAACCAGTCCATTTTCGACACATATTCGTTCATAATGATGATAAACATCCTGGATGACTTGTTCATAAGCACTTTCTACTTTCAAGAGTTGCTGTGCTCTAATTCCTTCTTCTTTCTTACGATTAATAAAACCTTGAATTTTTCTAGGCTCAAACCGATCTTCGTTGATATTTAAGGTTTTAAAAAGTCGCCGAATGAGCTGTAATTGATCATCGCTGTCTATTACTTGAAAATTCTGCGGTAATCGAGCTTCTTGCCAATGTAAGCGTAACATCTTATGTGCCAGACCATGAAAAGTGCCCACCCACATTGTAAATAAAGAGCGTTCCTCGTGGCTAATTAAAGAGGCCAGTCGCCCTCGCATTTCGCCAGCAGCTTTGTTGGTGAATGTTACAGCTAAAATACTGCTTGGAAACACAGATTTTTCAGCTATTAACCAGGCGATACGGTGAACTAAAACCCGCGTCTTACCGCTCCCTGCGCCAGCCAATACCAGCAAATTCCCGAAGGGTGCAGAAACAGCTTTTTGCTGAGCAGCATTTAATGAAGATAATAAGCTTAAATTAACATCCATAAGGTCGCTATTGTACCAAGTCTTAAAAAGCTTTAGGGATAATTTATTTAGAGGGGAAGGGAATTCCTAAAAATCTTTTTGGTCAAACCTTAAGCTTACAAGCCCATTTACTGAACAAAAAGGTGACCTATGAAGAAAACATTATCATTGAGTTTAATAGTTCTTATGTTGAGCAGCGGCTGTGCTAATAACATGAGCGGCAACGAAACCGCCGGAACCTTAATTGGTGGTGCAACAGGAGCGTTAGTTGGTTCTGCATTCGGACGAGGTACCGGCAAACTTATAGGAACCGGCGTTGGTGCAGTTGCAGGTGCTTTGGTTGGAAATAGCGTAGGTAAAAGCCTCGATAATAATAACGATCCTGCCAAAACCAATCGATAAAAACACGTTTGCCGTTTCTTTTAAAAGAGACGGCTTCCCATTTAAATCTGTACTGTATAAAAATACTGGGCTTCCCCACGTGAGCCAATTTTAAGTACGAGTTACCCCACCCTTAAGTGGGTACATTTCTCACTTCCCACTAAAATTAAAATATAAGAAGGAGGACTAAAAACCATGGATTTATATGCAAAAAGGATCTTTGCACTTGATACCGAAAATGCCTTTAAAATAGGCCCACTGATTACAGCGCTAGAAACACAAGGCCATACAATCGTTAAATTGAATTTAGGAGAGCCGGACTTTAACGTACCAGAATTCATCAAAGAAGAAGTCAAAAAACAATTAGATGAAAACAACACTCACTATTGCGATCCTAAAGGCTTATATTCTCTTCGAGAAGCCATTAGCCACCAAATTTATCAAACACATGGTCTTGCTGTTTCGCCAGAGCAAGTGGTTGTCTTTCCGGGTGCAAAACCTTCTATAGGATTTTCCCAACAAGTTTATTGTGATCCCGGAGATGAAATTATCTATCCAAGCCCCGGTTTTCCCATTTATGAGTCTTTCATCCACTATGTAGGAGCAGTACCTGTCCCACTTCATCTTTCTGAAGAAAATGGTTTTACATTTACAGCCGAACAATTAATGGAACATCTTAGCCCTAAGACTAAAATGATTTTTTTAAATTTTCCCTCTAACCCAACAGGCGGAATTGCAACGCAAAAGCAGTTGGAAGACATTGCCTCGGTCATTTTAAAAAAGTGCGATCCCAATATTCGGATCTATTCTGACGAAATCTACGAACATATTATTTATGAAAATCAAGCACACTGTTCTATTGCTTCTATTCCCGACATGGCAAAACGAACCATTATTAGCAGTGGCTTTTCAAAAAGCTATGCTTGGACCGGCGGAAGAATTGGTTATGCCATTTTCCCTTCAGAGACCGAAGCAGATCTTTTTAAAAACCTTAACATTAATTACTTTTCTTGTGTTTCTCCCTATAATCAAGAGGGGGCTAAAATAGCTTTAACACATCCCCAGGCTCAACAACACATTGCAAAGATGGTTAATATTTTCGAAGAAAGACGCAATTATGTTATTCAAACACTTAACGAAATTCCCGGAATACACTGCCAAAAACCAAAAGGGACTTTTTATGCTTTTCCAAATATTAAAGAGCTTTGTGAAAATTTAAACATTGATCAATTTTATCAAAATCTTCCTCTGGAAGCTCAAAAACAAACTAGCCCTTCTACGTTGTTTCAAATGTTTGCGCTCTATTACCATAATGTTGCAATACTCGATCGAAAGTCCTTTGGCAAAATAGGCTCACAAGGAAAACATTATATTCGAATTTCCTATGCTTCTGATATCACTATTTTAAAAGAAGGCATGGCGCGTTTAAGAAACGCTTCTCAAGATAGCCAAGGTTTTAAGAAGTTCACCCAAACAACACTTGTACATAAAAAATGAAGATTATTATTGCCCCAGATAGTTTTAAGGGTTCACTTAGCGCACAAGAGGTTGCCATGGCTATCGAAAAAGGATTATCCTTTGCTTTACCTTCTGCCCAATATATTCGTGCTCCTATGGCCGATGGTGGAGAAGGTACTTTAGATTGCCTTATTGCTCATAACTCTTTAGAATTACACACCACACTCGTCACTAACCCTATTGGTGAAAAAATTAAAGCAACTTTTGGAATTTTAAAAAACAAAACCGCCATTATTGAAATGGCAAAAGCTTCTGGACTAAACCTTGTTCCGCCTGCTAAAAGAGATCCTCTTAAAACAACCAGCTATGGAACTGGCGAACTTATTCGCTGTGCCTTAGATAAAGGTTGTCGCCGTTTTATTATTGGCCTAGGAGGAAGTGCTACTTGTGAAGGAGGTATAGGCGCACTGGCTGCTTTAGGAGCACGTTTTAAAAATGCCAGCGACAAGGAAATTGAGTATACCGCAGAAGGATTAGAAGAACTCACCAAGATAGAGTTATCTGATTTTGATCCGCGACTATCTCAATCAGAATTTATTATTGCACACGACGTTGATAATCTTTTATTAGGCTCTAAAGGTGCTCTAATGTATGCTCCACAAAAAGGTGCTACTTTAAAACAACTCAAAATTTTAGACAATGCTTTAAAAAATTACTGTACTCTTGTCACCACATTAACACAAAAGTCTATTGCAAATATTAAAGGTGGTGGTGCTGCCGGTGGGGCAGCCGCCGGATTGTACGCTTTTTTAAATGCAAAACTCGAGCCTGGCGCATCGGTTATTATCCAAAGCATTGGACTTCTAGAAAAAATTAAAGATGCCAATTTAGTTATAACGGGTGAAGGCCAAATCGACTCCCAAAGCGTCTTTGGCAAAACACCCATTGCAGTTGCAAAATTGGCCAAAAAATTTAATATCCCAGTGATCGGCATTGCTGCAAGATTAGGAAAAGGATACCATGAAGTCTATCAACATGGCATCGACGCGGTATTTAGTATTGTTAATGCACCCATGAGCCACAAAAGATGTCTTTCGCTCAGCAAGACCTTACTTTGCGGAACCGCCGACAATATTGCTCGTCTATTTATATTAAAGGGAAAGGATCAAATATGAAACCAAGCATTTTTGTTACAAGAACATTGCCTGACGTGGGATTAAATAAGCTAAAAGATTTTTTTGAAGTTACAATGAACTTAGAAGATTGTGTATTAGAAAAACAACAAATCATTAAAAAACTTAAAAACAAAGACGCATTACTTTGCCTTTTAACTGATAATATTGATAAAGAAGTCATTGATGCTGGAAATAGATTAAAAGTTATTTCAAATTATGCAGTCGGATTTAATAACATCGATATTGCAGAAGCCACTCGACGCAAGATCCCTGTTTGTATCACACCTGGTATTTTAACTGAATCCGTTGCCGATCTTACATGGGCACTTATTTTAGCAGTGGTAAGGAAAATCTTACAGGCCGATCACTTCACCCGTGCCGGACTTTTTAAAGGGTGGAGCCCTAGCTTGTTTCTAGGAAGCGATCTTGCTGGAAAAACTTTAGGTATTATCGGTATGGGACGCATTGGCCAGGCAGTTGCAAAACGTGCTCAAGCATTTGGAATGAACATTGTTTACTATTCCAGATCGCCTAAAAATATCTCCGGATCTCTGCCTATGTCATTAGAAGAACTGTTACTTGTTTCTGATATTATTTCGCTACATACGCCTCTTACACAAGAAACGCACCATTTAATTGATGACGAACAACTAAAGTTAATGAAAAGAACCGCTTACCTTATTAATACCACGCGCGGTGCTGTGGTAAACGAAAAAGCTTTGGTTCATATACTTAAACATAATTTAATTGCAGGGGCAGGATTGGATGTTTATGAACACGAGCCCATGCTTACAAAAGGGTTAGTCGAACTTGAGAACGTTGTTGTTTTACCGCACATTGGTAGCGCTACTGTAGAAACCAGAAATAAAATGGCTCTATTAGCTGTAGAAAATGCGATTGCCATTTTACACGGTAAAAAACCTCATGCTATTGCTAACCCTGAAATACTTAATTAATACCCTAATGCTTTGAGTACGTACCCTTCATGCGAGTCAGGATGCACGCAACGAGTCCTGTCACCTACGGCGCCCCGTTCGTGCTCGCTACGCTGCGCGCGATCAGGATCCCTGCCTCCATTGCCAACTTCGCATCTTGATTGACAATTGGTTTATATCAAAATTACATTACGGCACAACTGAACCAAGAACCAGAAGACTTAGGCTTCTCCGCATCTTGTTTAGGTTTTTGTTGTTCAGTTTGTCTTTGTAACTCAAACGCTGGCAACATTAACATAGGAGCACTGCTCATTTCTTCACTAGAAACGCCACTAGAATTACCAGACGATACTAAAGACGAAGCACCTTGTGAAGAATCACTCAAACCCGATAATGAACGACTTTGTAATTCACCACTTTGATTTTGAACTGCCAAAGCATTATCGACAACTACCGGCACATTGCTACCTATCAACTCTAAAGGATTACTTGGAGGCAGAAGATCACTTACTGGTAATAATACTGTATTATTACCAGCTGATGGTGGTTGTAGAGATAACGACAGTGATGACACTGTCGTCGGAGCATTTCGAAGCGATAACAGTTCTCTGCGCATTTCTTCATTTTCATGATGGGTTCGTTCTAACTCAAGCTGAAATTTCCGCATTGCTTCTAAATGTTCGCGTCGCATTTCGTCCAATGCCTTCCTAAGCTCTTCATTTTCAACTTCAGATTGCGCTAAACGCTGATTTTTACTTTCTTTTCTCTCATATTTCTCTTCATCACTTTGCAAAGCCAAGAGAGATTGAGAAGAGAGTGTTTGTCGTTGTGCTGTATAATGAATACCATTTATTTGAAACGGTTCGTTAGGAACTAAATAATCTTCACGTTCTGCAATAACAATTTTCCCCTCCACAACCGGCAACCTGAATCGTCGAGTTTGTTGAATAAAGTTCAAGAAAAATCGGCTAAGCCCTAATCCACTAAGATAATTAAAGAAAGCTTGGAAATTTTCTAAGCCATCACCAACTGGGATACGCTTACCAACTGTTTTTTGCTTTATAATTTCTAATACGGCTTCAGTCAATTGTCCTATTTCAACCGAAAAGAATTGTGGAGGGCTTATTGCATTTTCAAGTGGCCGCAGAGCTATAGATAAACGATCATTTTGTTCATCGTTAGGTTTGTACTCTACTGCACTATCATTATCGCCCCCGTCACTGATTAAAACAGAAACGATGTTAACATTTCTTAAGTTTGCAAAAGATTCATACTGTCTAGCCAGAAATTGATATATTGCTGTTTGTTCACCATCAACAGGACCTGGAAGAGAACTAATTTGTGCAACAAGCTCTTCCCACTGAGTAAGCGGAAACTCAAACATTGGAAAATTACTGGTTTTTGAGCCAAAACGAGAAACTCTGACCCTAGTTGCGTGAGTATCCAATATCTTAGGAAACTCTTTAACAACGTTTACCAATACCTGCTTTAAGCGGAGAAAAACATTCAGCATTGAACTACTACAATCGATTGCAAAATCAATTAAAGTATCTTGTTGTATTGCATAGCGACCATGCAAAGCAATAGGATAAAGGCGATCATGATGTTCTTGCAATAAAATTCCTTGATTTAACAAAGTAGACATATAAGCCATAAAATGTGCTTGATTAACCCGTATTTCAGCCGGTGTTAAAGCATCCATAGAAGAGCTTGAAACCCCCAAAACAAATTGGGGAGAAATAATACACTTTAACAGCCCTATACAATCAAAGCGCACAACAAACTTATCCCCACTCTCCTTTCGAACAGAAAATAAGTTTTCTAAGTGCGGAGTTAAAGGGCCATTCCCGGTAGAATAATCACCAGGTACAGTAAGTGGTTTAAGACTATCCTTAGCTAGAGCGAAATAAAGATCTTCTAATGTTGCATGAGATAAAATACTTTTAAAAATTGCAACCTGTGCTTTTCTTAAGTTTGCTTCTACTTCCGATTGGCAAACATAATAATAAATCGTTTGACCATTTTGGCCCGACGCTTCTTGCCACCTCATAATATTACCAGTACCTTCTTCCCCAATTGCTTTATTAAAAAGCCGTTCGAATATTTGGTTACCTGTTAAATCTCGAATATCCACGAGAGGAAATGCAACTTTTGGAAATTGTTGGAAACTTTGTCCATTAGAACTGTTAGCACTAACAGGCTGCAATTGAAATGGGATATGTCCGATGGTATGGCCATGCGATTTAAATATTTCCTGTAATCTACTTATAAGAGCGTCTCTATTGACTGCAGGGGTTTTAATAATAATTTCTTGTTTATCAGCAGATTCTGTTACTTCAAAACCTGGATCTTCTGGATCTACTTTCAATAAAGTGACAAACGCAGCTTGTAAACCCTTCATAACTCCCCTCATAGTTAGAATAACGTGCTTAAAAATATATCGTGATAAAATAAAAGTTGTCAACGGGGGGAGTTAAAAAATTATTTATAAAACGATTTTGGTAGAGTTAGTGTTGAAAAATCCAGGCGGCAACTCCTTAATAAATCTATAAATTCTTCTCCCATCCTGCCAGCCATTTTGGTATAGTATACTTTAATATAAGTTTTTAAGACATAATTATAACGAGGCAGTGTTAAAACAGTGAGGATTTTTTTTGCTCTTTCAACCTCATTCTTACGAGAAGGCCTGCATCTTTGAAATAAAATAGCGCCTAAAATAGAGGCTAAAGATGCTCTTCTTACAGCATTTGCCTTATAAAAATTTCCAAGACATTCATTCAGCGCTCTGTCTTTATCCCATTCAACCCAAGTATCGTAATACTCCATTACAGATTTTTTTAACGCTGCAATTTCCCCTCGGCTTTCAAAATTTCCCCTAAACATTAACATAAACATCATGGCAGGAATACTAGCCTCTACATTAGCCCAAGAACAATTACCGCTTAATTGATAACGCGCAGGCAGTGTTATAAAAGGCTTTAAAGCTAGAATTTTTTTGATTTCGGTGTTAATGTACTCGTCTGACTTATTGTTATACATTAAATCTTTTAAAAAATCCGGATTCAATGCATAAGGATTGCCAACTTGTGAAATAGTTACCGTATCAACAATCTGTTTAACGCCTCGGTCACATTTCGCAAATAAATTTCCGTATTTCACAAACGTGATGGCATGCCCCTCATATGACACCGGAATCACCACTAAATCTTGATTTAATATTTGGCGGATCACACTATGATATTCCGTCGGACCTTTAGTAGTATACTTATGTGGAATAATTTCTGAAGCTGCTTTAAGTGCTCGACCAATTTTACTTAAAACCGTTGAATACGCAGAAAATTGCTTGCCACCATCATGACTCATAAAATTAATTAAGGTACGCAAGATAATTCCAACTGTAAACTCCAAATAAAACCCTTCGAAACTCAGATCAATAAAACGTTTATTGGTGTTTAAGATACGGGTCCGACCTGTTAACTCATAACGATGTCCAATTAATTTGGCATTAATAAAATCCAACGCAAACTCTAGATCTGCTCCTAAAGATATTAATTTCTGAACGAGTGCCTGCTGTTCCCTTAAAAGAGGATTTACTAAAACAGGCTGCCCATCTGCGGAATAATGATTAATATCTGCTTTATAATTCAGGAACAACTCACAAAATGGCATTTGGTTTCGATTAACTGCCCATTGTAAAGCGGTTTGACCACTAATATCTTCTTGATCAATTCTTGCACCGTTTTCTAATAACAGCTTGGCAATTGCAATATCTTCTTTTAAAGTAGCCTCAATTAAAGGTGTAAGACCATAAACATCTTTTTCATTAACGTCTGCACCTTCTTTGATAAGCTTAATAACCCCTTGTAAAGTTCCAAATAAAATTTCCTGAGAGATAGACATGTTATACTCTTAGGTTCACAGACCATACGGTCGTGGAGGTGCAATGGTAGGTGTTGGTGCGGGTTTTGGTGGGGGCGGCATCTCCTTTAAAATATACTTCACAGTATTCTGAATTTTTTTGAACTTCGGGGTTATAGCCTGACCAACTTTCATTTTAGGTTGATTGGTTAGTTTGTTCTGTAATTTCAAACGATTGGCTAATTCAACCCGATCTTTTAATTTTTTATTAACCAAATTTTCTAATTCCGTTTTATCTAATATTGTGCCTTCTATAATTTGGCTCCATTCTGAAGAAATCACTTCTAAAGGAAGCCCCCCCATTTCTTTAATCAAGGGGTTTTGCTCCACTTGGATCCCACCAACATTACGTTTATTTGTTTCTAAAGCCATATTTTGCTCAGGATTTGCTTGGGGATCTAAATAGGCTTTAATTTTTTCATAAGCCGCTTTAATTTTCGCGCTAAGGTTTTCAACCGGCGCTACATTTTTATTGGTTTCTAAAAGTTCTGCAATGTATTGCAACTCTGCTAGAACCCCTTGTGTTTGTTTTTCAATCGTTGTTAATAAATTAAGATCGTCTTCTCTTTTTTGCTCTTCAAAATTTTTCATAAATCCCACAGGAGAAGATCCGTGTTTATCTTCTCCTCTAAAAGATTTACCTTGTTTACGCAGATCTCGCATGGGTTTCAATAACCGCTAAAAAATTAAATTTTTCTATTCTAACATAGTGTTAGGCAAGATATTGACTCTTAAGTTTCGGTCTTCTTTATCTTGTTCCCCCATTTTTCACGTTTACAAGCAGATAAATCCATAACACTTGTTTTTTAAACAGTCCTTACAAAGCTTGTAATATCTCGTAGTTATTAAAAAAATAAAGGACAAAGAAAAAAGGATTAAAGTATACTGAATATACTGCATTAATTGTTAAAAAAAGGAGGAGAAGCATTTGATGTTCCTTTCTAAAGATACCTTTTCAACCCCAATTGGAAACCTTACAGGCATTGCCTCTAGCCGAGGATTAATGATGCTTTGTTTTGAAGAAAGTGGGGAATTTCTTGATAAAAAAATCATTAAACACTTCTCTCATTATACATTTAATCAACAATTTTCTGAAACTTTAAAGAAAAC
>CADEGZ010000005.1:18392-38091 GCA_902827015.1 uncultured Pseudomonadota bacterium
TTGTCTAAAAGTTAATTTTCAAAAACATTTTCAAAAAACCCTTTACCATCAATCGACCTACAAGGAACACCTTTTGCCATCCAAGCCTGGCAAGCACTGCTTCATATTCAAATAGGTGCTACTCAGTCTTATGGAGAATTGGCTAAAATCATTGGTTTTCCAAAAGCTTCTCGTGCTGTTGGAAGAATCATGGGGCAAAATCCAATTGCCATTCTTGTTCCTTGTCACCGCGTGATCGGCGCTAACGGAAAATTAACCGGTTACGGTGGTGGCCTTAAGCGCAAAAAGTGGTTACTCGATCACGAAAAAGCATACCTCAATAAAAACCCCACTCTCTAAAAAGAGAGCGAGGTTTATTATTACATAGAGTTTATTCTAAAACTGCTAGTTTTAGAGGCTTCAATGCCGTTAATTTAACGGCTAACCGCGACGGCTTACCGGAAATAACGACTTGCTGCCCAGTTAAAGGGCTTAGCATCGTGCGAGTTTTAGTTGCTTTTTTCTTAATGCGGCGCACTTTAATACCCACCATTGGGATGGTAAATTCACCTGAGCCACGCTTGCGCATGTGTGATTGTAATAAATCCGTTAAAGCTAAAAATACAGACTCCACTTGAATTTTAGGAAGTCCCGTACTATCAGCAATTGCTCGTAAAATCTCAATACGAGTTTGCTTTTCTCGTCCTGATGTTTGTTTTTGATTACTTGATTTTTTCGATTTTTTAATTACCATCATTCTCTCCATTTTAATTTAATAAAGAAATAGTTTGCGATTATGCCAACCTCTACCGTATAGATCAAGCATTTTTTACACATTAAATTAAAAACAATTAAATTTTCAGATAAGTGTATACGCGTTAAAGATCCTACCCTTGTAAAGAGCAGGAAGAAAGGAAAGAAACGCCCAAGTTTTTCCGTTCAACCGATTAAGCTTTTTCTTTAGCTTACTCTATAATACAAGAACAAACACGGAAAAATTTGACAATGAATAAGGCATTTTTGAACTTTCTCCATAAATCCCTTTTATCTTTAAAAAAAGATGGGCTTTATAAATCAGAAAGGATCATTAATTCGCCGCAAGCAGCAACAATCCAAACCCTTGAAGGACAAACAGTTATTAACCTTTGCGCCAACAATTATCTGGGTTTTGCTAACCATCCCAGCATCATTAAAACTGCAAAAGAAGCTTTAAAAACTTATGGTTACGGACTATCCTCTGTGCGTTTTATCTGTGGAACACAAACTATCCATAAAATACTAGAAGAAAAAATTAGTGAATTCTTAACTACCGAAGATACTATCCTTTATTCTTCCTGCTTCGATGCAAATACAGGACTCTTTGAAACATTATTAGCAGAAGAAGATGCGATTATTAGTGATAGCTTAAACCATGCCAGCATCATTGATGGGATCCGCCTTTGTAAAGCAAAACGCTTTCGATATGCCAATAACGATATGAACGACCTAGAGCAAAAACTAAAAGAAAGTCAAGAAACTCGATTTCGCCTAATTGCAACCGATGGCGTATTTTCTATGGATGGTACATTTGCTAATTTACCCAAAATATATGAATTAGCAGAGCGCTACAATGCTATAACCATGGTAGACGATTCGCATGCCATAGGATTTGTTGGAAAAAATGGACGAGGCACGCCTGAATATTGGGGCCTTATGGATAAAATTGATCTCCTTACCGGAACCCTTGGAAAAGCGCTAGGCGGTGCCTCCGGAGGTTATGCTTCTGGCCGCAAAGAAATCATTGCCTGGTTAAGGCAAAGATCCCGCCCTTATCTATTTTCAAATACACTCGCGCCAGTCATTACTGCAACCTCTATCAAGGTGTTGGAACTATTACAAAAAAACCCAAATCTTCCAAAAATTTTAATGAAAAATAGCACTTATTTTCGAAAAACCCTTGTTTCTTTAGGATTTTCAGTCACTTCCTTTGAACATCCAATCATTCCGATTCTAATAGGGGATGCAAAATTGGCAGGCGAGATGGCCGATAAATTATTAAAAGAAGGTGTTTATGTGGTTAGCTTTTCTTACCCGGTGGTTCCAGAAGGAAAAGCCCGGATCCGCACCCAAATATCGGCTGCTCATACTAAAAAGGAATTAGATATTGCTCTTAAAGCTTTTGAAAAGGTGGGTCGTGCCCTTAAGGTTATTCCATGAAAGCACTGGTTAAATTAAAACCAATGGTTGGCCTTTCTATACAAGAAGTTAAAATGCCTGCTATTCAAGAACATGAAGCCCTAATCAAAATTAAAGCAACTGCCATTTGTGGAACTGATCTGCATATTTTTAATTGGGATCATTGGGCAAGCAAAAACATTACCCTACCTTTAATTATTGGCCACGAATTTATGGGGGAAGTGGCTGCAGTCGGGAAAAAAGTCTCTCACTTAAAGATAGGTGATCGCGTCTCAGGGGAAGGGCATCTGGTTTGTGGGCTCTGCAGGAACTGTCGAGAAGGAAAACAACATCTTTGCCCTAAAACAAGAGGTATAGGGCTCCACCGCGCAGGTGCTTGTGCTGAATATCTTGCAATGCCTGCTGATAATATTATTTCCATTCCCAATTTTATCACAGACGATATTGCGACCATTCTTGATCCTCTTGGCAATGCTGTCCATACTACGCTCTCTTTTGACACCATTGGAGAAGACTTGCTCATCACAGGAGCAGGTCCTATTGGCTTAATGGCAATTGCTGTTGCAAAGCATACTGGAGCAAAACGCATTGTCATCACAGATATTAATGACTATCGTTTAAATCTTGCAAAAGTATTTGGTGCGACAGAAACACTTAATGCCGAAAAGCAACCTTTGAATACCCTTCTAGAGTACTTAAGCCAAAAATTTAATATTGGGCTTGAAATGTCTGGTAATAAAAATGCGTTCCTTTTGTTGCTAGAAGCCATTCGTCATGGAGGCTCAATCGCATTATTAGGGATCCCAGAACAGGATATTATTTTGGATTGCAATAAAGTTATTTTTAAAGGCCTTACTCTAAAAGGCATTTATGGCCGAAAAATGTATGAAACCTGGGATAAAATGCTTAACATGTTACAAAGTGGCCTTGATGTATCATCAGTTATTACACACCATTTTGAAGCACAAGATTTTAAAAAAGCTTTTGAAACTATTATTTTAGGGAAAGCAGGGAAAGTTATTTTACACTGGTAATGACAATGCTGCTATATCCTTCACACTTGAATTTCATGCGTTGTTGCAACACTTATTCCACTGTTACCGATTTTGCCAAATTCCTAGGTTGATCGACATCTGTACCCCTTAGTACTGCGACATAATATGCCAATAATTGCAAAGGAACAGTGTAAACAATGGGTGAGAATAACTCTGGAACTTCTGGAATTTCTATTACATGGATCCGATCTTTGGCTTCAATACCCGAAGATTTTGGCGTAAATACCACCAATTCTCCACCACGTGCACAGACCTCTTGTATGTTAGACTTCAATTTTTCTAATAAGCCATCGTTTGGCGCAACAACTACGACTGGCATTGTTCTATCTACCAAAGCTAAAGGTCCGTGCTTTAATTCTCCTGCTGGATAAGCCTCCGCATGGATATACGAAATTTCTTTAAGTTTTAAGGCTCCCTCTAAAGCAATTGGAAATTGTAAACCCCTTCCTAAAAACAATGCATGAGATTTTGAAACAAACAAATTTGCAATTTCTTGGATAACATCTGTAGCTGAAAGACAATTTTGAATGGCATGAGGTAGCGAATACAATTGTTGAACCAAACGTTTTTCCATATCTTCTGATAAACCATGCCGACGGCCTAAAACAATCATCAACAAACATAAAGCAATCAACTGTGTTGTAAATGCCTTAGTAGAACAAACGCCAATTTCTGGCCCGGCATTTGTTAAAAATACCAATTGAGATTCTCTTACCAAGGAACTGTCTGGAACGTTACAAATACTTAATTTACCACAATAATCTTCACTTTCAGTACTTCTTAAGGCTGCTAAAGTATCTGCTGTTTCTCCAGATTGCGAAATACAAACCAATAAAGTATTAGGTAATAATACCCGTTTACGATAGCGAAATTCACTGGCAACTTCGACTTGACAAGAAATACCTGCAACATTTTCTAACCATAAACGCGCTATCATACCTGCATAAAAACTGGTACCACAAGCCACAATTTGAACATGTTGGGTTTTATTAAAAATATCTGTGGATTGCACTCCAAAAACCCGCTCCAAGACTTTCCCTGCATGGATGCGTTCTTTTAAAGTATCTTGAATAGCACTAGGTTGTTCAAAAATTTCTTTTAACACAAAATGACGATATTTTCCCTTATCTACTGCATCCTGTTTAAACGTTTGGGTATATATTTTTCTTTCCACCCAATTATTTTCTTTATCGAAGATAGATATCCTATTTCTAGATATTTGTGCAACATCTCCATCTTCCAAATAAATAAATTGCTCTGCAACACGTTGCAGCGCTAAAGCATCCGACGCTAAAAAATGTTCTTCTTTCCCTATACCAATTACTAATGGTGGCCCGCATCGAACACCTATAAGATGATTAGGATCGTTCGTATCTAAAATACATAATGCATATGCGCCTTCTAATTCTTGTACCAACTCCTGCACTGCCGACAAAAGATTTTTACCTTTTTTTAACTTATCTGCAATGCAACAAGCTACGACTTCTGAATCCGTCTCAGACAGAAACTGATAACCAGCAACTAATAAAGTTTCTTTTAACGTTTGATAATTTTCAATAATTCCATTGTGCACCAATACGATACGCCCATCAACAATATGGGGATGAGCATTTCTTTCGCTGGGAACACCATGAGTTGCCCATCTAGTATGGGCCATACCCGTATAGCCCGTTAATGGTGTTTTAGACAACATGTCTTGCAATATAGACACCTTTCCCTGCGTACGGATACGCTGGATGGTCCCATCTTCTGTTAAGACTGCAATTCCAGCCGAGTCATAACCACGATATTCTAGTCGTCGAAGACCATCTATTAGGTTTGGCACAACATCGCGTTTTGCAATGGCGCCCACAATTCCACACATATACTCAATACCTTAAAATTGAAATTCTATTTTAACTCTTCATTAGCATCGGTTTGTTTTATAACAGTTCGATGTTCAATGCGATTGTGGATCAAACAATGTGAAGGAACATCTCGCGTAATAGTTGTTCCTGCACCAATAATTGCATTTTCACCTATCGTAACTGGCGCAATCAATTGTGTACCGGCACCAACCGATACATGGTCTTGAATAATTGTTTTATGCTTTTTCTTACCATCAAAATTACAAGTGATCGTGCCTGCCCCAATATTCACTTCTTGACCAACAGAAGCATCTCCCACATAACTCAAATGATTTATCTTACTCTCAGAATTTATCGTCGCATTCTTAATTTCTACAAAATTTCCAACGCGCACATGTCCTGCCAATACTGTATCCGGCCTTATTCGCGCAAATGGACCAATATTACACTCTGCCCCAATTGTAGCGCTTTCAATAACACTATTAGCAAACACCCGCGTTCCATCCTGAATAACCGTGTCTTTAATATAAACATTAGGACCGATAACAACATTGTTTCCCAAAATAACCCGCCCTTCCAAGATAACATTCACGTCGATAACAACATCTTTACCTATGCTTACATCACCTCGCACATCAAATCGTGCAGGATCTAATAATGTTACACCTTGTTCCATAAATCGTAATGCTAATGCTTCTTGATGCAATCGTTCTAATTTTGCTAATTGGATTTTATCGTTAACACCCATTACCTCCCAAGCAAAACTTGGAGAAACACTGGTTATAGGGATTTTTTCAGCGTTTGCCATTGCCACAATATCAGGCAAATAATATTCTTGCTGAACATTTTGTGCCGACAATTTTGGCAACCATGATTGGAGATGTTGTTTTGAAACCAAAAAAAACCCTGTATTAATCTCCTTAATACATTTCTCATCTGTCGTCGCATCTTTCTCCTCTACAATACGCAAAATCTTTTTTTCAGAATTTCTTACAATACGTCCAAAACCTGTTGGATCAGAGAGTTCAGTTGTAATAAGCCCTATTGCTTCTTTTTCTGTTTCTTGTAAAAGACGTTTTAAGGTTTCTACCGTTATTAATGGGATATCTCCATATAAAATTAAGACTTTATCGATTTCTGCGTTTAGCCATGGTAATGCTTGTAAGGCAGCATGCCCTGTACCCAATTGTTCTTTTTGATTCACCCATACTAAGGGCGGTTGAGAGCTATTAAAAGCTTCTTTTAGCAGCTCTCCTCGATGTCCATAAATGACAACAATTTGATTAGGTTTTATTTGGTTAACTGTATTTAAAAGCCGCTGCAGTATCGGTACACCGCCAATAGAGTGCAGTAGTTTTGGGTAGGCAGAACGCATACGAACCCCACGTCCTGCTGCCAACATAATAACAGCGAGGTTCATAAACTACTCTTCAGCAAAATTATAAATAATTCCAACTAAATTTCTCTGTAATAATACCTGCTTCCAATATAGTTCTTTATTGTACTGTAAAAGTACGTTCAGCAAGTACTTGGTCGCCTGCCATTAACTGAACCTTCCAATTACCAGGACGTAATTTTGTAGAAGAGTATGTACGCCACCGCTTAGAAGCATGTACATTCGTTGTAAAACGAGAGTGTTCCCGACCCTCTTTAAACCACACAAACGCAACTTGCGAGTGCTTCTCAGCACTTAACTGTGCAAAAGCAAACCCTTTTCCATTTTCTTGATTAAAAGTTTCTACAACCTCTTTAGGCTCCCGTCCCTCTACTTTATTCGCCAACACAAATTCAATTACCTTAACGTCGACATTTGCAACTTGGGGTAGAGATTGCTGTTCCTCGCTCTTATTTTCGCTTTTCTGTCCCATGCTAGCGATTTCGGATGGTTCTTTTTCTTCTGTAAGGGAATTCTTAAATTCTTCAGCTACATTTTCAGTTATTGCTTTATCTGATCCCATATCGAGCTTATTAGAAGCACTATTTGCTTGATCGTTTTCATGCTCATCACAAGCCACCCCAGATCCTACGAAACCTAATAAACAAACCAATAAAGTAACCATTCTTAATGAGACATGAAACATATGGCCCTCCAACAATGACCTGGTTTACGACTTGAAGAGCACTTTAGCATGTCTATTTATACAAAGCCACACTGGCATTTTTTTAACAAACCTTATATAGGTTAACTGAATAACTCTCACTGGTTTTCAATTTTTCAAGTAAAATACTTACTAATGAAACAACTTTCACTCGTAAAAGAAATCGGTCTAATTTTGATTATCAAAATTGTCCTAATCTGCCTAATCGGATGGGGATTTTTCTCGTCTACAAAAAAGCCTTCCCCAACTGTCGTTGCTAATTTTCTGTTTGGTCAAGAGAAAAATCCATGATTAATGAAACCTTGGTAAATTTATCCCGCCTACAATTTGCACTAACTGCTTTATATCATTTCTTGTTCGTACCATTAACCCTAGGGCTTTCCTTTGTATTGGCCATTATGGAGTCCGTGTACGTTATGACAGGAAAGGTCATCTATAAAGACATGACGCGTTTTTGGGGAAAACTATTTGCCATTAATTTTGTAATGGGGGTTGCTACTGGGATCACATTAGAATTTCAGTTTGGGACCAATTGGGCTTATTACTCGCATTACGTGGGGGATATTTTTGGCGTTCCTCTTGCCATAGAAGGCTTAATGGCATTTTTCTTAGAATCCACCTTTGTTGGCTTATTTTTCTTCGGATGGGATCGCTTAAGTAAAGTCCAACACTTGGCAGTTACGTGGTTAGTGGCACTCGGCTCCAACCTTTCTGCGCTTTGGATATTAATTGCGAACGCCTGGATGCAAAATCCTGTAGGCGCTGAATTTAATTATGAAACCATGCGCATGGAGCTCTCTGATCTAGCAGCTGTATTCTTCAACCCAGTTGCCCAAGTTAAATTTGTACATACTGTTGCCGCTGGTTACGTAACCGGCACTGTTTTTGTACTAGGGATCAGTTCTTATTATTTATTAAAAAAACGTGATATTGCTTTTGCTCGTCGTTCGTTTGCCGTAGCTGCAGGCTTTGGCTTAGCTTCTATACTCTCGGTATTGGTATTGGGCGATGAAAGCGGCTATACCATCGGTGAAGTACAAAAAACGAAATTAGCGGCTATTGAAGGTATGTGGGAAACCGAACCTCCACCCGCTGCTTTTACAGTGTTTGGTATTCCAAATGATACTACTCAATCTACCGAGTTCGCTTTAAAAATTCCTTATGTATTAGGGCTTATTGCCACCCGTTCTATAGACATCCCTATTCTAGGAATGAAAGACATTATTAAACAAAACGAAGAAAAGATCCGCAAAGGGATTGCGGCTTTCAGTCTCTTACAACAACTAAGACAGGGAGAAGAAAGTGCTGACACTAAAAACCAATTCGAAGCGGTGAAAGATTCTTTAGGCTATGGTTTACTCCTGAAAAAATATACGCCTAATGTTATTGATGCAAACGAAGAACAAATTCATCAAGCAGCCCTTGATACCATCCCTAAAAGCTGGCCAGTTTTTTGGGGGTTTAGGATTATGGTAGGAGCGGGTGCTTTAATGTTATTGTTATTCTTAGCGGCATTCTATTATAACGCCAAACGTAATGTAGAAAATAAACGCTGGTTATTAAAATTTGCATTGTATTCAATCCCTTTACCTTGGATTGCTTCCGAATGCGGTTGGATCGTAGCAGAATATGGTAGACAACCTTGGGCAATTGGTGAAATTCTACCGACTTTTCTTGGAGTTTCTAGTATCTCCAGTTATCAAGTGTCACTAAGCCTTGCCAGTCTCGTAATATTATATACGGGATTACTCGTTGTAGAACTTTATCTTATGTTTAAATACGCAAAACAAGGGCCTAGCACATTGGGTACAGGACGTTATTACCATGAAGGCAATGCATCATCATGATTTTTGATTACGAAACACTCAAATTAATCTGGTTGCTGTTAGTCGGTGCACTACTCATTGGCTTTGCAATAACAGGGGGCTTTGATTTAGGTGTTGCCGCTTCACTCTTTTTAGTTGGCAAAACTGATAAAGAACGACAATTAGCGCTTACCAGCATAGGCCCTACCTGGGAGGGCAATCAAGTATGGTTTATAACCGCAGGCGGCGCAATATTCGCCGCCTTCCCACTTATGTACGCGGCTGCCTTTTCAGGTTTTTATATCGCTTTATTGCTTATCTTAGTTTCTCTTATTTTACGTCCACCAGGACTTGATTATCGATCTAAGCTCTCTTCTCCCATTTGGCGCACCACTTGGGATATTTGCTTATTTTTATCAGGATTTATCCCAGCACTGCTGTTTGGGGTTGCCTTTGGCAATCTATTTTTAGGCATTGGATTCCACTATGACAATGCTTTAATGCCACACCCAATAGAAGGGTTTTTTGCATTAGTAAATCCTTATACGCTGTTATTAGGCCTAGTAAGTTTAAGCATTATTTTGGTACATGGCGCTCTTTTTCTACAGCTTAAAACTTCTAACTCACTCAATAAACGTGCCGTAAAAATTGCTTATATATCTGGAATATTATTTGTAATATGCTTTTCTACTGCTTGGTATTGGACGATCTTTAAAATAGAAGGCTTTCAAATTATCGCTATTCCTAATATTAATGAAAGCCTGACCCCGCTTTCTAAGGAAGTTACTAAAGGTTTACAATTTTGGTTAAATAATTATAACCAACATCCCTTGGGCTATATAGCGCCTCTTTTAAGTATCAGTGGTGTTTTAGCCGCTTTAGTTTTTTCAGCATTCAATTACCCTGGCATCGCATTATTCTGTAATAGTATCACCCTGAGCGCGCTTATTATAACCGCTGGTTTTACGCTTTTCCCATTTATATTACCTTCTTCAACAGCGCCTAATCATAGTCTAACAATCTGGGATGCCTCCTCTAGCAAATTAACCTTAACTTGGATGTTTTGGGCAACGCTTATTTTTCTCCCTATCGTATTAAGCTATACTACCTGGGTATTTAGGGTGATGCGGGGAAAAGTGTTAGAAAAAGATCTTTTAAAAAGTCCCTATTAGGAGAACATAGATGTGGTATTTTACCTGGATCCTTGGTGTACTCTTTGCATGCGCCTGTGGTATCATTAATGTAATGTGGCTTGAACAAGAACAAATTTTAGGTAAAAATAATACAGAGTAAGCTAAGCGCCAACACAAAGAGAGCGTCCTCAGAGTATACAAGTATGACCATACAAACAGCTCCATTGGCAACACGCTTAAGACCCCAAACCTTTGAAGATTTTATTGGTCAAACTCACCTTTTAGCCACTCAAAAGCCGCTCTTTCAAGCAATTCAAACTGGAAAACTTCATTCAATGATTTTATGGGGCCCTCCGGGCACTGGTAAAACAACTCTTGCCCAACTATTAGCCAAAGCTTCTAAAGCCAACTTTATCAATCTTTCAGCAGTGATGACTGGGCTTAAAGACATCCGAGAAGCAATTGATGCCGCGATGCGGGCAGAAGAAACTGAAAACAAAAAAACCGTGCTTTTTGTTGATGAAGTGCACCGTTTCAATAAAAATCAACAAGATGCTTTTTTACCTTTTGTTGAAAATGGTACCTTTATTTTCATTGGAGCCACCACTGAAAATCCTTCTTTTGAAATCAATAATGCCTTATTATCACGCTGTCGGATCTATACTTTAAAAGCTCTAGAAGAAAGTGAGTTGCTACAAATTATTGATCGCGCCATTCTACATTTAGAAAAACAGCAAGTTATTATCTTTGATCACCCCTTACGTGAGCACCTTGCCAAAGCTTCCGATGGGGATGCTCGCCAAGCACTCAATTTATTAGAATTAATATTAACGCTTGCACCTATTCAAAATAACCAGATTATTATTAACAAAAACATCATCCAACAAGCAATTGCCGGTAACCTACCCCGCTTTGATAAAGGAGGCGATCTTTTTTATGATCAGATTTCTGCCCTTCATAAAGCAGTACGGGGATCGGCTCCCGATGCCGCTTTATATTGGTTTGCTCGCATGTTAATCGGCGGAGCTGATCCTTTATATGTTGCTAGACGGGTTGTGCGCATGGCCAGCGAAGACATTGGAAATGCTGATCCTAAAGCCTTACAAATTGCATTAAATGCTTGGGAAGTACAAGAACGTTTAGGCAGTCCAGAAGGAGAGCTTGCAATCGCACAAGCCATTGCATATATGGCTGTAGCACCCAAGAGCAATGCAGTTTATACCGCTTTTAAAGCGGCTATGCAAGACGCTAAAGAGTGTGGATCTCTGCCGGTTCCTTTGCACCTTCGTAATGCCCCTACAAAACTCATGCAATCGATAGGGTATGGCAAAACCTATCGCTATGATCACGATGAGCCCAATGCTTTTGCGGCAGGTCAAACTTATTTCCCAGAAAAAATAGGGGAAAAAATTTATTATGCACCGGTACCTCGAGGATTAGAAATCAAAATCCAAGAAAAATTAAGCCAACTTAAAGCACTTTCTAAAGCCGAAAATTGATCTCGCCGTTAATTTAAGCTATCTTTACTACTATAGTCTCTTGCATTAAAAGCAAATAATTTTGTTTACTAAACTTTGGGAAAACATGTTTAATGCTTATTGAAGCTTTTAACGCTCCTGATGGATCTTTTTATTGGATAGATATACTCGATCCCACAGGGGCTGAACTAGAGGATATAGCAAAAAACTATGAATTGCCATTAGTCGCCATCCGGGAATGCCTAGATCCAAAATCCTTACCAAAATTTGAAACGATTGAAAATCATCACTTCTTGTTATTACGAACCTATAATGAGAAATGCAAAGAACATGTTTATACATTGAGTGGATTAACCCAACGGCTTGGCATTTTTGTTGGTAAAAATTACTTAATTACCATTCATAGAAGAGATCAGCCCTTTATGCTTCAAATTCGTAATGAATGGATAAGAAAAAATAAAGATCTGGAAGGGAAAATATTGCCAAAATTGCTTGGAAAATTAATTTATAGCGCCATATTTTCTTTTGGGCAAGGCATTCATCATTGTCAAATAAAGCATGAAGAATATGAAAACGTGCTTTTTACAAATAAAGCAACCATGGCTTCTATCCAAGAAAAATTCCTAATTAAGCAAAAATTATATGTCTTAAAAAAGATATTAAAAGCATTTGCACATATTGCTCTTAAAATTGAATCTGCATCGATTATAGATACTGAAGCGCTTTACCACATAAAAGAAATAACGGCAAATCAAAGCTTTGAAGTAGAGCAAATATTAGACAATATTAATAACTTAATTAGTTTCAACCTCTCACTCGCATCACACTATACAAATGACATAATACGTACGCTTACTGTTTACACTGTATTCTTCATGCCACTTAATTTCATCTGTTATGTTTTTAGCATGACTTTTATGCCTACTAATTGGGCATACGCAGGCCCAATTGCGCTTGGTTTAATGATAATAAGTGGGACACCTTTGTTCATTCATTTTAAACGCAAAGGCTGGGTTTGAATTTCTAAGAATCCTTATTCTTTACAATCTCTTGCTGTTCTAATAAAGCTATTTTCTTATAAAGAAACTCAACACTTGCGACAATCCTTTCGGCATTTTCTAAATACGCCTTGGAACGCCAATAAGTACTTAAAATGTCGGCACTATTTCTATTAGGGAAAAGAGCCTCAGTAAAGCTTAAACAATCTCTTATCTCTTTAACCTCATTTTTCATGGATTTAATAATTTCCGGGCTGGCATGCGACTTTCTAGGTATATCTTCTTTAATGTCTTCGTCCCCACAGTTTACTTTTAAACAGTCTTTTAAATAATCATTAATTTTACCTACTAAACCAATTTTTGCTTTCCCTGTCCTTTTCTGGTTACTTGGAACAACAGGTTTAGGCTTTACTGGCAACTTAGAAATAGCTTTGTTTATCCTAAACATTTTGAACCCTCCTAATGGCCCTTTAAAACCAACTCCCGATAGTGGCTAAATCATTCTTAAACGAGACCTTAAGTTGACTCTACTACAAACATTTATTCTTTTACATAGGAAATACCCTTGTTTATTTTCTAAAATTTTAATGATAGAATTCTTTAAGCGGATAGCTTAAATCTCGGAGATGCAATGCTGGCAGCAAATCAAGAGGGACACAATATAGCCTTATATAATAATGTTGCTTTAAATAGCATGGATTATTGCATTTTCTGGAAAGATAAAAATTCAAACTATATAGGGGGAAATGCCTGTTTTCTTAAGTTAATAGGCTTAAATTCTCTAGAAGAAGTGATTGGAAGATCAGATCATGATTTCCCTTGGGCTAAAGAAGCCAAAAAATACAGAGAGCAAGATCTTTCCGTCTTAAAAGGGAATAACATCGTTAATTTAAGAGAGCTCAGGTGGAATACTGAAGGCAGCGCTATTGTTTCTGTAAATAAAATGCCTTTAAAGAACGAAAAGGGCGAAATTATAGGTATACTCGGTCTTCATCTAGAAAGGGCAAGAACTGCCATTAGCAGCGACTCTATTCAACAATATAACGAAAAAGACTTATTTTCTAGCCTAAGGAGTATTGTAAGCGGTTCTTTAACTCATCAAGAAATGAAATGTCTAAGCTTATGGCTAAGCGGTTATTCAATTAAAGAATCTTCTTATCATTTAAAAATATCCCACAAAACAATAGAAGCTTATAGAAAAAATATTAAAGATAAAATAGGGGTACACCATAAATATCAATTAATTGATTTTATGTATGCAAAAAATGTACTTTATCTGTTCTTATCCTTAACAAAATTAATTTTACAAAAAAAATAATTTTTATCTTTTGCTTACCCATATCCAGTAGTAATAGGGGTGGCAGTAAAGCTTCTTCGTGTTAATCTTGGGGCGGGAGGAAGAAGAAACGGATTTTCTAATAAAATTTTCGGAAGTTGAACCTCTGTCGTATTCTGATAAGCGTCTGTTGGACTATCCGTTGGGTTATGTGTTGGACTATCTGTAGGATTATTACAAGTCGCTTCCAAAGTCCAAGGTGATGGTTTTGAATGAACAGAAGGCAGAAATAGCCGTTGAGGCACAATATCTTGAGGGGGAGTAATAGAAAGATCATTGTCTACAAAACTAACAGCATTAACAGGATGGGCGCTAATAGATCGGCCATATGAATATCCTGTTGGGGCGTTACTTTGACTAGAAAAAAATTCTCTTTTCATTTGTTGGAATCTTTGTGTAAAATCCTGCATGGCTTCAGAATAACCATGTTGTAGCGATACTGGTGCATGTACATATGTTTTGGAACTTACATTTAATAATATCGATTTTATATTTTTATCAAATACAATAAAAACTGATACATTATTATTCTCTTCACAAAAAATATTTGCTGCACTGCGGACAAAAATAATTCTAGACAAAAGAGAGCTATCTTTGAAAAAACCAGCCAATAAAAGATAGTTAGTTAAAAGTGTTTCAAAGGCCTTAATCTCTATTTCTCTTTCATCAATGATCAGAAAACAATTGGGTTGCGATAAAAGTATTCTCCTTAAATTTTCAAGTTTTTTTTGCACCTTGATAAGATTAAAGGAACTTTCAGTAAAATAATCGCATGATGAATACCAAATCGCTGCTAAATTTCTTTTTCCCTTTCTTCCTGTTGAAAGTATGCGAACAATTTCCCTTACTGATTCTTTGCTTTCAAGTTGTTTTTCATCGAAAAATCGTTTAAAAACTTTGCCTAAAATTGTTGTAATTTTTCCGGCAGTAAAGAGAATACTGTCTTTATTTATTGATAGCGTTGGAGGATACCATAAACTTAGTGCGTGCGCCATTTTTTCTCTATAACTTTGGTTTCCCTCTACAGGGCCATAATCAATCGAAGCATGAGCACTAACAATTCGCTCGATCAAGGGAAATGGATCTCTTTTGTGTTTCTCTTCTACCCATAAAACGTTTAAAATTCTGACAAGCAACCCTTCCTGGCCATGCATAAGATCATATAAAACCTTTTTGCAATTTAATCTACAAAGCAACTGTTCTTTAACTAATTTATTTAATTTTCTATGTCTATTTGGTTGATTTAAAAAAATGCTAACATGAGCATCTAAAAATTTTATTAATTCTTTATCGGTTATTTTATCAACAATTTCAGAATCAGTAGGGAATATTTTTATTCCATGCCTTTCTTCTAAATATGCATTGACTGCCAATACACTATCTACCATATCATGGTGGTGGTATTCAAAACCATCAAGATCGGCTATTTCTGTTTTTAATCCCTTATAAATATTAAGAACATTACCTGATCCATTCTCGCTTGATTTTGTTTGGTCTTCCTTCAATTCTAGAAAATTAAGTATTTTACCTTGTAATTCAAGACGGCCTTTTTTCTCAATTTGTAAAACGTCCTTAGAATTATCTTTACACATTTTCCTAATGACTTGAAAAAAGTTTTCGTCAAAAAGGTATTCTAAAAACTTTGAAGCTTCTCTTTTAAATCTATAAAAAATCCTCTCGTGTTCTTCTTTTTCCATGTCTGATACAGATTTCGACTTTAAAAAAACATCCTGCCAAAACTGTTGCATAAAAGTGGCAAAATTTTTCCTTGTTTTTTTAACTACTCTTAATAAAGATTCTAACTTTTCCTTATTTCTAATCCTGGAAACACCACTCATTGGAATCACGGGGGTAAGATCAGTAGAAGCCGACTTAGCTATTTTTTTATGATCTTTACCTCCTAAAGTGGCTCCTCTTACATTTTCAACCATTGATGGTAATTGATTAATCGGCCATAAAATTTTTTCATGACCTAAAATAATTTTTTCTACCCCATCAAGGATCGCACTGAACCTACTCTTTACAATGCTAAAAGTCATACGCAAATAACGTCTGGGATCTATTCCAAAATAGGACATAAGAGTGCGAGAAGTTGTACTAATTATGTTGTCATTACCTCTACTCGAGAAAACTGCTTTTGAATTTTCGGGTATTGGGGGTAATTGTTCAACTGCTACTCGTGATGCTTCGTAACCTAATACTTCTGTCTCTAATCCATCTATTATACTACTTGCTCTATTTCTTAGAGTGCTAAAAGTCTTGCGCAAGTAGGTTCTTGAGTCCACTCCTAAATAAGATATAACAGCATGAGAAGCCTCCCTTATGTTTTCAACTATTAGTGATGATTGATTAACCGAACTTGAAGGTTCTTCATGATTTAAAATTTCTTTTTTTAGCCTATTAATTATTTTACTTAATTTACTTTTTCCAAGGCTACAAGTCATACGCAAATAGAATTTTGAATCCACTCCAAAATAAGACAAAGGGATTAAGGCAACTTTATGTTTAAACAAGATATAGTATGCAATTTGTTCATCTGTTGCTAATTTATCACCTTCTAGTTGAAACCCTGCTTTTTCTAGTTTGGCTAAAATTTCCTTATCTTTAACTTTATAATTATAAAGTTTTTCTAATTTTAAGATCACATAAAAAGCCCCCTCAACTGTGTAACTATCAGAAATATACATTCTTGCCGATTTTAGCTCTTCTTCAGCAAATCGTACCTGAAATTCGTAGTATTCACGCAAAGATTCTACTTGGGCATCAAAATGGCGGTCCGTAAGTTTTGCTGTTGCAACAGCATAAGATATTTGTGAAGATTCTGGAGGATACCCTATGCTATCATTTTCTTGAGTCAGATCCTCTTCAATACTGTCATTTAAGTTAACAATACACGCATACCTCTCTCCAGATACAGAGTCTCCTTTGGTCGCCGATTGTAAAATGCTTGTTTTCCCCCAAAGCTTTTTATAGAGCCTTTCTTGCTCATCATTTTCCGAAAAGGTAAACTTTTCAAAAAGAAATTCTAACCATAAATTTGCATTTGGAGTAAAACTTAGCTTAGAATAAGCCTCATCAAATATGATACAGCATTCTTGTTGCTCTTCGTACATAACTCCCGCTATAGCTTCTAGCTCTTCTTCGCTCAATACGTTGCCCAACGGATTATTAGGACCACAAAAAACGAGCGCGCTAACATCTTTTCCTTGAGATTTCGCGTTTAAAAATGCATCTTTTAAGTTTTGTTTGGTTAACCGATATCTTTTACCTCCCTCATCTCTCACCATATGAATCGGAATAAGGTGATTTTTTTCATTGGCGCCAGCATATAAAGTATAGTGAGGGAAAGGTGTTAGAATACAACCATTAGGATTTTTATTACGAAGTGTAGTAAACAAAACATCCAACCCCCCAGAACCTCCTAATGTAAATAGAATATTCTTAGGTTGAATTTGCATTTCATCGGAATCTAGCCCATAGAAACGATTTAATCCTCGCGCCATCAATAGTTGGGCCTTTGGATCTATTCTAGATTTTTTTAAAACCTCTATACTTGCATCTATATTAGAAATCTCTTGTTTTACTTTTTTCCAATATTGAATATTACTCCGGCAAATATCTAAATTAACCTTATAAGTAGGATGCCCGAGAGCAGCAAAAATAAATTCCTCATTATCTTTAGCAACGACTCTGGCCCATTCGGTTAGGACTATCATTCCATCCCTATCCCCCGCCGGCGTTCCATCAGGTAATCGAAGACCCTGTACATGTTGCATATTTTGTATACTTAACATAAGTTAGTCCTTTGTTAAGATCCGTAAAGAGACGATACCCTATTAGTAAAACACTAATACAGGGAAATTCCTATGGGGAATTCCCTATTTTGGCCATAGAACAAATAGGTTTCTTATAAAAAAATTAATATATATCAATATATTATAAATATTCTCGCAAATTCCACCGCACGATTCATTCTTTAACTTCTGCCCTTTTCTCTTAATTTTTTCAAAGCCCTTAATTGCGCAATGGCTTCTGCTAATTGTGTTTGTGCTTCTGCATAATCAAAATCTCTAGTGTGTCCCGCTAGGATTTTTTCTGCGCGCGCTTTTGCTTCTAACGCTTGTGATTCGTCCACATCTTTTGCACGAATAGCGGTATCTGCTAAAATTGTCGTGGTTTTGGGCTGAACTTCTAACATGCCGCCCGAAATATAAAAAATCTCTTCTTGGCCGTTTTGTTTAACTATCCACACAGGACCTGGTTTCAACGAGGTTAATAAAGGCGCGTGCCCATTTAAAACCTCCAGATCCCCCATAATACCACTTACAAACAATTTCTCTACAAGACCAGAGAAAAGCTCGGCTTCCGCACTAACAACATCTAAATGAAAACTAATTGGCATAATGAACTCTTAAGCAGTTAATGTTTTTGCTTTCTCAAAAACTTCATCTATGGTTCCTACCATATAAAACGCTTGTTCAGGCAAATTATCATATTCCCCTTCCACAATACCCTTAAATCCACGTATGGTTTCCTTTAAAGGTACATATTTACCTGAGGAATTGGTAAACACTTCAGCCACAAAGAAGGGTTGAGAAAGAAATTTCTGAATCTTCCTTGCCCTTGCAACAATACGCTTATCTTCGTCCGACAACTCATCCATACCTAAAATCGCAATGATATCTTTAAGCTCTTTATAACGTTGCAGCGTTCCCTGTACGGCTCTTGCCACATCATAATGCTCCTGGCCAATCACATTTGGATCTAACTGTCGGCTTGTAGAATCTAAAGGATCAATTGCAGGATAAATCCCCAATTCTGCAATTTGCCTCGATAAAACCACTGTGGCATCTAAATGCGCAAACGTGGTGGCTGGCGAAGGATCTGTTAGATCATCTGCTGGAACATAAACAGCTTGAATAGAAGTAATAGAACCTTTTTTAGTTGAAGTAATTCGTTCTTGTAAAACACCCATTTCTTCTGCCAATGTTGGTTGATACCCCACAGCTGAAGGAATACGACCCAATAAGGCAGATACTTCTGTGCCTGCTAAGGTATAACGATAGATGTTGTCAATAAACAATAATACGTCCCGTCCTTCATCTCGAAATTTTTCTGCAATGGTTAACCCAGTTAGCGCCACTCGTAATCGATTGCCTGGAGGTTCGTTCATTTGCCCATAAACTAGGGCAACTTTATCTAAAACTTTGGATTCTTTCATTTCATGATAAAAATCATTTCCTTCTCGAGTACGTTCTCCAACACCTGCAAAAACAGAAAATCCACTGTGCTCAATTGCGATATTACGAATGAGTTCCATCATATTAACCGTTTTGCCAACACCCGCTCCACCAAACAATCCAACTTTACCTCCTTTAGCAAAAGGACAAATTAAGTCGATCACTTTAATACCAGTTTCCAGCAGTGCTTCATTAGCTGCTTGCTCGCTATAGGCAGGAGCAGCACGATGAATAGGTAAAAACTCTGTTGCACCAATTTCACCTTGTTCATCAATAGGACGGCCTAATACATCCATAATTCTTCCCAAAGTTTTTTTGCCAACCGGAACTGTAATCGGTTTCCCTGTATTAAGCACGTTCAAACCACGCCGCAATCCTTCAGAAGAACCCATGGCAATTGTTCTTACAACACCATCCCCAATTTGTTGTTGTACCTCTAAGGTAAGATTTACCTCTTGAACTGTTAATGCATCATATACTTTTGGGATCTGTCCTCGTGTAAATTCCACATCAACGACGGCTCCCATAATTTGCACGATTTTTCCACTTTCCAC
>CADEGZ010000006.1 GCA_902827015.1 uncultured Pseudomonadota bacterium
ATAGAGTGTGCTGCCAATAGGGATAGAGTGTGCTGCCAATAGGGATAGAGTGTGCAAATTTAAAATTTTTATACCCCCCACAATAGCACTTCTTATATAGCTTTAAAGGACTTTTTTTAATTGGTATTTTTAAGGTAATAAATATAATAAACTTTATAAAGTTTATATAGAGAGCCAGACTTTTCACTTACGTTTCAAGTCCGTCTCTTTTCACATAAAGGAGCAGAAATTTAGCTCACTGGTTTAGTAAGTTCGCTAAAAAGTTCTTCCTTGATGTAGTATTATTTTTTTTTACTATGTCCTTAGTTATTGCAATTTGTCTGTTATTGAATAACTAGCAATTTTTATTTTTAAATCTACTAGTCCAACAGAAAGCAACTTGCTCCTGCTCCGTAAGGTTGCAAGGAGCAAAAGTTGCGTGCTGATTTTCTTGTTCAGTTGAATTTTTTATTTTTATAAAAATATTGCTAACATTATAAATAGCTATATTTCCCGTTTTAAGCTTCTTACAACGTCGTTTTTATTGTTTAATAGGGTAAGTATCTTAAACATAAACTTAACGCTATACGAGGCTTAAATCAGGTTTAAAGTTTTATGTATTTTATTCATTAATCAAGCTTTCAAATAATAGCTTTTTAATTCACATTAAGCAATAAGCTGAGCCAATAAAGCCTTAAATTCTCTTTTGAGCTGCATCGTTCTTTTTCTATTTTCAATAATTACTTTGCTATATCTTCCATGCTTAAAGGCATTCTTATTACCTTTCGGAGCACCATCACTAGTTCCTCCGTGCATCCTACAGCGTTTCTTACCAGTTATTCTGGGCGTTTGGCATAAAGTACCTCTGCGGGTTCTTGCAAAGCACTTGATTTCAACGTTTTTGTGTTTAGGGTTATTGCTCATTTTTTAAAATACCCCTTATCAATCCCCCCTCTTTTTGGGAGGAATCATTTTTTGTAATATTACCTATAATTGCTTGTACATTAGAGTTAATGTGCACGTGTTCAACTGTCATCTTTTGCTGTCCTTTACCACGATAGCGGTTTAGAGCTTCCATTTGTGCTACATAAGTGCGAGTAAGTTTTGTTGCAGAACTTAAGGCAGCAACTCTTATATCAATCGTTTCTGATTCAGCAGCTATTGCAAAATTGTCTAGTGCTGCATGATGAGTTGCTATCATTTGAGTAGCAAGCATTCCCTCTATTTGATCTTTTGGAGCAATACCTTTTAATTCAGTACAGATATGCTTTACTGCCTCAAAAATATTAGTATCCTTATAACAGGACTTTGATAACTGATCATAAACCATCCAACCGAATTTATCACTTAGTCCACCACTATTTGCAGTAAGAGCTTTGCCCATTTCATCTAATAATTCTTGTATTTCTTTTCCTGTTCGCTTTTCTTTTTTAGCTAAAACAGGTTTTTCTGATTTTTGTTCTACAAGTTCATTGCCAGCATTATTTACAGCAGAGTTGAGGAGTTTGTTTAATCCTTGGGAATCCTCATTAGCTACTTTCTTTTTAGACACAACTTTTTTTTCTTGATTCATAATACACCCAGCTCTCTCAATTTTGGTTCAACTTTTGTATAAGTTATTATCGCAGAAGCATCACCTCTAGTTAAGCTCTCATCCCCCTTATAACTTAAAGGGATAATATTTAATTGCCTCTCAGTCGGTTTCTCATTTCGCCAGCTTGCAGTCTTCATTGCTGTTTCTTGCTTCTCATAAAGGCTTAGGAAGTCATTGGCAGCAGCTATAGCTTCAAGCTTTCCGCCTTGGTAAATTACTCTTGTTGGAATATCAATAATTACTTTACCATTTGCTAAATCGTTTATGGAATATCCATTATCTTGTCTTCCTCCGACAGCAACCCATATAGCGCCTTTTCTGTGAACATAAGCCCAGCTGTTAAATCCTGATGTAAGTAATGTCTCATCATCTAGCTTCGTAAATGGAAAGTTAACACGCTCAAGTAAATCTATCTCTGCCATCTCAAAGCTTGATAATACTCTTTTTGTTTTTCTGACTTTATCCTCATCCTCTACCTCTACCTGCTCTTGCTCTACTAGGTCAGCATTACACAACGGGCATTCTTCCGCTTCCTTGGGTATTTTCTTTTTACATAAAGGACAAATTCTAAAACCTTTATTTTTACTCCTAAGGTTTATCATCTGGTCAAGCGACCCGTGCAATATCGTAGAAATTCCGAAGTCCAGCACAACGCAGTCCTTTTTGATAATGTCAGGATAAATTGCAGGGTCTATTGTTCTAAGCCCCCTACCGATCATTTGCACCATTGTTGACTTATAGGAGGACTGACGCAGTAACACTACGCAGCTAATAGGCGGATAGTCCCACCCTTCAGTCAATACCGCTACGTTGACAATAACCTGTATCATACCTTTAGTCATATTCTCAAATACAAGACTTCTCTGCTCCTTTGTCATTTCCCCAGTAATAAGAGCCGTAGATATTCCGTGAGCATTAAAGCTGTTCGTTACGTTCTTTGCATGAGCTATATTAGAGCAGAACACTACTGTCTTGCGGCCTCCCGCTTTTTCTTGCCAGTGCCTTATTACTTCACTATTTAGAGGCTCGCTGTCCAAAATGGAAGCTACCTCATCATCGCTATAATCCCCTTTACTCCGAGTTTTCAATGCCTTAAGCTTTTCCGTAGCATTACCCATATCAATAGCAAAGGTTACTGGTCTGACCAGATTGCCGCTAAGGATAAGCTCACCTATTTTTATCTGATCACAGCAATTATTAAATACCTCGCCTAAACTACTTTTATCGCCCCGTTCAGGTGTTGCAGTTACTCCTAGGACTTTAAGCTCTGGATTAACCTTGCGGGCATGATCCAGAACATTTTTATAGCTTGGAGCGGTTACGTGGTGAGCCTCATCAATTACAAGTAAATCAACTGGTGGCATTTCCTTAAGGTTATTCTCTCGTGAGAGAGTCTGTATCATTGCAAAAGCTACGTTTCCTTGCCATGATTTGCCGTAGCTGTCAACAATACTGGTAGAAATAGCGGGATTGACCCATCTAAATTTTTCCTCATTCTGAGCGGTTAGTTCGTCCCTATGAGCAAGGACGCAGGCTTTTAGGTTAGGGTTTTGTTCATAGAAGTTACCGATTACTTTAGAGAGCATTATGGTTTTGCCTGCCCCTGTAGGTGCAACTCCGAGCGTGTTATCATTATTTGCTAGGGCGATCATGCACCTTTCTACAAACTCCTGCTGGCGACTACGAAGTAACATGATGCTAACTCAAGTTGGTTATTCCACTCGGGAGGTGGTCTTGGTCATGATGTAAAACTATAATGTCCTCTGTTACAAAATGCCGAAAGAATATGTCTATTGCCCAAGGCTCGCTTTTCTGCACTGACTTCCAAAGTAACTTATAAGCCTTGATACTATCCCTTGCTGCCATATCTCTAATATTTAGAGTTTCAAGTCTTGGTCTTCCTTTTAGATTTCCCGATTCCCCTTTCTTAAATTTCATACTAAAAAAACCTCTGTTTTTATTGAAAATTATAGCATTTTTTCTCTGAAAAAACAACGTTTTTTTAGCTTTATAACCCAGTATTTATAAGGGTTTATAGGGTATTTTATAGAATAATTACTTGCAGTCTTCTATTTTTTTATAAAAAACCTTGTATCAATAATGGAAACAAGGGTGTAACATTTGATAATACCCCCTTTGTAGACTGCAAATTCAAGAGCCTTTTTGTAGAGTCCGTTTATTCCTTTTTTATAGAGTGTCAAAACCTCCATAACTTAGTTCCTATTTACTTCTGTTGTGATTAAAACGCAATTCGTTAAAAAATCATTTCTAATAAAATTTTTATAAACAGGGGTAGATATAGATTTAGAATAGCTCTATTTCTTATTTTAAGGCTATTTATAGTGTTATATTTAGTATGTAATAAGGGAGTATAGATTAAATATTAATTAACTCTTCTATGGCCATAAAATCAGGTTTTTGCGTTTTGAACTACACAATACCATAGCGAGACTTCAATGTTTCATACTTTCTCCGTTCTTCTTGCTTTTTGTACCAAGCTAATTTTAGCTTTTCTATTACCTTTTCAGGTGCTAGAACCACCACTCTTTGGGGATTATCTTTACATTCAGAGTGATTATTGTCCACTTTCAATTCCAATGTTAAACCTGTCTCTAAAACCGATTTTTCCATATCCTCTAAATACCAGATTGGAGAACTTAATTGTTCAATAAGATCAGATTCACTTTCTATAATAACTTTGCCTGGCTCTTCAATAACCTTTAGCATAGGCATGTTGAATATAGCTGTTAGTGCAAAAGGATTGTTGCTACTTTTTATGATGCTAGTTTTGAAATCATTCCAAGTTGCTTTTTTGCTCCAATCATACCGAGGTAAAATACTAGGCGGTATATCATTGCCAATTTCCTCCTGCTCTTGCTGCCTAGAATGCGGGGTATTGACTTTAGTGATTTGAACGTTATTCCCATAAACCGAAGCAATGGCTTTGCGTATCTTAACCTTGTCAATATCGTTGATAGGCAACGCTCCCGTGCAGATACCCACCTTATCAGGCTCAAGTTCTATAATTTCACAATGCACTCGTATCTCTTCAGCTTTCCGTTCGCCCAAAATATTCCGTAGTGCTTGTTGTACTTCTGCCAATTTATTTCTTTGATTAGCAATTGTTGCTGTAACTGATTTTTTTGTTCCTAGAGAAGCAACTTGCTCCAGCTGCGTAAGCGAGCAAGGAGCAAAAGTTGCGTGTTTGTTTTGTTGATTTTTTTGGATAGAGTCGCATGCGCGCGTATTAGTCTCCTTTTTTAAGATACTAGTTATGATACTAGAATCGGAAATAAACTCTCTAGCGTAGCTAGAGTTTATTTCCTCTGGTGTGGTATTACTATGTAATAGTGGTGTAGTATTACTTATAATAATGTCCAAGTCTGCTTGGAGACCTCCCTTCTTATTTTTTGGAGAGTTATTTAAATTTTCTTGGACACCCTCTCCAAGAATTTTTGGAGACCCCCCAGTTTCATTTTTGGCAATTTCTTGCCATTTTTCTTTATTTATACTTGGCTTATAAAGTTGTCTTTTTTCTACTAATCCATGCTCAAACTCAAAATCAGGTGTATCTTTCCAAAGTAACAAATACAGTACATTATTTTTTCTTACGCCACCTTCATACTCAATCCTAAAATTTCTATTCAACAACCCCAATTTTTCTAGAAGTACTATTTTTTGCCTTATTAACTCTTTAGAGCAGTTAAACTCTTTTGCTAACTGCTCATAACTTGTTCTATAGCCATACTTTCTAACATCAAATTTTCCACTCTTATTAAATTTATTCTTTGAGTTAGGTTTAAACCACCCTTTTAAAAAGGAATAAAGCATTATTGCTAACCGATCAGGCTTACCTTTACTATTAAGGATAATATTAGATAAAACCCTTTCTACATAATCTCCTTTATATGGCAATTTTGCTTTTCTACTTGAATCCTGACCACTTAAACTAGCCAGTGCATTTTGAATTTTTACATTGTTTTGAACGAACTTATCTTTAACAGTCATGTTTTTAATCTTTATTTAAATTTATAAAACAAAGCCTAAAACAGTGAGCTAATAACGACTGAATAATATTTTAGATAAAATAAAGTAAAAAAATTCTATGTTTTTCTAAAAATATGTTATAATAACACCTGAGAGTAGCTAAAAAAGTTGGTTCTGTTCTAGTTATTTCTTGGCGTTTCATCGTTCTTAAGTCTCAATTTTAAATGGCTCTGTGGTTCTCCGCTTATCCCCTGTCGCATACAGGGGATAGAACCCGTGAAAATTATTATAACACATAATTAGTAAAAATAGTCTTGCAAATTAACGCTTATTTTAATGTCCTAATCTTTTCTAAATTTAAAATAACCTGTAACCATTGAAATAAAAGGGATAGAAGCAAATATTATACCTTCTCTCTAGGAGGCCATCATTTCTAACTATTTCACTTATTCCGTGATATTTTCTATAGGGATTTTGGACTAAATTTATTCATTATAAGCCCTTTTTATAGACTAAGAGTACTCAGAAAACTCATACATTACCAATAATGTAAGTTCCTATTTTAACTGCCATTTCCTGTTCTACCCTAATACATCCTGCAAGCTTTCAAACAAGACATTTTTAGGCTTATATCATACCCACCTTATGGCGGTAGTTATTTTTAATGAATAAAAAAAACAATTCTTACTATAGCCTTATCGGGACTCTAATAATTCATTTTTTAGTAACAATAATAAGCTTTTTTATAGGCTCGGAGTACTTAAAAAAATGCTTATCACTAATTATTGGTTGCAAAATTTTTAAATAAGATATTTAAATTATTAATAATATAAAAAAAATATCATCAGATAAAATGCAAATAACAGAACAAAAGAGCCTGACTAGAGAACAGAAAGAAGCAGTAGGTTTACTATCTGTAGGAACGATGTTGGAATACTTTGATTTAATGCTCTATGTTCACATGGCGGTACTTCTTAACGAGTTATTTTTCCCTAAAACTGATCAGTTCACTACATCTTTAGTATCAGCATTTGCATTTTGTTCAAGCTTTATCTTCCGCCCTTTTGCAGCATTATTATTTGGATGGTTAGGGGATAATATTGGAAGGAAGGCTACTGTTGTAATTACTACTTTTCTAATGTCTATTTCCTGTGTAATTATGGCAAATCTACCAACTTACGAACAAATAGGTATTTCTGCTGCATGGTTAGTTACATTATGCCGTATGCTACAAGGTGCGTCTTCAATGGGAGAGGTAATTGGTGCAGAATTATATTTAACTGAAACTATAAAACCTCCACTCCAGTATTTTTACGTAGCACTTATGGTTGTAGCAAATAATATTGGTATATTTACAGCATTAGGCGTAGCTTTCTTGGTAACATCATTTGGCTTGAACTGGCGGTTAGCATTTTGGATTGGTGCAGTTATTGCGTTAGTAGGTGCTATTGCAAGGACTAATCTAAGAGAAACACCAGAGTTCGTGGACGCTAAGAAGCGAATTAACAATATGCTTAAGGCAGTAAACCTACCTATTGATAAAAATATTGCCTACTTACATAAAGTAAGTAAAAAGAATGTTATTAGTTATTTCTTGATTGAGTGTGCTTGTCCGTTATGGTTTTGTATTTCCTATGTCTATTGTAGTAATTTATTAAAAACTAAATTCGGATTTACTCCCGAGGAGATTATTAGCCATAATTTCCTAGTTTCGATTATTGATATGTTTTTTGTAGTAGTGTTAATGTTCCTAGTAAAAATATTCCACCCTATAAAAGTTCTTACCATAAGATTATTAATATATATAATACCTTTGCTGTTTGTTGCAAATATATTGGATTACATTACTTCGCCTTTTGAATTACTTATATTTCAGGGATTTATTTTATTAGCTCCTGCTGGTTACCCTGCTCAAGCTGTTTTTTATGGTTATTTCCCTGTACTGCATCGTTTTAAATGTTCAAGTTTAATCTTTGCAACTTCAAGAGCATTAATGTATGTAGTATCTTCTTTTGGGTTAGTTTTACTAACTGATAAATTTGGATATAATGGTTTAATGTTTTTAGTAGTTCCTATAATACTTGGTTATAGTTATGGTTTACTCAATTTTATAAAATCAAATTCAATCGGTTTTAATTTACAGAGATTAGAGGAAGAAAAGCTAGGTTGAGAATAATTTAATTGTAGATGACTAAAACATAATTTTGCTATCATTTGGTCGCCATGTTCATCAAAAGATAAGGCTATTGTTAAGAAGCTACTTAATGTTTCCAAGGCAATTTTCTTTTTTTTCTCATCTGTCATTGCATCCAAGGTAGTTAAGTTATGTAACCTATCAAATAGCTTTATTAGCAGTACTTCTTCATCTTGTTTTTGATAAGCATTATTCAATATCTGCTCTACACTTAGCTTGCTTCCATCTGGTCTATTGCGAGTTAATCTATCAACCATTTCGGCAATCCTAGACCCAAAAGTACTCTGTATCATCTCTACAGTAACTTTCGTATCTTCAACGATATCATGTAATATACTAGCTACTATTACATCAGTTTTCAGATTATAATCAGAAACCATATAAGCTACTTCTACGGGATGACTATAAAAAGGTTCTCCACTTTTTCTAAACTGATTAACATGATATATTTTGCTCCAATATATAGCTTTATCAATTAAATCAAAATTTAGTACGTTTTTAGTATCCAATGACTTTAACTTGTCTAATAATCTAATTGCGTAATTCATAAAACCCCTTTTTTATTTGAGATATACCATATCTTACCTTTAGCTAGCCACCAAGATTCAGTAGCTTTAAATAAGAATGTATCACAGTCAGAGTGATCAATTTTATTTTTAGGTCTAAGTAACCTAGTGATTAATTCAGTTTCTACTTCAACTTTATTACCATTACTTAGCAATAAGATACTTTGATCAATTATCTTGCCGAACATAACGCCGTCTTTATATAAAACTATATGGCCTCTACTCTTTATAGCAGTAATATCGGGCATCGGTAATAATGCTTCAAGTATCTTGGCAACAAACTCTTCTTGTATCATAAATCAATTATTCTAGCTTTATTAAGAAACATTAAGATTATTATACCTAGATATCTTTGTACAGCTAAAATTTGATTATATGTTTATTAACCTTTTTCTTGTATAGTGCCTTTCACTCCTTTAAGTAAAAACTCTTAAAGGAGACAAAATAGTTAAAAATGATAGGTAATGGATATGTTAGATACTCGTACAGTTTTTAAAAAACTCACTAGTGTTGGTTTTTCAGAAAAACAAGCAGAAGCATTTTTATATGGTTATAATCAACCATTAAATACATTAATTTTTTATAGAAAATTAGTTGAATCTGGTTTTACAGAAGGGCAAGCAGAAACAATAGTTAACTTAAGTTGGGAGGTCGCATTGACGTCATCACCCTGCTAAAGCGGCTTAAGAGGATAAGTAGCATCGTTGTTTCAATTGCACTTTTTAAATAATTTGCAGTTTACTAAATATCTCTGTTAATGGCATAAAACCATCAGTAGTCCTATTCTTTAGGTCATAGGCTTTTATTTCTGTTTTGTTAAAAAACTTTGTTTTATTGAGTTTATTATCACTGGTAGTGTTTATATTGATTTTAAACTTGAAGTCTATATTTCCTGTTTTAACTGTGTCATGCTTTTCATGTTGCAAAGCTTTAGCCATGTAAGCAATAAAGCCTTTTAGATAATTAAAACTAGCTGTTATCTTTGGATTTTTAGACATTTTTAAAACTAACTGGATAATAAAGTTATCAGAAAAAGAACGCCCTGACTTAGAACGTAGTTCATCACAAATTTTGTTATCAATTGATGGTATCATATCGAATAAGGTTTTAGGCTTAAAATAAGAATTTTTAAAATTAAAAGATTTAGATTTTAGATCTATATTCTTATTAATATTATTTTCTTCTTTATTAGAAGTCGGAAGTTTTAGACTTTCTAACTCGGAAGTTTTACCTAGATTGTTTTGAATTATTTTAAACACATAAACATTTTTTCTTATTATCCCGTCAATCTTTGTAGCTTTACGCCATTTACTATCAAATATATGGCTTATCTCTTTTCTTATAGTCCGTAATTGCCTGTCTGTAATACCAAGAGAAGTACAAAGAAATTCAAGAGTTAAATAAACTGTTTTGCTAGGTGATATCCCCATGTAATAAGAGATAATGTTTAAAAGTTTTGATTGTGTATTAGTTAAATTTTGATCTTGTTTTTTTGTCATAATCTTTAAAAATTATTATTAATTTGTAATTTTTAAAGAAAAACACTTGACTATTAGGCAATATTCTCATATTCTCACGAGTGTTCAGATCGTGAGTTTTTGTGAGTGCTTTTCTTTAAAAAACTCTCTCCATAAAAAGAATTGTTCAGATTCTAGATTTAAATTTCTGATTATTTCATATAAATTCTCCTTAAAACTTGAAATACGCTTTTTAAGAACTAAATTAATTCTTAAATAAAGTCAATTATTTTATGTTGTTTTTATAATGAAAGAATTTGATATTATGAAAAATATAGAAATATGCAAAGAAGCTATAAGCTTTACAGGGCTTTTGTCTAAAGGGCAAAAAAGCGTCTTAAAATATATGCTTGCTTTTGATAGCAAAGGAGGCATTACTGCTGATACAATAAAAAACTCAAGTATTATATCTAGGCAAGCTGCAAATGTACATTTAAAACACTTGATGGAGCGTGGTTTTGTAGATCGTTCAAAGAATAGAGTTTTTGTTTATTACCCAAATAAGACAAAGTTACAAGAAATAATAGAAGAATATAAAACTAGTCAAAAACTAAAAAAAACGTAAAAAAATTCGAATTTTTTAGTTGACAATATTATTTTTCCCCTCTATACTCACTTCATAAGGCATAAAAAAACGCCTTAAGTTACGAGCTTAAGACGTTTTGGAATCTTTATATAAAGCCGTAAGAATTTTTTTATTTTCTAGATACAACAATTCTTACTTTTTATAACCTAAATGAGAAGAAGGTATATATGCAAAATATCTCAACCCTACCTTTATGTCAAGGTGCTTTTTTACAATCAAAAAAGCTTGTAAATCAAGAAAGCATACAGAATTTAGAAGAACTTAGTGTTGCTAAGGCTAAAGAGACATTAAGAAAAATGTTACTGTCAAATAAAGAAGCTGCGCAAGTATTTTCAAATCTTGAGCAAGCAAGAGAAGCAGTAAGAATCTTTAATGAGCGCCAACGCAAAGAGGAGTTGCCAGCTAACATTACCGAAGCTCCTAAATTTCATGAGGTTAAAAGCAAAAGTGTAGAATTATCACAATCTACTAAAGAAACTTTTGATAGAATTGGTGAAAGAGCAAGAGAAGCATTTATAGAGGAGCAGGTGGAGAGAGCTAACCTTTATAACATTCCCTATGAAACCTACGGCGATAATTATTATGCGTTAATGCAGGACATTGATAAATACGAGTTTTTACTTGAAAGGGCCAAAGACTACTGTGTTGACTGGGACGTTAGCGAGTATGACCCAGTGGCTCTAGAGCAGGAAATAGAGGCGGCTGAGCATAATAGTTATTTGCAAAATCAGGAATTACGCTTTTACTTTTCGCTAACCAGAGGAGTGGAGGTGTAAAATGACTATAAAAGATTGCTTTATTAAGAAAGAAGAGTTTATGAGGTTGCTATTTACTAAAATTGATGGTGTAGATACGTACGAATTGTCAATGTGGCTTAAATCTCAAACTGATGATGAGTGGGTGGTAGTACCAAGAGAGTTCTGCGTATTGATGGTTTTATTTTTAGAAAGACAGGCAGTAGCAAAAGAGCATTTACTATTTAATTTTCAGAAGGTACTAGGTCAGCTTCAGGAAATAAAGCGTTATTTATAATAATAAAGAAATACAAGTTATTAGTATGGAAAACAAGCAAGAATGGTTGAGGGAGCGTAAAAACTATATTGGAGGTTCTGAAATAGCAATAATTTGTGGATTATCTAGTTTTGATAAGACTGCTCTTGATGTATACCTCTCTAAAGTAAATCCTGATATTGTGGAATTAACAAAAAATGATCCAAACTATGAAGCTGCTTACTGGGGAACAAAACAGGAAGAAATTATAGCGGAAAGATATGCAGAGGAACGTAATGTAATAATCCAAACACAACCTACATTGATTCGGCATCCTAAATATCCATTTATTGCTTGTAATATCGATAGATGGGTAGGAAATAAAGAATATATTTTGGAATGTAAAACGGCTCATTTCTATAAGATGAAACAATGGGGCGAGGCAGGCACTGACCAAGCCCCTGAAAGTTATCTTATACAAGTAGCCTATTACGCAAATATATGCGATGTGCCAAAAGTTGATATAGCAGTACTCATCGGGGGTCAGGATTTTAGAATTTATACTTATGAACGAAATAAGGAGCTAGAAGAAAAGCTTATTAAGATAGCCTGTAATTTCTGGTATAACCACATAGAAAAAAGAGTACCGCCTAAATGTGTAAATACTAGGGATACGTTTAACTTATTCCCTCAAAGTAATAATAAACAAATAACCGCTAAAGATGAAATACTTACTAAACTAGAAGAATTAAAAATGGCTAGAGAAGAAGAAAGTAGAATACAGACTACTATTGAAAAGTTAAAGGTTGAAATTCAAGAATTTATGCAAGATTACGATGTGCTAATTGATAACAACGACAATGTAATAGCCACTTGGAAAAATACCGCACCAAAATCGTTATTTGACTTAAAAAGATTTAAAGATGAGGCAAAAGACCTGTACTTGAAATATACTAACGTTGCTAAGCAATCGAGAGTATTTTTAATAAAATGATGACGAGAAAATATCCGCTACTGACAAAGGAAGAACAAGAAGAATTAAGGAGGATGCGCAAAGAAGCTAATATATCAATACCTAAAATAGCAGAATATATGCACACGTATCCGTCTAAGATACAGCAGTTGGAAAGAGGAGAAACAGGGGTTGATCCCAATTTCGTAGAAAAGGTAAAGAAACGCTATCAATTATTAATAAAATATAAAAATATTTAAACAAGAGAGGTGAACCATGGGTAACATAACAGCAATAAATACTACCAATGAAATTGACCAGCATATCTGGTCAGCACTAAAAAACAGCTTATATACTGGTGCAAGAGATGAAAGTATAAAGATGGTTCTTGACTATTGCAAAGCGGCAAAGTTAGACCCAATGCAAAAACCAGTACATATTGTCCCAATGAGCGTAAAGAATGCTCAGACAGGTAGATACGAATATAAAGATGTAGTTATGGCAGGAGTCGGTCTATATAGGATACAGGCAGCACGTAGTAATCAATATGCAGGTGTAAGTGAACCTGAATTTGGTGAAGATGTTACATGTAATTTAGGTGGAGTAGAGATTACTTATCCTAAATGGTGCAAGGTAACAGTTAAAAAGCTGGTAAATAATACTATTGTTGAGTTTACTGCTAAAGAATACTGGTTAGAAAACTATGCTACTAAAAAAGATGAATTAGCTCCCAATACTATGTGGCGGAAAAGGCCATATGGACAACTTGCCAAGTGTGCAGAAGCACAAGCACTACGTAAGGCTTTTCCTGAAATAATTAGTCAGCATCCGACAGCTGAGGAAATGGAGGGGAAAGATATTAACGATCTTGAAATAGAAGTTAAAAACATTACGCCAAAAGCTCAAAATATAAGTAGTAAACTTGACGCTGTACTCAGCGATTTTACGCAAGAACCAAAGGAAATGCTTGCGGAATTACTGGAACTTATTAAATTGCATAACATACCAAGTGAAATAATAAACAAGTGGTGCAGCAAAGCAGGAGTTGAAAGTATTGCTGATCTTGATGCTGAAAAGCAGCTGTCCTGTATTGAGTGGATTAACAAACAATATAATTACGCTCAAGATATGGAAGCAGCATAATAATTTAATAATAAAGTGCAAAAATAATGTCTGAAAATCACAACAATTTTAACGATTTAACTACTATATCATCACATCTTGAATATTTAGGGTATGAAATTGAAAAACAAAATAATTTACGTATTCTTGCAAAACATTCTGTTCCTACAA
The DNA here is from genome assembly GCA_902827015.1 of uncultured Pseudomonadota bacterium. Taxonomy (GTDB): domain Bacteria; phylum Pseudomonadota; class Gammaproteobacteria; order UBA6186; family Azoamicaceae; genus CADEGZ01. The sequence continues at coordinate 13,659 of CADEGZ010000006.1, forward strand.
TGTTACCTTGTATATGTTCTTATTTTTATCCGAATAGAAAGCCTGAAATTGTAAGCTTTTCTTGTCGTGTACTATTTGAAAGACCATTTAATTTTGAATTGGCTGAGTTTATTAATGGATTAAATCAAAAAAGCTATGTTTCAAGTATATATTATGTTAAAGATCAACAGAATATTATTGTTTATGTAGAATCTATTTTTACAGGTGTTTATTCAAAACCACATTTTGCAGCTTTTTGGAGTATGTTTTTAGCTGATCAAGCGTTACTAAGTAACGAAGAAGCAATGGAAAAATTACATAAAATTAATTAACTAAATTAAAAATAAAAATTATGAAAAAATCAGAATTTATAGATCATATCGCAAATCAACATAGTTGTACAAAAAAAGAAGCAGAAAAAGTAATTGATATATTCACTTCTTCGGTAATTGATGCCATGGGAGAAGGCAAAGAAATATCTCTCCTTGGTTTCGGTCATTTTACTATCTGTAAAATTCCAGCTCGGACAGGACGTAATCCTAAAACTCAAGAACATTTACAAGTACCAGCTTATAATCAACCAAAATTCAAGGTTGGACAGAAGCTAAGAGATGCGGTTAATGCAAAATAAACATAAGATATTAGCGGAGTTAATATGATAAACAAGATAATAGAAAATAGACTTTATATTGGTAGCAGCTTATTGTTATGTTCTCTTACTTATCTATTAAATTGTTGTACTGCTATATATCAATGTGCCCTCATATTTACTATAATTGCTATTATAATTAATACAATAACAGCTATTTGTGGTCGTTTTAAGAGTTTAATAGGACTTGTGATTGCTATTGTTATTAGCTTCGTTCTTCTTTGGAAAATACCATACTATATTGACGGACACATAGTAAACGGCTTGGTATTAGCTTCGTTCTTATCCCTTATGATATCATTGTACTGGTCAACATCTGCTTTACAAAAATTTAGTAGTAAGTTTAGTTTTGTAGTATCAAATGCTTTGTCATTAATTATAGCCGCTTTAATAGATGGTCTGATCATGACTTTATTTTTTGTTTTTAATAACAATTTTACCTATTCAAGAATTTTAGATATTTTTAGCAGGGAATTATCCTATAAAATATTTTATGGGTTTTTAGCTTCCATTATCATATTTGCTGCTTTTAAGATATTTAAAGTTACTAACAATCCAAATTATAAATTAAAATAAATCATTATCATAAGTAGTTTGTAAGACTATGTCAGATAACCTATTAGAAAGAATAGCTGAACAACTTTGTCAAAGTGGCGAGTATCGTATTATCAAAAAATACCGAAAACCAGAAGAATATAACACGAATAATTTTACTAACAAAAAGTTAATAGGTGTATTTTTAGATGTTGAAGCTACTGGATTATCATGTGCTACAGATAAAATCCTTGAATTAGGAATGGTCAAATTTGAATATACCAATGATGGTCGTATTTTTCGGTTGCTAGATGAGTTCAACAGTTATCAAGACCCAAACGTATCAATTCCAGAAGCAATTACTAAGCTAACTGGCATTACTGATGATATGGTAAAGGGTCATCAGATAAATGTAGAAGAGGTGGATTCTTATTTGAATGATGTAAATATAATCATTGCTCATAATGCTCAGTTTGACAGGGCTTTTTTTGAAATAACCTTTCCAACTATCTCGCCTAAGCCTTGGGGGTGTTCTATGTATGATATAGACTGGAAGAATGAAGGGATATCAAGTCATAAACTTGAATATATTGCTTATAAATACAATTTCTTTTTTGAAGGACACAGAGCAATAACCGACTGTTTAGCTGGAATACATATTTTAGCCCAAGAACTACCAACATCAAAACAACCAGTTTTAAAGCAATTACTTGAGAGTGCTTTAGCCATAAGGTTTAGATTATGGGCAATTAATGCTCCTTATGATGCTAAAGACCTATTAAAAGCACGTGGTTATAGATGGAATATGTCCCAAAATGCTAAGTATAGGGCTTGGTCTATTGAACTTAAGGAAGATCAAATTGAAGAAGAAATTAATTACTTACGCTCTGAAATCTATAATGGAGCTATAAACATACCTATAGAAGTATTTGATGCTTACAATAGATTTTCCAATAACTGTGAAAATTTGCAAAATACAGGGAAATATCAGGATAAGATGGAAAAAATAAAAATGCTATGCTTAAAGTAATTAACGTATTTTTATGATTCACTAGCTAAGTATTAATTAAAATTTGTTCGTAAATATGCCTGCTAAAAAAGGAACAAAATATGTAAATTCTAAAACCTCTTCTATTTTGTCAAAATATACACCCGAAGAAATACAGGAATTATTAAATAGCGGCGAATTCAAATATAATATAGCTAAAAAGCTTGGTCTATATCCAAGGGTTTTTAATGCTTATATAAAAAAGCATAATTTGACTTACAAGCAACCACCTTTAATTAAATATGGCAAACAATATAAATCTAAAAAAAAACAAATGGAATTAGTAGCTTCTCTTCCTGATCCAACAGCAGATGAGGTAGCACTAGAGCGTTTTAGAAAAGAGTTTGTAGAAAGAAAACAAAAAAGAATGTTAAAGGAGTTGAACAATGGAGTGTATGACTGATATCAATATTATTGATTTTTTAGATAAACATGATGGTTCTATTATGTGTTTTTTGACTTTTGGAATAATGATATTTGCTGCGGTTACAGCTTATATAGCTAACCAAAAACGCAAAGATGATTTATTTAAACTAAGGTTGGAAGTTTATAATGAGATTGTCGAAGAAATAAGAAAGCATTATGATGAAGCTTATCAACCTGAACCTTATAACGACGAAATGTTCCATCAAGAGGATATGGAAGACGAATTCTTAAGTTATAATGGATTAACTAAAGAGCAATATAAAGAGATTGTTCATAATAACTTAATATCTAAAATTAGATGGTTATTTAATGATGAAATAGCCCAAATGGTAAAAAATTTATTAACAAAAGATCCAGTAAAGTATTCAGAAGAAAATAAAAAATATGTGCTTACTACTTTTTACGAAGAATTTATAGGTACATTTTGCGTAACAGAAGAATTTACTAAACTATTTGATAAGTATTTTAAACTTGATAACCAATTTCTAAAGAGGTTTTTTAGGTAGAAAAAATAATCTTAATAACTTGCATATTAGTTCTTTCTGGTTGCTCTCATACTAGAGACTTTACTGATGAAGAAAGGGAAGAATATATGGAAGAAGAAAGCCGTAGAGATTTACGTAATCGTATGACTGAAGATATAAGAAACGACATGATGTTTTAAAAAACGCTTTCAAAAGGAGTTTTAAGAGCGATTTTAATACTAAAGTAAAAAACTATATTAAATATAAAATATAACGCTAAAAAACGCTTAAAATAGGAAATAAACATATAAAATAAGCTAGGAAAAGGTAATTATTATGACTCACAGATATTTAGACCCAACGAATGATGTAGCATTTAAAAAGCTCTTTAGCAATAAAGACCGCTTAATAGACCTGCTTAATTCCATTCTTAAGCTCTCGGATGGTAATAGAATAAAAGAACTGGATTACATACCGCAAGAACAGATGCCCTTATTCCTTGATGGAAAGAGGAGTATATTTGACCTTAAGGTAAAAGATGAAGCAGGGCGTTGGTATATTATTGAAATGCAACGCAAAATGGAAAGGGACTATATTAATCGAGTTCAATTCTACGGCAGTTACTCATACGTAAACCAGATAGAACAAGGAGTAAGTCATAAAGACCTATTACCCGTGGTGGTTATTTCTATTATAGGTCAGAAGGTATTTGACGATGAATTGCCGTGTATTAATTACCATTGCCTAAAAGAAACCAACACCAATAAGCAGTATCTTTTTTCCTTGATGTATGTGTTTGTAGAGCTAGGCAAGTTTGATAGCAACAAGATAGAGAACGATATAGACCAGTGGTTACATTTATTAAAATGTGCTCACAATGAACAAGAGCCACCTAAGGCAATAAAAAACAGTAGCGTACTATCTGCTTATGAGGATTTAGAGCAATACAGGTGGAATGCTAGCGAACATGATGCTTATATTAGAGCTAAACTAGCTATGGAAGCAGAAGAAATCAAGGTTGAGGAATATTTAGAGAAAATAACTAAGCTTGAAGAAAAAGCAGAACAGGCGGAAAAAAGAGTAGAGCAAGCTGAGCTTAAAGGTAAAACTGAAGAAAAATTAGAGATAGCAAAAAAAATGCTAGCTAGAGGTAAAAACGCAGAGGAGGTAGCCGAATTAACTGGTCTTAGCCTAGAGAAAGTAAACACCTTAAGAAAAAGACCTTTTTGACCTTGTCAAAAAACAATGGATACTACTTAGCCTCAATAAAGTTTGGGTTAATTGCTTTTTTATCTAAAGATAATTTTGCTTCAGGGTGGGATTTATTATAAACGCTTTCCAAATGAGTTAAATTAATTTTGGTATATTTTTGAGTAGTGGAGAGGCTTTTGTGGCCAAGCAATTCTTGAATGGATCTTAGGTCTGCACCATTTTCTAGCAAATGTGTGGCGAAGCTATGACGAAATGAATGTGAACTTAAATGTTCTGGCAAACCGTAAATGCGCCTTAATTTAACTAATTCAGAATTAAAGTTACATCTGTGTAATACTTTCCCTGTTTTAGTTCTAAATATAGGTTCATTTTCGCCTATTGCGTAAGGTAATTCTTCTAAGTATTCTAGAATAAGTTTTTTTACGTTATTAATCCAAGGGACTAACCTTTCTTTATTGCCTTTTCCAATAACTTTTATGTATTCGGCATCCTTAATATGTTGTTTTGTTAGTAATAACGCTTCTGAAATTCGCAGACCACTGGCGTAAATTAAGGTAAGTAGGCTTTTATTGCGTAAATTAATCCATTGTGTTTTGTTTAAAGAAGCTACTTTATCGAGTGAAAATAATGTATCTTCTTTAGATAATGCTTTTGGTAAAGTTTTGGCTTTTTTAGGGCCAAATACTGTGTATATTGAGTGGCATGCAATATTCCGTGTCTTTTCCAAGTATTTATAAAAGCTTTTTACTGAAGATAAAGCTCGTACACTTGAACTTGCCTTATAATCGGAAAATCTACGATCAGATAGCCAGCTCCTGATAAGCCTTATATCTACTAAGGAAACAGATTTTAAACTGGTGGATTCTTCAAAATAATTACTCATAAAAGTAAAATAAGCTGTTACATCATTTAAATATGATTCTCTAGTATTTTTAGAGTAGTTTTTTTGCAGTTCAAGATAAGTTTGCCATTCCTTAACTATATTTTGAAGTTCCGAACTAACCATTATTTTTTATTTAATCAGCTTCAATAAAATTTCTGATATATTTATTATTATACATATCCTCAATTGTTTTATTGAATGCAGGGGCTTTAGGCTTATTCTTATTTTCCTCAACATTACTATTGATAAGTTTAGCTGCTCCAGTAATTCCTTGGATTTTAGCTGCCGTGTTACCAGCTTCTTTTATTGTTCCTGTTGTTGTCTCAAACATTCTTTGTAAAATAGCCATAAATTGTTTGTCATTACCATTTTTAGCGGTAGCAATTAAACGTGCTATTACTTGAGGATTCTGGGAAGCTTTTGCAAACCCTATAGCTATCCAGTTTTTAACTAAAGCACCAACAGCAGCACCTCCTATAGCTCCAGGTATTCCGCCTACTGTTCCTAACGCAGTTGCACCAATCCCAGCAGCACTTAAAGTAGAGCCGCCTTTATTTAAAAATTGTACTGTTGGCGATCCACCTACTCTTGCTGTTTGTGATGATACGTCTTTCATCTTTCTAGCAAGAGGCATGATATTATCTTTTATTTTGTTATAAGTTTCTTTGCCTATTAAATCTATAATCTCATCCTCGGGTTTTAATTTTGTAAATAATTCTATAAATTTATCTGGGTTAAATACTCCGTCCCGTTCGATATTTTCAAGAATTACCGACTGGGCTTTTGCTCTCCTTATTGTATCATATAATCTTTTTCCATTTTCTCCTCCAATCTCTAAAGCTTCTTTGACCGCAGCTCTATTACCTGACGTGTTCATGTGTTCCCAAATAAAGTTAGGTTTTTCTCCTGACATTAAGCTTCTTGCAGCATCTAATTGAAAAAAAGGAGTGATATTTTCTGCATAATCTTTTGATGCTATTTGGTATTCTTTTAAAAATTCTGGATTTACTAGTCCAATATCCTTTTCTATAGCAGCTTCAACAGAGCTAAACATTTTTGAGTACCCACTACCAGCTAACCTGCGTTGCTCTTTTAAAGCTCGGGTCTGGTTTATTATTTCCTGATAAGTAACATTTTCTTGACCTTCCCACGCATCAATCAACTTTTTCATTGTAGAACTAGTAACTCCTTGTCCAGTATCAGTAGTTCCAGTAGTAGATGGTGCATAGGTTTTGTTAAAAACTTCTTTTGCCGCTTGTAAAGTATGAGTTGGTGTAGGTTTTTGGTCGGTAGGTTTTACTTTTGAAAAAGCGGCTTCATATAAAGCATCATTTTGTGCATCTCTTTCTTGGCGTAATTTAGAAAGCATATCTTCCGTATCAGTAGTCAACGTTCTAACAGTACTTTCCGTCTCATTACCTTTAGGCATTATTCCAAGTTCTTGATCTAAAGTCCTTGCAATATAAGCAATAGTACTCTCATCTGCATTTTTAGCAGCAGTATCATAAGCTTTGTTAGCAAATGCCTTTTCTAAATATGTTACTGTATCATTACTTTTATAAATGGTTTTAGCATCAAGTTGACCTCCTACTGCTTTTGTAGCTTCTATCGCTTCTTTATCTAAAGTAGTATCACCACGTTTAACTAAAAACTCGTACCATTTCTCACGAGAAACAAGGTTGCCAAGAGTTCTAAAAGTAGCAGACGCTCCATGTATTGCTCCTTGAACTGTTAAGCCTCCAAGTAAAGCTCCAGTTAATTGTCTTCCTAGATTTACTAAAGGATGAGAATTTGGGTCATCATCTTTTAAAGCTTCGCCTCCTGCTCCCATAGCTGCAAAATTAACAGCATTTTTACCAGTTAAGGGAGTTTGCAAAATTTTATTTATATTTGATACTAAAGGGATTTCTGCAACTCTACCAGCTTTTGTCATGAATTGAACCCCCTTACCTACAGCAGAAAAAGCTGGCAATGACGCCGCCATTTCTCCCGATGCTTTAGCTATTCTAATACCTTTTTCATGTTCTAAACCAGTATCAAACCAATCAGAAGCAGCACCAGCAATTTTATCATTTTTCCAATAATCTCTTGCTGTATCTGCACTTTCATCGGCAAATTGATTAAGATTGCTAGCAACATCATCAGCTCCTACTTTATCAGCTAAAGAACCGCCAACTCGCCCTACTCCTGCATTTATAGCATTACCAGCGGCAACCGCCGTGTCAGCTAACTTTCCAAGTCCGACAGCTCCTCCTTGATAAATAGCCTGTCCGTAATCAGTCCAATCCGATTCTGCTAGCCTATAACCCTTTTTTAATGCCATAGCTAAGTTTTCAGTAGGAACGATGCCATCTCTTTTAGTATTAGGATCAAATATTTTAGTTTCTTTTCCTGCATTATGTAATTGGTAACCCTTCTCTAATGCCGCACCTAAATTTCTTGATGGAACTGTGCCTATTCTATTTTCTTTAGGATCAAATATTTCTACTAGTGTTGCCATTTTTATTATCCTATTTAATAAAATTTGATTCCAAGTTCTTTATCACTAGGAAGATTTTGATTTCCTGAATCAGTTTTATTTTGATTTGTTTTAATCTTTCTTCCTGTTTCAACCTTATAATCCTCTATCTGATTATCTAAATTTGTGTATAAATCTGGATGTTCAAGATTTGCATGTCTTTCCTTAGCAAAGGTAGCTACTCTTATTTTGTTTTTAACAATATCTTTTATCAGCTTATCTTTTTCTACTTCAATTTGTTTCTTAAATGCCGCATAATTTTTTCTAGGACCTACCATTTTTCCAAGTATTCTTTCTCCTTCTTCTTGTCCAAAAGCAGCACCTAACATTTCTTTTAACGTACTTTCCATTTGCAAAGAAGTTAAGTCAGCAGTTGCAATATTTTCATCCATTCCTGTTTCCTTTGCAAGAAACCTTAGAATAGCAGCTGTACTAGAATTACCACGTGTCCATGTAGCTGCATCCGTAGCATCCTCTAGCCTATCATACATACCAAGCGTTTGTTCTTGTTTTTCCAATTTAGGCGTAATAGTTTTATACACTTCATCTTGGTTTTTTAACGCAGCTTGAATATTATATTTTTCTTGATATTGATTAACTGGATTAGCTATCTCATTCTCAATTTTTCCTGTCTGGGCGTTATGATAACCTACTTGCGAATACTTGTTAGCAATATCTGCTCTTTTACCCTCTAAACCAAGTGCATCTTCTTGTCTTTGCATATTCAAGGCATAAGCGGCATCTTTAGCGAGTCCCGCTGATAACCCATCAAACTTCTCAAACCACCGATCGCCGTATATTTCTTTTGCCCTTGGTGCTATTGCCTGCATTATTTCATCAGCACTTATTTTTAAATGTTCTCCCGTTTCCTTATTCAGCAATAACCCGAAACCTTTTGCCGTATTCCAATGATCAGCAGTATATTTATTAAACTGAGGGACAGTTCTTGATAACTGATCAATAAGACCTGTAAATGTTATATTGCTTCTAGGGTCTCCGTTCTTTACCTGCTCTGCCCACGCTGCCACAGTTGGAGTAGCAATATCGGCAAATTTTTTAAACGCAAGTTCATTTTGTTTGGCTTCTTGAACCTGCGCTCTAATCTCAGCTGCTCTAGCAGTATTCTCTGCAACCATCTTGTATAAAGGTTCTAGCTTCTGCTGCCTTATAACATTTTCCGAGCCTTTAAAACCAGCACTCATACCATTTAATATTGCATTTGCTATAGCCGATTGAGGACCTGGAGTTGGATTACTACCAGCTTTAGAAAAAGCTTCTGCAAAAGCATCCCCCATTGTCGGTTGGTTTACAAGGTCTTTGTAATTCCCAGATAATTCGTTAAAATCATCATCATAAATATCGTAATTTTTTTTCATCTTATCTTTTTCTCTCTGTTTTTATTGGGAAAAGCATCTTCAAAAAGTGTTTTACCAACAAAGTTAGTACCAGCTGTCATTAGACTTCCTCCAAGTGTTCCAAGAGCCTCGCTAAATGGTTTTCTTGTTCTATCATACTGAGCATTTTGAGCATTGTTTAAGCTGTTTATTTTATTAGTGTCCACATTCTCAGCGTTTAATGCCTGATTATTAGCAGCATTAAAAGCATCAATACCTGCTGCTGTTAAAAACTTTTGCCTGTCCTGTTCTAAACTTGTTAATGCTATTTCTTTTTTGAAATCTTGATCTCTTAATTCTGCTCCAATAGCACTTTCAGCTTTGAACCTATCAACTTCTATTTTTCCTTGCTCACTTAATAATTTACCTCTATTCATTATATTACTAATAGCCTGCTGTTTTAATCCTTGTGCAAGTTCCGCTTGTTTTAGTTCCGCCTCTGCCATAGCGTTAGCCCGCTCACGAGCTAAAGCAATTTGTACTCCAAGAGCCGTAGAACTATTGGATAATCCCATTTTGCTAAGTTTTCCATCTATAGACTGTTGCTTAAAATCAAAACCACGATCCAAGGCATTATTTACAGCTGTTTTATAGCTATCAATTAGTTCCTGATTCTGCGGAATTAAATATGGACTTGTTCGCTCCATTTCTTCAATGGCATTGCCCAAATCAGTCATAGATTCACTAAGCATTATAACAGCTAAAGCTTGTTCTGGAATATTACGATCTGGAGCTATTTTTACGTTACTGCCCTTAGGATTACTAATTGATATATTCATACGCCCGTTTATGTCTTTTATAATTTCCATTTGATCACCCATAAGAGTATTCATAATAGACATATAATTTGTAGGTTTAAATCTACTTACCGCAGATTGCCCCTCTGGCAAACTCCTAATAGGCGCAGGTGGTTTTGGAGCTGATTTTGCTGCTAAATAAGATGCACCAGCTCCAACTGCTGCCATGCCTATAAATGGTGCTGCTACTCCCATATTCTATACTCCATCAATCATTAAATAATAATATGTTTTAGGTTCTCTGACATTATACTCCGTAAACCCCGCAAACTCAAGAAGTCTAGAGTGTTCAGGGGTAATTGCTGTGCCATAAATTGTATGTATTTTATAGTTATAAGCTGCATTGATTAATCTGTTCATTAAATTTTCTTTCAAACTTTCACTAATCCAATTAGATTGCCATTTATGGGTTATTTCTAAATGAACCTCTCCTCCTACGCTGTCTTGTGGATGTTTATATAAGGTCAAGTTACCTATTAGTTCTTTGTTATTTTTAATACTTAAATTAAAAACGGCTTCTTTAGGTAAATTTTTATTATCCTCTATTATTTCCATTATAATAACACTCAAAATTTAAGATTATTATACTATAATATACAAGGATATACAAAGGTTATAAGTGTTATAGCAACTGGAAAAATAAAAAATATATCTTATAAAAAATGAACTATCAGAAGGTAATATTTAGAGGATAAATCTATTAAAAAGTTAAAAAATATTAACTAAGATGTTATGAATTCTTTTGAGTAGTAATACTTGTGCATTATGACTAGTACAATCCAGTTAGTAAATACTGCTGGTGCTATACTATCAATAACAGTTATATCCAAATAATTCCATAAGAGTACAACTATGAACCCTGCCGCCATTCCATATAAAACAGCTTTTTCATATGGTGTCCTATAACCTAAAATAGCCATTAAAAAAGGAACAGAAACTATAGGTATAAAAAAACTAGCTGTAAATATAGCTAAATGAAACAAGCTTGATTCTTTAAAGGCTAATGCTATCCCTGATATTCCTATAAAGAAAGATATAAAACGAGCAGATAGTAGTTCATTACTTAATTTTATGTTAAGAGCTTTGAAAAAATCATGAGTAAACAATACAGATGAGCAATTAATATAACTATCTGCTGTAGACATTATCATTGCAGTTATTCCCACTAATAACAGTCCTTTATATCCAGTCATAGCCGTTGAAAAAATATGGTCTTTTACAAGATTTTCAATAGGAATATTAGGGTCTTTAGAAAGAATGATTAAACTTAACCATGCTATTGACGACATAATAAAAAATATAAGAATCCCAGTTGTATAAAATACTTTTCTAACCTGTCTCCAATTTTTAGCCATTGATACTCTTTGAAATTCAGCAGGATTGAAGCAAGGGAAAAAACAAAAGAAAAATATTGAAGCATAATACCAAGTTTTAGGTTCTGAAAAATCAAGCACCTTACTTAAAGAAAAGTTAGGATTAGTTTTTAGTGTATGAAATATTGGGTCAATACTGTCTAAACTAAAGAAAATTTGAACTGTAACTATAGGTAAAATTGTCCCAAAAGTAAAAAACTGGATTACGTCAGTAAAAGTAACTGATTTTATACCACCTAAAGAAGAATATAACGTTATTATTAAACCAGAAATAATGATCCCGTATGTTTCAGGTAATCCAAAAGCATAATTTACTATAATACCAGTTATTTTTAGCTGTACCGCTATAAATCCTGAAACTCCAATAAATCCACTTATTGTAGTTATTAAACGTACTCTCTGCCCGTATAAGTCCCCCATAGCCTCGGCAATGGATAGCTTGCCTATAAATTCGGTCATTTTTGGAGCTATAAAATAACCTATAATAAAGAAATTCATTACAAAGGCTAGAATACAAGGAATCAAAAAGTACAATCCATGTTGATACGTTTCAGTTATGGTTGAAAAAAATGTTTCACCACACATCCAAGTAGCAACAGTTGTAGCTACTATTGTTGATGTGTTAAAGCTACCATCTCCTACAGCATACTCTCTTATGTTTTTGATACCTTTACTAGATTTTAGGCCAAATATTATATTCAGAATTAAGAAACCAAAAAAAATTATATGGTCTATAGTCCAAGTCATATTATATCAATTTAATATTTACAGCACTTAACTTATTCTTTTTCTTTCTTATTTCAAAAGAAAGTTTTTGTCCCTTGTCTATGTTATTAAGCCCAATCTTTTGTAGTTCCTTAAAATGTAGGAATACATCTTTTGAATTATCATCAGGCTTAATAAATCCATAGCCTCTATCAGCTCTAAACCAAGAAATTATACCTGTTTGCACTATAATTTACCTAGAATGTTATATTTCTTTGCTTATCAAAAAAAAACTAAACTAGCAAATGATTATTAAATTTAGTAATCATTATTCAATTTTTAGATGTATTAAATAAATATTTTCATTGATTTTTATAAAATAATACGTATAATCATATGTATTAAGGAGGTTGCCATGCACAAGAAATTAACAATTACTTTAGATGAAAATGTATATCATGAATTACATTCAGTCATAGGAAGAGGAAAGATTAGTCAGTTTATAGAAAATTTAGTTAAACCATATGTTCTTAATAAGGAATTAGAACAAGAATATATAGAGATGGCTAAGGATAAAGAAGCAGAGAGAGAGGCTTACGAGTGGATTGAAGGATGTATAGGTAACATTGATGAAGAGAGGTGAAATTTGGTGGGTAAGTTTTAATAGTTCTATTGGAGAAGAAATTAACAAAACTAGGCCAGCTGTTATTATAAGTAATGACAATTCAAACAAAGTATTAAAACGTGTCCAAGTAATTCCTTTAACTAGTAACACGACTCAATGTTATTCATCTGAGGCTATAGTTCAGTTTAATAACAAAACAAGCAAAGCTTTAGCCCACCAAATAACAACAGTAAGTATTGAGAGATTAGGAACAAAAATTGGGCAAATCTCCAGCAAAGATATGTTAGCAGTAGAACGTGCAATCAAAGTTCAATTATTTTTACTGAAATTATGAAGACAAGCAGCAAAGTAGTTAAACATTCCAAAATACTATGGATAGTTTTGATATTCTTTTTAAGTTCTTGTAAAGAATGTAATAAATGTAACGAAGAACAAACTTTAGAAGTATACAGGAACAGAAAAGATTTTTTTATTTATGGCCCTAAGAATATATACGTGTTCGCTTATGGTATATGGAAAGTTACAGGTGATAATAATAACTTCCGTGAATTAGTAGTGTACAAAAGAGAGTCTATTGATGTGCCGCATAGCGTAGAGATTGATTGTGATAAACCTGCTGGTTATTGTAAGTTACGAGAAACTGTTTTAGTGCAGTATGGTATTTATAGTGTTTCATCAAGCGACAACATATTTCAAGTAAACACTTGGGATAATGATAAAATTATTGCTACTATGGGTGATTTTTATGATAGATGTTTAAAAAGAATTTTGCAAATTGATTTACATACTCAAGAAGTCTTAGTGAAATCAATACTTAAAGATAATATGAATGCAGCTGAATTTTGTTCTCGTTACAAAGATAAACCAATGCCTATAGTTAATAAATTAGTAGATGAATCAGAATCAGATTGGGAATATTCTATTAGTTTAACTAAAAAACCAAAGACAAAAAAATGACTGTAAATTTAAAATATATTGAAGCTGTTTGTAATAGTTACAACGATATAGATGATCAGCGTTTCTGCTTTCTATTACATCACCTTAGTCAAGGTATTAATCAACTGAATCATAATATTAACATAGCTTTTTGTCTAATATCAGGGTGTTTTATAATCCTATTTTGGCAAAATAGAAAAATCAAAAAGTTTTTAGAAGATAAAAAATGAAAAAAATATTTCTTAGTGTTATTTTTTTATTTTACCTGCCCCCCTACTCTTTTGCTAACGTTTCAGTATGTTTTACTCCTCCTAGTAAATGTGGTAACTTTATTGTAGAACAGATAAAAGAAGCCAAGCGAAGCATATACATTCAAGCTTATGGTTTTACTTCCAAAAAGATTATTGATGCTTTAATAGAAGCTAAAAATAGAGGCGTAGAAATAGAAATTATTTTAGATCGTAGTAATTTTCACAAAAAGAAACAGAACGTTATAAAATTTCTAGAAAGTAATCAAATAAAAATCTATCAAGATAAAGTAGCTGGCATTGCCCATAATAAGGTTATGATTATTGATAATACAACAGTGATTACTGGTAGTTTTAATTTTACTGATAATGCTGATAAAAGAAACGCAGAAAACGTTATTGTGTTACATGACAACAATGTAGCACAGCAGTATTACGATAACTGGAAAAATAGAATCATACTTAAATCAAAACAAGGTGATAAATATCATAATTAAATAATCTATTAATTCGTCCAAAAATGGGGCAAGCTCCTGTCTTTCTAGAGCATGTTGCAACACAGGCCTAGTCCAGAGAGTAAGTATTAAAATATAAACAATATGTTGTATCCTAACTTTTTGTTTAAATAATCTCTGCTTGATTACATAAACAATAATAAAACTTAAGATTTTTAAAATAAGATTTATAATAACAGACACTATCTATAATAAATATCAGGCATCTATTAGCCCTTTCTGTTTATTTTTTGGATATTATTATAGTGTTGTTTCTATACTGGACAGTTCGGATATTATTTTAAATAATTTTAAATATAGTTTTAAGTACTGGTAATTTGCGTAACTTCCATAAATTATAAAAATAATCACTCATATTAAACCCACCAAACCTAGTTATTTTTCAAACTGGTGCTAGGGGCTTGTGAAAATTATTACAAGTAACAATCCGTGTTAAACTTCACGCCAGAGGCGTTTATGGAATAACACACCCCTAGCATAAAGCTTAAAAGGTTTTAAATATGAATCTTAGATTGCCAAATGATATTCACAAGTATCACTAACAGTTTTTAAGCTAATAGAATTAACTCTAATAATCAAGAATTATTTGCTATTTAATTATTGCTTTTAATAATTATGTATTGTATATATTATTAAATATAATAAATTAATAATTATGAAACTTATTAAATTAGTTAGTATATGGAATCCAAAAGGAGGACAAGGAAAAAGCACTTTAGCTATTAACCTTGCTGCCGCCTCTGTAGAGCTTGGTTTAAAACCACTGGTTATTTGCCAAGACCCTCAAGGAACTTCATTATTATACTACAAGTCAGGCAACTTGCCTTTTGAAGTTATTGATAGCGTACCAAGTCATCGTCCAGAAGCAGATATTGTCATATTTGACCATCAGGCAAGCGACTGGGAAGTACCTGCTAATAATTTAATCGTAATGCCTCTTAAACCAGCAAGAGACCAATATGCTACTTATATTGATGCTTACAGAAGAGCTGAGTTGTTAGGGAAAAGAATAATCACTGTAGTAACAGATGGACAAGAACATAGAGCCAGTGAAAAGCAAACTATGGACTATCTCAAGAATAAAGGTGCTTACGCTATTGCTGCCAGCGGAGTATTTAGCCGTGCAGCTAGCGAGTACATGACAATATTTGATCCAAAGATGAATAAGGCATACAAAATCAAGGAACGTAGAATGGAAATCAATAAAATTCTAGCAAACATATTAATTGAAAACGAGGAAGTAAAAAATAATGACTAATAACTGGATAGATGAAGAAAACGCAAGAGCAAGTGAGCTCGCTAAAACTGGGACTACTGCTAACGATAAAGCCCCGCTACTAGTAAAAAACACAAAAAAAACTGCTCCAATACGTCATATTAAGAGCATTTATATTCAGGACTCACATAGCCTAGCATTTGATAAGCTCGTATTTGAGCAAAAAATAGCTAAAGGCAGGAAAGCTCCTGAATTAATGGAGGAGGCTATAGAGTTGTTATTAAAAAAGTATGGTAATAAATTGTAGATAATTGTAAAAAGTAGTTGATTATTGTTGTTTGTTATAATATGCTGTTATTACAATATAACAGAGTAATTAAACATGAATAATCTAGTTATCAATACAAATGCACTAGTTACACTGGATACAGTTAATTTTTCTAAATACCTAAAAGAATTTATTGCAGAACAGGATATTAAGGAAAACAGCAAAGGAACTTACAAGCGAGCCTTAAAACAGTTCTTTTCTTTTATGTCTAATAAGTCCATAGAGCTAACTGGCAACGATATATTAGAATATAAAAAGTTCTTAGATAGTCAGGGATTAGCTGCTTATACCATTACAGCTTATCTGGTAGTAGTAAGGAGGTTTTTTGCTTGGACTGAATCAAAGAAAATATACCCTAATATTGCTAAAACCATAAAAGGCATGAAAAGCCCTAAGGGATTTAGGAAGGAGTGTTTATCAAACGGACAGATTGCAAGAGTACTAAAAGGAATTAACCAATCTACTCTTCAGGGTAAAAGAGACTTTGCAATTATCAACCTGTTACTTAGAACTGGGTTAAGAACGATTGAAATTCAAAGAGCCGATATTGGAGATATAGCAAGGTGCGTAGATGAAGCTAAGTTCTATATTCAAGGGAAAGGAAGGGATGCTAAAGACGAATATGTAGTACTTACCTATACTGCTCTTAAACCAATCTTAACTTATTTAGAAGCACGAGGACAAAACGATGTTTCTGCTCCTTTATTTGCCTCAATATCCGATCGCAATAACGGCGATAGAATGACGACTAGAAGCATAAGCAGACTGATTAAGAATGCACTTCTTAAAGCTGATATTGACGATAGAAGACTGACCGCTCACTCACTCAGGCACACTGCTATAACTAATGCTCTAAAAGGCGGTGCAAGCCTTCAGGAAGTAAAAACGATGGCACGACACGCAAATATAAACACCACCTTAATTTACAGCCACAATCTAGAGCGTATGGCTAACCCAGCAGAAAGGCTTATTGATAAATACATGGAAGAAATATACACAATCTAAAATAATTAATAGCAATGGCAACGATAACAAATTTAAACCAGACCTCTCCTGATCAATTAAGAAAAATCATTGAAGATAATAGAATTACCATAAAAAAAACAGATAGCACCCGTTATCAAGTAATTTGCCCAGAGTGTAATAAGCCAGAAGCGTATATTTATTTTAACCAAGGTAGCAGGGTAATACAATGCAATCGTCAGAAGAACTGCAACTTTAGCCAAAGTCTCTGGGAATATATTGCAAGCAAGCATGGATACTCAAATAAGGAAATGACTGGATATATAAATGAATTACTAGGCTATGAGTTCAAAGATTTTGCCGATGAACATGCAGGAAGCATTGCCAATACTGATAACTTCCATAAAGAAGAAAAAGCACCTGAAACACTTGAGAAGGTAACTACCGATAAACCTATAAGAACCCAAGAGGAAATAGCAGAAGAACAGAAGTTTTTTAAAGCTTGCCACCAGATATTTACCAACTGTTTGCAGGAGCAGGATAATGAGCAGGTAGCTTTTTCCTTGAGGTATTTAAAAGATGATAGAGGCTATGATGATAAGCAAATTATATCTTTTAAACTAGGTTTTTTTCCCGATGAAGAAAAGTTTATTTTGTTACTTACAAATGTTGGTTATTCAAAAGAAAAAGGGAAGCAACTAATTGAGCAGTACTTCTTGGGTATATTGAATATTAATAAATATCAGAAGACAGACGAAGAAACTAAAAATTGTATTACTTTTACTTGGTTTGATACTAGGGGAAATATAATAGGTTTTTCAACAAGAAAACCGACTGACGATGAGAAGATAAAACCTAAATATATAAATAATACGGGACTCGGTAAAGCCGATCATTTATTTAACCTTACAAAAGAAGCAGAAGGGAAAGATATCGTAATAGTAGAGGGACAACTTGATGCTCTAGCTGGTACTTATTTTGCCCTACCACAAGAAGAAATAAGGAATTACCACTTTGTTGCTATAAGCGGCAATAACATCAGTGAACGTCAAGTTTCTTGCTTAAAAGCACTAAATTGCGGGAGAGTAATATTACTCTTAGATAATGACGAAGCAGGAAGAAAGGGAGCTATACAAACAGCAGAGAAATTGATAGCAACAGGCATAAGCTCTAATATTGCAAGCATCCCGAAAGATTGCCAGTGTAAGGACATTGATGAGTTAATAAGAAAATATAGAGACGGTATAGACGGGGAATACCCAGACCTTAAAGAAATACTAGATAATGCTAAAAAATATGAAATACCTGTTAATCCTGATAAACCTATAAAAGAAATACAAATGGAACAAACAGATACAGATAACAAAAAACTAGACCCTGAACTGCAAGCACTACTTAATCAAATAAAAAGTGATGGGGTGGAACATGATAGCCAAACAGGAAAAACCAAAGTTATACCGCTGGATATTTTAGATTACGCAAAACGTATAAATGCGATAAGGACAAGAATTGTAAAGGAAAATATTGGTGCAGATAGGAAGAAAGACCAGAATTTTATCGCCCTCAACAGCATATATTCTGATATCAGAGAGTACAACAAACTACTTGCAACAGATGAAAAAGAGGACAGACCCTATACATTCGGACAATTTTTTGAAGAACTAGCAAAGAATACAAATAATGGTCTAAAGACAGGTTTTACAGACCTAGACGAGGACGTAACAATCCAACCTTCAAGTCTTGCTTTTATAGCAGGTAGACCTTCGCACGGCAAAACTACGATGATGCTTAATATATTAAGGAATATGCTTGAGGATAAAAATAACGAAGATAAAGCATTTTTATTTTACAGCTATGAAGAAACAAGAAGCGATATTTTAATAAAAATTATACTTAGCGTTGCCGATAAGAACCTTGACGAAGAATTGAGGAAGGCAAAAGTGGAGGGGACAAATCTAAGGCAAAGAGCGTTAAATGATTTAACAAAACATGCTTTATGTGTAATAGAAAATTCGGAGGGCAAAATATCCGCATTAAATTCTAAGCTAGATTCTGCACATAAAAAAGTTGAATCTTGGATAAAAGACGGACGCTTAGAGATACTAACCCCAAAATCTACTGCGGAAAGTTTAAGCACGGCAATTATAGAGCGTTGCATGGGTTTTAAAGAAGAAGAACCACCTAACGAAGATAACAATCAAAAAGAACAGGTAAAAGAACAAATCAAACAAGAAGGAATTAAAAAGAAAGTTGCGGCAGTATTTATTGACTACGTGCAGAAACTAACTACCGAAGAGGAGCGAGTTAATAGGCAACAGGAAATTCAGAAAATATGTCAATCTTTACTTTCAACAGCTTTAGATAAAAGAGTTGGTACTTCAATAATATTAGGAGCGCAGGTTAATAGAAATGTAACATCATTTGAAGAACTAACCCTAGATAAAATGAGAGAGGCAGGGGATATTGAACAGGATGCAAACCTTGTACTTGGAATATGGAATGACCAAGCTGGCAATATAGATTGGTTATTAAAACAAGAAGCAGAGCTAGAAGAGAAAAGGAAAATTGCAGAATATGGTCTTGATGTACTAAGCAACTCTAATAAAGGAAAAATTAATAAAGGTAAGGTAGTAGAAGCACTGGAAAAGATTAAGCAAGAACGAGACAAATACAAAGAAAATAAGACTGCCCAAACAATTAGGGTAAAAGTCCTCAAAAACAGGAACGGACAAAATAACGGACTTTTTAAGTTAGAGGGATATTTAGATAGATACTTTATTGATGATATTCCTAAAGAAGAACAAGAAAGCTCAATAGCCAAAGCTAGAAAAGAATTAAACAAGCAAAAAACAATTATAGACGGAGAAAAAAATGGAACAGATAGAGGGAAAGAACTACCTAACAATTTATGAAGTTATGGACAGACTAAAAGTATGTAGACATACAGTAATCAATTATACAAAAAATAAAAAATTAGATTTTATTAAATTACGAGGTAAAGTTTTTATTACTGAGGAAAGTTATAAAAGTTTATTTATTCCTGAATCAGAAAAAAATAAAAACTCTAATTATTAAATAAGTTTTAAATTGCATGTCTGTAAATTACCAATTGCAGACATGGAATTACTACCCAATACATTAACTATTTAACCACTTATCAATACAAAAAATATCATTTATCAGATGTATATCAGATAATTAATTTATATTAAGATTTTAATAAAAATAATTAATATTATTGTTTGATTATTGTAAAAACTAAAATTCAATGATATTTTTGTAAAGATTTGTAAGATAATGATGTCTTGCAAAAAAAAAGGAACAAGGAGCGATAACTCCCTGAACCTTGCAAAATGAAAAATAATAAATAATCAAAGAAACCCCAAACCTTGATTAAGTATAAGATATATTTTTTGTATCAAATTGTCAATAAACTAGTATTTTTTTAGATACAAACCTCTTATAAAAATAAATTTTTGCAAGTTCATAAAAGTTTTAGCTCCTCAAACTAATTTAGGATAAAAATTTTTATGAATAATATATTAAACAAAGCAATTATTACCAAAGTAGATAATGTTACTAGAGTTGACTTCATCAAAGCAAAAGAGCATGCAAAGTATAATCCAGATGAGCTGGAAATTCTAAAAGCAGAATTAGAAAAGTGGCAAAACGAAAATAACCGCCTAAAAAAGCAATTGAGAATTATAAAGACACTATCAAAACATAAAATAACCGATATTGAAGATATCTATAAAATTGAAGTAGAGAAAGATGCAAAACTATTGTCTGCTAATTTAGCAGAGATAATATTTTTAAATTTTTTACCAGATGAAACACTACTTAAATCTAGCTGGGATTATCAAAAACTGATTGATGATTTTAATAATAAACTTGAATATACGCAGAAAGCAATTAGGACTTTTGAAAATATTATTAATATCCCAAAACATAAAACTATTCCAACATATAACGGGCTAGGTTACACAATGACTAAATCTCAACATGAACTTATTGTTGACCTCTTAAAAAAACAAAAATCCGAAAATGATAAAATAACCTTAAAAGAAATCCTTGTAAAGCACGTGATGAAAGATAAGGATTTTACAATAGAACAGAAAGGAGAAATTTTAGATTTTATTGATGATAACAAGAGCAATAAAATAATAGAAAATTGTTTAATGTTTCATCTTACAAGGGATGAAAAAAGAGTATTGAGAGCATTAAGGGAGGAAATATATGAGCAAATACAAACTGGGCAAATTGCTACTACTGGTCTAACTGTTTATGAGGCTTATATATTTTACGACAAATTTTTTACTCTTTATGGCGTAAGTAATGATGATAAAACTACCAAACATATAAAAGATATTTTGTTAGGGCGTTCATCTAAGGGCAAGGGGCTTCGTGAACATATAATCGTAGAAGATAAACAAGCTATCAGTACACAATTGATCCTAAGCATAGAAGAAACAAAAGGAAAAATAAACTTATTCAAAAAAGATGTGGGGAAAGGTTTTATTATTACAATGCCGTCTTTTCTTTTTGTGGGCAAAGATAAAGAAAATGCTAAAAATTATTATAACCAAGAAAACGAAGGATATAGACGTTTTATGAAAATAGGAAACATGGCTCAATCAGATGCAGCAAGCAATATAGCTTGTAAGCTTGAAATGCTATGCCACTTAACCCTACACAACAAAAAGAAAACTAATAAAGTATTAGATTGGGATTTAAAAACAATAGTTAATATAGCAGGATATGAAAAACGCTATAAAGGAATGCCTAAAGAAACGAAGGCTAAAATTGAAAATATTTTAAATAACATGATTAAAGCTGAATATTTAATAGAAAGTTGGCAACTTACAAAAGGCAAACACGAACAAGATCAATATATTATAAAATTCTTAAAAATTTCCTAAAAAATTAATTATTTGTAATATTTTTGCCAATAGGGATAGAGTGTGCTGCCAATAGGGATAGAGTGTGCTGCCAATAGGG
>CADEGZ010000007.1 GCA_902827015.1 uncultured Pseudomonadota bacterium
TCGTCGATGAAGATATTGTAGAGGGCGAGGGTTTTGATGCTGAACTAGATCTTACTGAGAGAAAACTACAATTTGATGAATTATTCGATCTCAAACGCGCAGCACAGGTAGCGATTGAAAAACAAGGTCGACACCATGCTGAAACAGAAAATCTGTTGAGTCGTTTGGGTGAATGTTTGGTAGGCTTTAAATTAGTTCCTCGGGTTTTTGATACACTTACCGCAGGAATGCGAGGTATGTTGGAAAAGGTTCGTGAGTCTGAGCGTGCTATCATGGAGATTTGCGTTAATCAAGCCAGAATGTCACGTCAATTGTTTATTAGTTCATTTCCAAATCATGAAACCGATCCTAAATGGGTAGCACGGTATATCGCTGCTAATGAACCTTATTCTAAGCCACTAAGTATTTATGAAGGGAAAATTTTACAGCTGCAACAAACATTAGTTGAACTTGAAAAGGTAACTGGGTTAAAGATTTCAGAAATTAAAGAATTAAATCGACGCATGTCTATTGGCGAGGCAAAGGCACGTCGTGCCAAGAAAGAAATGGTGGAAGCAAATCTGCGATTGGTGATCTCTATTGCTAAGAAGTACACCAATCGTGGGTTACAATTTCTTGATCTTATTCAAGAAGGTAATATTGGCTTGATGAAAGCGGTCGATAAATTTGAGTATCGTCGTGGATATAAGTTTTCAACATATGCAACTTGGTGGATCCGTCAGGCAATTACGCGTTCTATTGCCGATCAAGCACGTACTATTCGTATTCCTGTACACATGATTGAAACAATTAATAAGTTGAATCGCGTACAGCGTCAGATGTTACAAGAAATGGGTCGAGAGCCAACGCCGGAAGAACTTGGTAAGCGTATGGTAATGCCAGAAGAAAAAATCCGCAAAGTCTTAAAAATTGCCAAAGAACCGATTTCTATGGAAACGCCTATTGGGGATGACGAAGATTCTCATTTAGGCGATTTTATTGAAGATGCGAATGTGCAATCTCCGATTGATGCTGCAACAATGGAAGGCTTGCGAGAAGCAACACGCCGTATCTTAGCAGGCTTAACACCGCGAGAGGCTAAGGTGTTAAGAATGCGTTTTGGTATTGATATGAATACCGATCATACTTTGGAAGAAGTGGGTAAACAGTTTGATGTAACACGCGAGCGGATCAGACAAATTGAAGCAAAAGCTTTACGTAAATTACGACAACCCAGCCGAGCCGAACAGCTAAAGAGCTTTTTAGAAGAAGAAAACAAAGGTGAAGGCAAGGGTTAAAATTTTAGTGGAGAGCATGTTATACTCCTCTTCTTCGTTGTAAAACCCAGTATCGGGCCCATAGCTCAGTTGGTTAGAGCAGGGGACTCATAATCCCTTGGTCCTAGGTTCGAGTCCTAGTGGGCCCACCAAAATTACTAATAAAATCAATAAGTTAAATAGAAGATTTTTACAATCTGCTTGGCTAACCAAAACCCTTACGTAATTTTTGCGGGACCTGGAAGTAACACTCATACAGTAGTTCATAACGCCACCTCCTGTACACTTTGCTTATCCTGGCATACTAACTTGGGATTGGAACGACGTAATAGTGTGAGTACTACTCCACTACGACGTTCTTCACAAACCTTGTTAGTTGCTTCGTAAAGATTTTGTAGTTCGGCCGATGAGTAATGAGTAGTGATTCGTCCTGAGCGATGCCCCAACAGATCTTGCCTGTCCTCAAGACTAACACCAACCGCACGTAACCGTCGGCCAAATGTGTGTTTTAAATCATGCACACGCACTGAATCTAGGCCGGCATTTTTTCTAGCTAAACGCCAGCCAGTAGATAACATTCTAGCCAAAGGCTTGCCTTTAAAACTAAAAACATGTGTGACATGTTTGTCTCGCTCGCCATCTACGACAGATCGGGCTATCGCATTGCAAATCACTAGACGATCTTCTCCGTTTTTAACCCATTGACTTGGAACAATGAACACTATGAGGTGGGGTAATTCTGGGATCTTAATTTCCCATTCCCAACGCAACTGGCACACTTCTTGATCCCTACAACCCGTATTAACAGCAAACAATGCCATTGTCTTTAAATGTACCGGTAACTCCTCAAATAATCTATTTTGTTCCTCCCAACTAAGCGGATAAGGTTTTCGCAAATCATGTTCTGGTAACAACTTGATTTTAGGAGCATACCCTAACCAAGTTAGCCCATACTCGTCCATCCATTCAGTAGAGGCTAAGTTGAGGATCCGCCGAACTACCTTTAATCCGTGGTTAATGGTTCGAGTTTTAACTCCATCTCGGCGTCTTCCGTCAATAAAGGCTTGTAGAGAGCCTATATGAATGGATTCCAGTGACATATTCCCAATGTATTTTACCAACACCTTGAGCCTTCCTGCGTCTGAGTGAATACTACGTTTATGCTGGTTTTCCATCAAAAATTTAGTTGCTGCCTCCTGAAACGTCCGCTTAGGCCGTACGCCATACACAGATGCTTGTCTTACTTCTTCAGACCGTCTTGCTAGGTACTTCTCGGCTTCTTCGAGTTCGCTAGCGCCAGTGCTTTCGCAAAGTCGGTGTCCAAAGATTTTTTTGTCAATTTGCCAAAACTCTCCACGTTTGTAGAGCCCAGGCGTTCGTTTTCGTCCCATATTTCTATCCTCCGAAGGTTAGATGCCGCGGGACGACTACTACATTGCTTATAATGGTCTACCCAAGCATCCAAATCAAGCCTATCAAACGCAATTCCCTGGGTGCCAATAGGGATTTCTGCAATTGTTGGCCTTACCTCATTATTGAAACGATGTCTATCCATGCCCAAGTAGCCTGGGGCATCTCTAAGCCGAATGAGTCTTGGTAACATTGTATTCATGGTCTAGTTCCAGGTTGTATGGCTGTAATTCTTCTCTAAGAATTTTAATTTTTTTAGGTGCTTTGATACCGATGTAAGTACTTCCATTGGAGTTACGTAATATTGTTATTTGTATATTTTCTCCAATGTTAATTGATTGGCCGGGACGACGTTGTAATATTAACATGTTTTTTCCTTCCTATTTTTTCAGCGTTCATTGCGTGTTTCGTTAAATTTAATTTGTCTATCTGATAGTGCGTATAAATTTATTGTCGATCTATTTTAGTTAATTGGACTCTTTTCAAATCGCTGTACTTTAGCTAGTAAACGTTGAGTGAAATTTTTGTACTTTTTATTAAGTGATCTTTAGTATTAATCCCATTACAAACAAACATTCAATTTCTCCTTTAGCTCATTTCATCAAGCGCCATTGTAACAAATAAAAACGGAAACACGTTTCCGTTTTATCTGGGTAGCATGATTGGGCGCATCAACAGATCTCTTAAATAAGAGAGAGTTTGGTAGTGAGTGATATTTTAGGAAGGGGGAAATCGGATGTTCATCAATAGATCAACTAAAGCTAAGATCCAGAACAAAGCATTAATCGATGCAAAATGTTTATTTAAAGGAATAGCCGCATTAGCAAGACTTCTTGGAGTGAGTCGAAAGCGAGTCAGCAATTGGATCAATCTAAAAGTAAAAATTCCGTATGAGTATTTAATTATTATTTCGGCAATAACACAAATAAGCCTTGAACGCTTATCACCTTTTACCGAACGGGCTAATAAAATCATCAGACAATGGCGTGCCGCAGGTAATTCCATTGTTGTCGAGAGAGTTATAGCGAGTATCACTGTTTTGGAGAACTATATTGATAAATGTTCCATTCAGGCTCAATCCATACTTCTGGGTACAGATGGTGTATTAATTTCAGGATTAACACAACTAGAAATCTATAAAGCAGCAGGCAGGGATAAAACACCAGTCATTATATTGGATTTAGAGTCGTTACGGTTGGGATCGCGAACATTATTAGATCTTCATAAATGTTTCGTTATTAGTGAACAAGTGGCCACTGGTTTACGTTTGGAACAGTTGAGAAGCAATCATCAAAGTCAACGCAACAATCTTAATAAGGGGATTAACCAAAATGACGAGAGCATTGCCAGAAGTGTGTGTTTTGACAGCAAGGACACTTATATTCATGCTAAGTTTGCTTGCCTACAAGGGATTTCAGAGCTGGTAAATGCTATGGATTGTAAAAAAATATCAATCACTAAAGCAGCTGAGATTGCAAGACTGCCAGAAAATCAACAACGTGCACAACTTCAACAGTTGGGACACCTTATTCAGGATCGCTTCTATGGATGAAAAGATCATAATGATGGTTATTCAAACCATGCTATCAAAATTGTTTAGTGATCTGCTGCCTGAATTAGCAGTTAATAAAATGTCGAGTTTAGTTAAAAAATATTTTGAACCTTTCTGTAGGAGTAAATACGTTAACTTTCAGGTTTATTTTATGAATAACTTTTTTAAGACAAATAGGTGGTGATGACTCAACCCATGGCTAACGCTGGACAAATGTTTAAAAAAATATTGTTTGAAGCCAATTTTTTACTTAAAAAATCAGGGCTTACAGAGAGTAAAAAGCGTTTTTTTCATTTTGCACCTCTGTTGGTTATAAAACTAATGAGTGAGTTTAAGGAGCAGCAGATCCCTTTTCAAAAATCAAAAGGGTTTAAACATAGTTATTGGGAGCATTTTTCTAAACTAGAACCTCAACTGATGCTGCAAACTCTAAATCGGATCATTTTGCCAAAATTGGCTAAAACATATAATCATCATACTGATTTTTTTGCGCAAAAGTCTGCTATTCAAAATCTCACCGTCTTAAAACAATTGGTTGATAAACTCTCATCACTAAACTTGTTAGAACTAGACTTAGACATTTTAGGTGATACTTTTGAGTATTTTCTTCATCAAGACTTTCTTGAGAGCAAGCAAGATTTAGGTATTTATTTTACTCCCTGTCATATCGTTAAACTCATTTTAGATTTAGTTGAGCTTAAACCAGAAGATAAAATATACGATCCCACTTGTGGTGCAGGAGGGTTTTTAACAGAAGCTTTTAAAGTACTTAAAAACCGCTCTAATGCATGTTCTCAGCGCTTAAACCAAAAAATCGTTTTTGGCCGAGAGATTTCTGACAGCATTAAAATTGCTAAATTAAACCTGATATTAGCAGGCGCTTGTCCAAGCGGACTGTACCAAATGGATACTTTGCAAAGTCCCGTTTATAACCAATTCAATGTTGTTTTGGCCAACTTCCCCTTTTCTCAAAAAACCAACCACAGTGCTTTGTATGAACTTAAAGGTGTTGACGCAAACCCTGTTTTTTTAAAACACATTATCGATGCTTTAATGCCAGGCGGCATCGCAGCCGTTATTGTGCCAGATCGACTGTTGTTTCATGAGAACCCAGAATATATCAAAGTTAGAATGCTATTGTTAGAGACTTGTGAGGTTTTGGGTGTGATCCAATTGCATGAATTTGTTTTTATGCCTTATACCAAACAGCCAACCAGCATTCTCATTTTTAAAAAAGGTGGAAAAACAAAAAGTGTTTGGTTTTTTGATGTGCGCGAGGATGGTTTTAAGAAAACAGCCAGCTTACTGGGCCGCAGCTGTTTTCCTATTCTTGAGAATGATTTAGATCTATTGCGAACGTTTTGGAACGGTAAAAAAGACTCTACGCACTCTTTTTCAGTGGCAGTCCACACTATTGTTAAAGAAAAGGTTTATTTATCAATGAATCGATATAAAAACCACAATCAAATCTTAAAAAAGGGAGTTAAGTTAGGGGAACTCTGTGATATTTTTATTGGTGAAACGCCAAAGCAAAGCAATATTCACTTTTATGGTGGCAAACATTTATTCGTTAGAATTAGAGATCTGAACCAACGGATCATCAAAAATACAGAGAGTAAATTGACGGATGAAGGTGTACAGCAATCTAGACTTAAACCTTTAAAAAGGCATACGTTATTATTTAGTTTTAGATTAACTATTGGAAAGGTCGCTTTTGCTGGGAAAAAATTATATACCAGCGAAGGTATCGCTGGGTTGGTTCCTAAAGACAACCGGGTATTATCTCAATATCTTTATTATATATTACCGCAATTAGATTATTCTTTTTACATCAACCGGGGTGCTAAAGGGCAAGAACTGAATAGAACTATTTTAGAGACCATCCAAATTCCCTTGCCGCCGCTGCACCTTCAAAGAAAATTAATTCGTACTTTAGATCTTCAAGAACTCAAAAAAGAACGTTGTTTAAAACAAGTGCAAAAAATCATTTGGTTTAAAAATAAAAAGATCCAGGAATTGATTCAATGAACACATTGCCATCTTTAAGAGCCGTATTTTTTCAAAAAAACATATTCCATCATCATTTGTTGCCAGGAGAGTTTGCATGAACATCTTACTTTTAAAGTATTAACCGTTAGTTTTATTTTTTAAATCGTTGATTTTCAAAAACACTTTTTTTAAGTGTAGGAGATTTTTTTGTCACCATTTTAGCAAACAGGAAAAAACCATGAGTACCGTATGCAGCGAAACTGAGTTCAGAGCATTAAGGAACAAACAATACCGTAATATACCCAGAGCCTTGTTAGCCGCTGTGATTAAAGGCTTGCCCGATTATGCGGTGGTGGTTTACTTAACCCTTTATGACTTATCCGAGCTGAACCAAAAATATCCAGGAACAGTTCTGGCTTCTCATCTCTCTTTATCCAAGTACCTTGATAAGTCAGTAAAAAGTGTCAGCAGAGGCTTAAAAAAACTTAAAAGCGAGGGCTTTATCGAGTACCAAGAGAAGACTCAGAGTTATCACACGCTGAACATTATTCAGGTTCGCTGCCCAAAATCTCTTGCAGAGCAAATTATTGAAGAAGAAGTTGACCGTAAAAATGTTGTGCCGCTCTCAATCGCGTACACGCGCTCCCATCGACGAAAACACCCTGTTTCTCAACCCATATCAGCGCCAGACCCCTTAATACCCATCGATACGAAGGTTTCACCCTCTGGTTGCTCGCTCGTGCAGCCAGAGGTTAACAACCCTATTGTAACCGAACACGATAATTTATTAGCAGAGGATTTGGCATCTAAACATGAACCTATCATTACCTCTACTGATTTAAAAGCAGAGTCAACAGACAACGTAGAGCAGCTGTACCAACAGTATCAACAGCATTTTCAGCAGTTACGTAGTGCGGGAGTTTCACCATTAAATGCTTCCAGGCAAGCATTTAATCACTTTACCCTGGCGCAGCGTACTGCACTTCAACGCTACCTCTTAAGCCAACACCACCCTCAATTCGGTTTTGCCGCGTCTAACGAGACAAAACTGTCTAGGGGGGTGGACAAAAATGTCCACCCTATAAGAATAAATAACAATAGAGCAGAACAACTCTTGTTAACAATAGACACGCTTGACGCTGTGGATAACTCAACATCTGGTCAAGCCCCTGCCGTAAACTCTGCTGTTCATTTTAAAAAAGCTTCTGTTGTTGTGAATGGTTTATCGCGAGAACATCTGACAGTCATTAAGAAATTAAAAGCCATGCATCGAAGTGGTGAAATTCATGACAGTTTACAACCTAAGTATTTGAACTTAGGCGTGTTAATTAAAGAGGTGTTGGTTCACACAAGCAATCCAAATTTAAACAGAATCACGGGCTTTAAACATGTCTTAAACGCTGCGGCCAAAATGATTCGGGAAGGGACTTGGTCTACCCCTAAGCAATTGTTGTATTGGCAAGGTCTAAAACGCGAGCAAGAAGCCGCACGTTTCAAACAACAAGAACTTAATATGTGGAAGCAATCTGTACTTTTCGCTCGATTAAATCCGTTTATAGAAAATCTCCGTTATTCAAGTTTATCAACGAAATAATGGAGTCCAGTGCATTTACGATGGAGAAATTAAGATGATTTAAATAATTTGGTTTAAAAAATGGTATAGATTTTCATGATGATGTCCCGATTAATTTTTTAAATTAATTAAATGAGGCAATGAGCTTTAATTGCATTTTTTAAGGGATTTTACAGTGTTTTTTGATAAAAATATTTTTGAAAAACCTTGATTAAGTTTTAAATCGATGGTTTAATACATTGAATGAACAAGATAAACGAGGATTTTACAGTGACGCGTTTTACAAAAATTTTAATTGCTGTGGGCGTTGTTCTTGTATTGTGTTTAGCAGCTGCTAAAGAGCTTTCGCACACACATAAACAGGGCCATTCTGCTGTAGAGTTAATGGATGCTGACGAATTTTTAAAGCAGGTTAACAAGGAACCTATAAATCGCGAATAATTTAAGATAGAGCAAGAAGGATTTTATGATGATGCAATGATTTAAAGCGTTAAAGTAACACATGAAGTGAGAAACTTTTCAGGGAAACTCACTTCATGTCCCCCATAGCGATCACAAAGGATGAGAACGACCATGGTTAATGTCGATTATATTGAACATTTGTGGGATGAGCAACCCTATCAACAGGCTCAACCCAACCCTTTTTATCCGATTGCGGGTAAATGTCCGCTGTTAGATTTCCAAGGTTTATTGTGGCTGTACGCCGAGATCGTGGAGCGATTGGCGCTTTCTCAATCCCATATTCCCTATAGTTCAGTTAAAGAGCTTGCCTATCCATTCGGTTTAAATGTCATTTATGTCCGTCAAGGCATTCGTGACTTAAAAGACCATGGGTATTTGGAAAAATTAAGGTTAGATCTAAAAAATAATTGCTATTACCGGCCTAAGAAACCCCAAATTAAATCCCTTCACTGTTATGAGGAGATCACTGTGTTTAAAAAAGGAGCCAACATCGTGCCCAAGCTTAAAACCCTTAAAAGAACTTCTTTTATTTTGCCGTTAATGGGCTTGTTAGTAACCACAGGCTTAGCTTTATGCAATGGTGAGGCTTTTGCAGCCAGAGATACGCTTGAACAATTGAACGGCCTAGTAGAGATGGCTGAGGGCGCTAACAAAACAGTCGCTTATGTGGCGGGCGGCACAGCTTTATCAGTCGGAACTATTTACGCGTTAGCTAAGCAAAACATTATGGTATTCATTAGCTCAGCGGTTCTGGCGTTAGCCGCTTATAAAGGAACCGCTTTAGTCACAGCGGGATGCTTAATTTAATGTCTGCGCCGCTGCCTATTTTTTTAAACCAACCACCTAAAATCTCGTTTTTTGAGAGAGCGGAGATTATGACGTTTATGTGTGTATGGATCTTATTTTTTATGTTTGATTTTATGGTGGTTGGATTTTTATTGGGGGTGTTGGCGGTTAAGGCGAGAAGAACATTACAAAAAAGTCCGCTTGGAGATTTAACCAAGATAGGGATTTATTGGTTATTGCCATATAGCGTTAGTAAGAGTTTTTTTAAAGTGATACCGCCTTGTTATGTGAGGGAGCATCTGGGATGAAGACTCAGAGTTTAGCTCAAAATCTTAATAAAAATATTCAGTGGCGCAATCGCTTATTAATAGCATTGGCTGGGTTATTTATTTTGAACGTCATTCAAGGGGCTTCGGTTTTTTCTTTGATTGGCAGGCAGAAGACCATTGTTATTCCAGCAACCTTTGATAGGGAATTTACCGTAAGTTCAAAATTCTCAGACAGCTACCTAGAGCAAATGGCGCAGTATTTTGCAGGACTGCTATTAAATGTCACGCCGGCAACTTGTGCTGTGAATGCTGAGACTCTATTGAGACATGTTGCTTCTGAAAACTATGCCGCTGTCAAAGAGCAATTGGTTGAGCAAAACAAAGAAATTGAAAAACGAGGGATCTCGACGGCCTTTTACATTTCTCACTTGCGGGTTAATGCTAAAGGCTTATGGGTTGAGCTTAAAGGCGATTTAAAGATTTTAATTGCAAATACTCCGATGGAGTCCAATGCCAGAACCTATAAATTTCAATTCGCTAATCGAAATGGTCTTTTAAAAATTAAAACCTTTAGTGAGGTGCAGAAGGATGTTTGAGGTTTTAAGAGCGCTTATTCTAGTATATTTGCTGCCACTTTTACCGATTATATCGTGTTATTTAACCAAAGGTTTTATTAAGACTTTTAGGGTCGACAACTGAAAAGGAATGATGGATGAAAAAAGTTGCCTTGATTTTTTTAACGTTGTTCTCATTAACCGTTAATGCTTATCAACGCATTCCGGTACAAGAAGCTTCACCCATCAGCGCTAATGTTTCAGCAGACGCCTTGAATAGAATTGCGGTTGAGAACGACAGAATTATTGGGGTTAAAGGCACTTCTGGGCAATTTGAGCTGGATAAGGACGTTGAGGCGGGCCAGATTTTTGTTAAACCCGTTGTTAAAGAGGGTGACGAGCCTATTCATATTTTTATTACGACTGAAAAGGGGCGCACTTATTCTTTGGGACTGATTGTTTCCGAAATTGGGGCAGAGAGTATTGTATTGGCTCCCCTAGAAGACAGTATTGCGACTACAGGGGAAAAATCCAGCTCTTATGAGTCTGCATTAAAAGAGTTGGTTAAAGCAATGCACACGCAAACTACTTTAGAAGGCTTTTCAATAGAACGCGCACAATTAAAACTGCCTAAAATCCAAGGTGCTCAAGTCTCTCATGTTCAGTCTTATGCAGGAAGACAATTATTAGGCGAGGTTTTGGAAGTTACCAATAACAACCATGAAGCCATCTTTTTAACGGAGGCTGATTTTTATAGGGAAGGCATTCGAGCGGTATCTATTATTGATAAAGCGATGCCGGCAAAAAGCAAAACGCGGGTTTATTTGGTGAGAAGTTAATGAGTTCAGTTAAGCAACAGATGTTAACATTGACAGAGCGATTTAAAAAATACCAACATAAGAATGCTTTAGTGGTAGGCGTATCCGTTGGAATTTTTGTTTTGGTGTTTATGAGTTTAGATAGACCACAATCTACAAAACCAAAAAGTGATGCCGCAGATCAAACACCGCTGCATGATATTACCAAAACGGTTGAGGATAAAAACGTGTGGATGTTTGAGTCCGCTAAGCGCTTATCTGAGCAGGAAAAAAAGCAAGCGGTAGTGATGAACGAGCTTTCGGAAATTAAAAAGTCTTTAGCGGAATATACTCAGAACTTAAACAAAAAAGAGCTTACAGAAGAAAAACCACCAGAGCAAGCCATTGAGCCGTTACCCACCATGCACTTTCCATCCTATTCTGAGCCAGCGCCTCAAAGTTTTTCTGGGCCTGCCCGTGCCCAGTCCATGAACACAATATTTTCCGAAACCCTGTCTTTAACCGGCTCACCCGAAAAACAAACACCGCATATTAACAGTTATATTCCTGCGGGTACTTATGCCAAAGCGGTATTGTTAAGCGGTGTAGATGTGTCAGCGGGCGTATCCAGCCAATCATCTCCAAAACCCGTGTTACTAAGGCTTATCAATAAAGGCAGCTTGCCTAATAGAGCAGTGGGGAAAATGAAGGAATGCCGCATTATTGCGGCCGCTTACGGCGACTTGTCTAGTGAACGGGCTTATATGCGTTTAGAAAAGCTTAGCTGTGTTGAGACAGATGGGCATGTGATAGAAACCGATGTAGACGGGTACATCAGTGGTGAAGATGGCAAGAATGGAGTCAGGGGCAATGTGGTATTAAGAGATACGGAAGTTTTAACGCGCGGCTTTATGGGCGGTCTTTTATCTGGTTTAGGCAAAGCTGCCAGTAGTTCTTTTAGTTCTACCAGCGTGTCTCCTTTTGGCTCTGTGAATACTTCAAATGCTAAAGGTGCTGATATTTTTAAACAAGCAGGGGCACAAGGTGCGGGAGATGCCTTTGAATTGATGGCTAAATACAATATCCAACGCGCAGAGCAGTATCAACCTGTCATCCAAATTAGCGCAGGACGAACAGTAGATGTGGTTTTTCATTCCGGCAGTGAATTTGGCGAGCAAAACAGAAAAGAAAAAAGAATGACTTCTACTAATACCCAGAACAATTTTCAATTTCCAAATCAACAACCAAGCTCAGGAGCAAATCCATGAAATTGCGTAACATGATGGTTATCGCGGCAGCAATGGTTTCTTTTAATGTAAATGCCAATATTATTAAAGACTGTCAAGATTTTTTAGCCAGTATCGGCAATAGGGAAGGCTTTTGGTTATACCAGGCCAAAGATTACACGATTCAATCCGAAGAAGTTTTTTTGAAAGCTTATCAATACACCTCTGGCGATAAGACTTTATGTTCAAGGGTGGAAGACCAAAGGAGTTTATTTGAGCCGATCATTAACAGTAAAACGAGTGATTTTTCTGAAAATCATGCCCTATTGTTCCTTAGCGATGGCAAGCACTCTGAACAAAAACAAACTATTCAACGTTTTGCAAAACACTACCACCTTAAAGTAATGACTCTCGATAAATCAAGCACAAATTCTGAACTCAAAAAAGCATTGATACGCTTTGATGCCAATCAGCAAGATTTATTTCTCTTAAATCCTAAAAAACGCCAGATTGCACGCCTCAGAGGCAAACACCCGTGTTTGTTAGAGCAAAACTTCTTTTTTCTACTCTATGACAATATGCCACAACCTAAAGGAGTAAAGGAAAATAAATGAGTAAACTATTCATTTTAACATTAACACTGTCACTATTAACGGGCTGTTCCAATCATAAGTTTGATTGTCCCTACACGGATGGCGTGCGTTGCAAGTCCTTATCAGAAGTGGACAAGCAAATCAATAACGGTCAAATTGGGAGTGAACCTGCTAAAAAAGCCTCGGATTTAAAGAAATTAGAACCTAAAAAAGTTCCTGACTCTCCATTACGAACGCAAGAAGAAGTGTTGAGCTTATGGGTAGCGCCTTATCAAACCGAAGATGGGACTTACCATGAAGAAAAGCGCATGCACTTTGTGGCAAGAGCTGCTGAGTGGGTCGGCGCAGTTTCAGAAATTCAGGAAAATACTCCATGAACGTTAATCCCTCTCAAAAGCTAAAAAGTTTCAAAAAATCTTTAAAGCAATTTTTTTCTGATGCACTTTGGCAAGAAGAAGAAAAACCTATTCATGTAGGAAAGGATTTAAATCTAGAGGAGTTGGGCCTTTACCCTTTAAACGAGTATTTTCAATACGATTCCTATGATGAAGAGACGGGTATTTATCACTGTAAAAATGCTAAAGGCATTGTGTGTGAGGCAGAGCCCATGGATAGCGCTTCTGATAACAATATGGAAGCATTATATACCCTGTTGCAGCGTACCTTACCTGAGCAAACCATTTTACAGTGCTTGCTGTACGCTTCACCCCATTTAGGAGAAACCTTTGATTTTTATGTTAAAGCGAGAGTTGAGCATCATCCGCTCACGGAAAAACTAGCGCAGCAGCGGGCAGAATTTTGGAAACGAGGCGTTTTTAATTCACTGATTCCAGGCCGGCAAATGATACTGAGAGACTATAAGCTGCTGGTTTGTTTAGTGTTTGATCACGAGTTAGATTTACCAGACTCTAAGATTTTTTCGTTAAAGGAACAGTTAAAAGGAACGTTACGCAATATTGATGTACGAAGTCATTTTGTTAAACCTGAGCGGTTATTGCAATGGGTGAATACCTTATTAAGGCCAGAAAACGTCCTTTATGAAAAGCAGCCCTATTATAATGAATTAACCAGTCTATCTACCCTGCTCGCCTCTCCTCATAGGCAAAAACGTATTTTTAGCGATCATATCTTGATTGATGACGGTGAGTGGCAAATACGCAATTTTAGAGTAGAGGATTACGGCAAACAAAGTCTGCATTTAGCGCAAATGTCTGATTTAATTGGGCATTTATTTGAATACAATGCGCAAATCGGTTGCCCGTTCTCTTTAAGCTTTATCGTTAAAATATGTAAGGCTTCCGAAGAAAACGGCAAAGCTAACCGTCTTTCGTTTAGGGCGTTGCAACGCGCGGAGATGATTGGCAAATTTAGTCCCAAAGCGGTACGAGACGCTAATGATGCCAGAGCCATTGTCAGCGAGATTGAAAAATCAGAAAGACTGGCTTTGGTTTCTTTTAACATTAACTTGTATTGTAAAACCGCTGAAGCCCCAGAACATGAATCTAGCCTGATGAATGTCTTTCAATCCTCGCATTGCAAGTGGAAGATTATTAAAAATTTTCAACTTCAAGGGGTTATGCTGCTCGCGCACCTGCCCTTGGGCCAAAACTTTAAGTGGTTAGAAGATATGCAAAAGCTTGGACTGCTTTATAAAGTCTGGGTAAAAAATGCCGCGGGGATGCTGCCCATGGTGGCGGAGCCTAAAGGCATGAATAATCCCAGACTCATGTTAACCGGACGCAGAGGCCAGATATTCTTCTTCGATCCATTTGGAAATCCTCGCGCCAATTACAACACCTGCGTTGCGGGGATCCCAGGCGCGGGGAAATCCGTGACCGTTCAGGAAATCGTTTCTTCTTTAATCGGCACTGGCGGGCGAGTGTTTATTATTGATGTGGGCCGTTCCTATAAAAAGTTCTGTGAAATATTAAACGGAGAGTTTATAGAGTTTAACAAAGAGCATCCCATTTGCTTAAACCCTTTTAGCGCTGTCAATGATGTTGACGAATTTTTAGGTTTTATGACACCCTTTGTCTGTTCTATGATTAATCCCAATGGCGATCCCTCTCCCTTAGAAATTTCTTATATTTCTAAAGCCATTAAGACGGTAGCAGACACTAAAGGCCGTACAGCTGGGATGTCAGAGGTGGCCGATTGGCTGCTAGAACAAGAAGATAGCCGCGCTCAAGATATTGGCAAAATGCTGTACCCATTTACCCGTGAGGGTCAATACGGCAGTTATTTTAATGGTCCCGCCACTATTAGTTTTAATAATCCTATGGTGGTCTTTGAATTAGAAGAGATTAGCGGTAACAAACGATTTCAAAGCGTTATCTTTATGCTGCTGATGTATCAAGTTACCGAAAAAATGCTTTTAGGCGGCCGCAAACAACAAATCTCTTTAATTATTGATGAAGCCTGGGACATGTTAAAAGGCGGTCAAGGTAGCGCGATTATTGAAAACATTGCCAGACGCGCTAGAAAATATAAAGGCGCGTTGATTACCATCACTCAAGGATTGAATGACTACTTTGCCTCATCCGCCGGAGAAGCTGCTTACATCAACTCTTATTGGAAAATCATTCACATGCAAAATCCTGAAGCCGTGGAGATGTTAATCGAGAACAAAAAACTTAACTTAAATGAGTTTCAAAAAAGGCTATTGTGTTCCGTTACCACTGAACATGGCGTTTATTCCGAAATGGTCATTAAAGGGGATAGCGGCGAGTGTATATTGGGCAGGTTATTTCTTGATCCATTCTCTTGCATTTTATATTCCACACAAGCCAAAGATTTTGAAGATATTAATAATCTAAGAGCGCAAGGGATTCCATTGGCTGAAGCCATTGCAATCGTAGCAGAGCAACGATTTAAACGAGGAGAGTCCTGATGGAAAAATGTTTTGATAAACCATCAATAGTGATGATTGACGAGCATTGCGGTGAAAGAAATTCTTCAAATTCTGAAATTATCGTAAGTATTGCCAGACGCACACTAAAATATAAGAGTCCTATGCTCGTCATTACCGCAGTTCTGAATGCAGAGCTATTTTTAGTACAGAGTATTAAAAACAATAGTTAGGAGAAGCCGCGTGTGAGTGAGTGCCAGAAAAGTGGGTTAAGGTATTTTTGGGTTTTTCTATCCATTCCCTTATTTTGGTGGACATTAGACCATTACAGACTTTATATTAATGTATCCTCAAGTCTTCCTCAGAAATATTGGCTAGTGGCTTATGGGAAAACGCCTAAACGTCAAGACTATGTTTGTTTTAAGCCATTAAAATCGATTGCGAAGGAGTATGGGTTTTCTGAAAATGTTACCTGGATTAAGCAAGTGTTAGGTGTTCCAGGAGATTTAGTGACTCGTCAGGACAGAGATTTTTATATTAATGATCAGTATAGTGCCACCGCTAAAACGCATTCATTAAAGGGTGAGCCGCTTAAAATAGGACCCACTGGGACAATAAACAAAGGGCAATATTATGTCTCAACGCCGCATAAAGACAGTTTTGATTCTCGTTATGAAAAAATGGGTTGGCTAAATGAAAGCCAAACTGTTGGGGTAGCGTATCCGTTGTGGTAGGAGTTATTGATGTACAAAAAAATAGCAGTTAAGTCTTTGTCTTATGGGAGTTGGGTGAAACTTATTCTGATTTCCATATTGCCAATGTTTGGATTAGCGTTTATAGCCTGGGCTGTTTCGAATCTGAGTGGTAAAAATTTTTTGATAACCCTGTGTTCTATGGGTGTTGGTTGTTTATTTTCTGCGATGATTGCAAAATTTAGCCTGTATGCAACTTGTTTATCCTTAAATTTAAAAGTTGAAACGAATGATTAAATTTTTAAAAGAAATGGCTGTTGATGTTTTTAGCGTTATTGTAAAACTAATAAAATGGATTATTGTTATTGAAATAATAGCAATAACAGCCTATTATACCGTCGCAAAGTTTTATGATAAAGAGTTAATCGAAAGCAACGCTAAACGCAT
The DNA here is from genome assembly GCA_902827015.1 of uncultured Pseudomonadota bacterium. Lineage (GTDB taxonomy): Bacteria > Pseudomonadota > Gammaproteobacteria > UBA6186 > Azoamicaceae > CADEGZ01. The sequence goes on from CADEGZ010000007.1 coordinate 16,455, forward strand.
AGGGCATAAGATAACTAGTTTTTTAAAGGTTAAAACTGAAGAAAAAGAGAGACTTTTTAAAGCGCATTCTTCCTGCGTGTTAGAACACGCCGCTCTTTATTACATGATTGGTTCTATCATTGGCACTGCTATCGGATATTTGAGTTGCCGATGTTGGAAAGGGTTCAAGGAAGGTATGATTTTGGGCGCTATTCGTAATGATGCTTTAGATATTTATGTTGGAGCTATTCAGTGTGATGAAGGCAAAAAAGCATGATTTATTATCGAAGCCTGTTTTTAAGTTTAGTAGGGTTGCTAATGCCAATCAATAGTTATGCTGTAAATTGTGGAACACAAGGCAGCTTATATCCCATTAAAGAACAAAGCGCCTTAGAACACATTCAACAACGTCTTAAGCAATTGAGAGCATCAGGAGAAATTGAAAAACATCAGCAACAGTTGAAGGAGCAAGCCATAGCCACGATAGAAAGACCAAAACCTGTCATAGGTTTAACACTGACTCAACATCCTAGAGTATTTGAAAAAGACTTAACGTTAGTAGTTGCAGAAGATATTAAAGGGGCAAATGGAGAGATTCTTCATAAAGCTGGAACGAGACTAAATCCTTTGTCCAATCGCTTGCTGCACACTAAAAAAGTTCTGCTGTTCTTAGACGGAGACGATAAGAAACAAGTCACCTGGGCCTTAAATGAGCATCAAAAAAGAAGCGGGCTTGCAAAGCTTGTTCTTGTTAAAGGCCAACCTTTAGCATTAATGCGAACCTTTGATGTGCCTTTTTATTTTGATCAGTCAGGAAGGCTAACCCAGTATTTTGGGTTTAAGCATGTGCCTGCCATGGTGTATCAACAGAGCGATAAGTTAATGATTGCTGAGGTTAAGCTGTGAAAGCACTGCTATTCATGTTTACTTGTTTACTGGCATTTAATGTAAATGCTAGGGCTGTGTGTGCAGGAAAATTTATCAATCCCATTACCGATATTTGTTGGAAATGTTTGTTTCCCTTAACGATTGCAGGAAAGAAAGTGGCAGATGTTAATAAAAACCCCACTCCTTCTGAGCCAAAAGACTTCTTTTGTAAATGCGGCGAACCTATTCCACGTATTGGCATTCCCATTGGTTTTTGGGAGCCTTTTAGACTGGCGGATGTGACGACCAAGCCGTTTTGTATGGTTTCACTGGGCGGAACGGATATGAAAGTGGGTGTAAAAACACCCGACGGGACCGTGGGTATTAAAGATGGTCATTTGCACAGAGGCGCTAAAACCGCTTTTTACCATGCGCATTGGTATGTCTATCCGGTGCTTTATTGGATGAACTTAGTGACAAATTTGTTATGTATGACTTCGGAATCTTTTGATGTGGCTTATATGACAGAGCTTGATCCACTCTGGCAAGACGATGAGATTTCTATCTGGTTAAACCCAGAAGTCGTGTTATTCGCAAATCCAATCGCTCAAATAGCGTGCGCGGCAGACTGTGTTGCCGCCTCTGCCCATCTTCCTGTCAATGCTTTGTTCTGGTGTGCAGGCTGTCAGGGTGGGGTATACCCTTTAACAGGAACGCTGCCGTTTCATCATGGCGGGGCTGATGCCAGTACATTGATCCTAGAAAAAATGATTTTTAAATTGCATCGAGAGTTATTATTGTTTGGCTCTTATGGCAAAAAAGCAGCTTGCGGCTTGTATCCTATGCCATGGTGGAAAAAAGACCAATACAAATTACAAATGACTTACCCAAGTGTTACTAAAAACGCTACTATGGCTTGCAATCCAATTGGGCGTACCACATTCTTTTGGGGAATTAATAAAGAATATCCGATTAAGGGCGAAGATTTTTCTTATTTGATATGGCGACGCCGTTTTTGCTGCGTTTATTAAAAGCTTTGCATAAATGCTTGCTTGGGATTACTGCATTTTATGATTTTATGGATGTTTATGAAAGTAGTTTTAAAGTCATCAATATTCGGAGTTCTTAGTAACTATGAAAAGTTGTATTAGCAGTATTCAAAAAATAATGGTTTTGTTTTTACTTTGTAGCAACTGTTTTGCTAACTGCAACACTCCTTCACTGCAACCCATTGAAAAAGCATCGCAACTCTTAATATTGGTTTCTTTTAGCATGCCAGAGCAAAGTTTAAAGCTTTGGTCAGAGCAAGCTTCTAAAGTAAACGGCAAATTATTGCTTCGAGGCTTTGTTGATAACTCCATACAAAAAACGACCGAAAAGATTTTGCAACTTTTTGGTGAACAAGATCAGGGAGAATTACTGGTCGATCCAGAATCTTTTGAAAAGTATAACATTCAAACTGTTCCAGCCGTTGTTATTATGAAGCCGAATAACTGTTTTGACGAGCATTGCTCAACGCCAAAATTTGATGTGATCTATGGAGATATTTCTCTGGAAGACGCTTTAAAAGCAGTAAATACCAAAGGCTCTGAGGAAGGAAAGAGAATCGCGAGCAGATTATTGCAACAATATCGAGGCTCAAATGATTAGCAGAGTCAGTATAGCCATCTTCACGCTTTTATTTGCAACTCTTGTTTCTGCGGGTAGAGAGCAAGAAGACGCTAAAACATTTGGAGAGCAATTGCATCATAAAGGATATCAAAACTCAGAGGCGGACTTAAATCAGATGAAGCAACACCTAATTCAACAGTCCGGCATGGAGAATTTTGAACCACATAACGCGGAGTTAAACAGCGCTTTTGAATCGAACTATGACAGTGGTAAAAAGGGTGAAGATCCCTTGAAAGATTATTTTAATCAAAAAACAGTAGAAAACTCTAAAAATAAAAACCCTAACCAGCCCTCATTAGGGGAAACCCAAAAGTTTTTAAAGCAAAGACATCGTTATAAAATCGCGCATGACGATCCGATATTTAAGAAACATGAGGAAATATCGAAACAAGATTTAAAAGACGAAGAAGGTATTTTTCAAAAAGGCCAGACAGCGCAACAGCCCAACCCAGAGCTTAAAGATAGGATAGTTACTTGCAGAATAGGCTCTGCGGGCATCGAGCGAACTTGTGTTAAAATTCGAGTGATTAATTTTACACCGCCACAGGTTAGCAGCCTCTCAGTGGTGCTTGCCGTGAGAGCTTATGAGTCCGTGACTTTTACGGTTAATTTTTTGCAAAACGCTATTTCTGCAGTCAACGATATGCCTACGAATACTGATTATAAGCATACGAATAATTCAGGCATTAATAATAAAGACGGCATTATTGGATGGTCTGGCATTACGCAGCCTTTAAGCAATCCTTCAAATATTGCCCAGATAAACTTCACCAGTAGCGATAATGGTGCGGCGGTCGTTTTACAACATCCCAGCCCTAGCAATGGTTATGTGGGCGTGCTTAGATTTGCTCCATCTGGGGCGTATATGAACGTACTTAAGGCACACCTAAATTGGCAAGTGATTGGCTATCCAAATTTGGGACAAGATACTTGGAAAGGGTGCGAGGAATTAGAAGTCAATGATCATTTTTGTGAAGAAACTTTTTCAGAAGACCAAGGCATTAATGAGGCTAGGAGTATTCCAGGCTATCCGCATCCTATTATCCGAGAGTACTGGTCACAAGCTAAAAGCTTTCATTGCGGGGCTGGCCGGGACATTGATGAGTGCCAAACCTTAATTGAGCAAAAGTGCGAACAGATTGACTCTAAATGTATACAAACTAACCAGGGCCTCTGTATTGAATATGAGAATACCTTTAGATGCGGCGTACCGGATTATCAAAAAGGCGACGGTTTAACGTTTAACCTAGGGCAAGTGAGTTTTTTAAAAGGGCATGGCCAGCAATCCACAGGTTATGAGGCGGGCGACTTTGGCGAAGCGGTAACGCATTTTAACGCTTTAACCGAGATGGGCAAAAAGTTAGCGGATGAATTGGGCGGCATTATGGGGGATCCCAATAACCCAGAGGTATTTCGTGGAAAATGCAGTCAGTGCCGGGTGAACCTTGGCTCATTCTTTAGAGACTGCTGTAAGTTAAAAGGCATTCTTCAAGGTCTTTTTGGTCAATGCAATGAAGAAGAAAAGAAATTAGCCGTTGCAGCCGTTAAAAATAAACGCTGCGTGAAAGTTAAAGGGCGTTATTGTCATAAGAAGAAACTAGGCGTGTGTACGGAAGAAAGAGACTCTTACTGTTGTTATGGCTCTCAACTAGCACGTATTGTTCAAGAAATTACCCATGAGCAATTAAATATTCCCTGGGGAGATGCGGAACACCCTAATTGCAGTGGTGTCACCGCGGAACAATTAAGTCAAGTGGATTTTACCACGCTTAGGGCGCAGCAAAAGCTCGCGGAAATCATGGCAGAAGTACAAGCCACCGCCCAAGAAAAGTTTGAATTGGTACAAAACGCAGTGGCTAACATGGGCAACGTGCAGAGTAAAATAGACGACTTACAACGTAAGCAAGAGGAAGAATTTTATAAGAACCCAGCGGTTACAGAAGGGTTAAAAGTTCGCGTTGAGGACCAAAGAAGAAGAGAGCTTATCCAGGAATATGAGGAAATTCATGGCAAATCCTTCCCAGAATACCATGATGCTTGGATGGACGATATTTCTCAAATAGAAAAGGAGTTACACGGCGGAGCGGCAGAAAGGCAGCGCAAGCTTGAAAAAATAAAAGAATACCAAGCCATGGAAACTGAGCTGAACGCGCTAGAGGATAAGCTGGATATTAAAAATAAATCTTATGGGATCCCTAAAGCGGGAACACCCGATAAAGAACTGCTTAACTGGTTTGATAATGTGGTTGGAGAACCGGGTGTAGACGCACATGCTGAAGGCATTTATAAACCACGAATTAAACAATATAAAGAAGCAATCCAACGAAGATTGATGTTGATTAAACAAGGCCAAGAAAAAGAGAAGCAAATTAATCTCCTCGAAGACGAACTGGGTACTCGCAATTATTCTTACACCATACCGATGGAAGGGACTTCAGAAGAAGAGTTATTAAACTGGATCAATAACATTGGAAAACAAAATTCCTTTGGCGGAGAAGAAGCTTTAATTGGGCATGTCGATGGAACATTAGAAACAAGATTACAAAAATTAAAAGCGCAGCGAAAACCAGTTGAGATGTCTTCGTTGGAATGGGCAGGCAGTTTGGCGATAGCTATTGAAGATAAGTTAAAATATATCAAAGAATTAAATAACGATATATGGCCCCATCATTGGAATGAAGAGACACTTCAGTGGGTTAGGCAAATCAATCCCAGTACAGGTAAAGCTAACTTCTACAACCCTAACGGCGCAGTGGATACTTTAAAGTATTTAATAGCGGAAAAACAAAAAGTCCTCGCTGCGCAGTATTGGACTGAAAAGGAAGCGCTGCTTAAAAAAGTCTCTTCCGAGGCTGGTTATGATTTTGAATCGTTAATCAATCATTATTGCACTTGGAATGAAACTAAACAAATGAATCATTATGTACTGAATGGTGAAATTGTTTTTCCGCAATCTAATTCCAGAGAAACCGCGATTGATATAGGAATTTTAAATTTTCCTCAATGCCATGAAGCAGCGAGAGCGATTCATGCCAAATATGCCAGAGAAAAAACTCATGTGCAAAAATAAATTCTTTCTTATGATTAGCAGCGCTTGCCTGGTTTTTATAATATCAGATTGTTTTGCGGATCCCTTTTTTAGCAAACATCAAGAAGGTTGGCATTGGTATCAAGACCCTGAAGAAGAACAAAAGCAAAAAACCCAAACTAAATCTGCACCTCAAAACCCCACTGAAGAAATGCAAGCTTTGCGAAAAAGAGTAGAGGACAGCATCAATTTGGCAATCCTCTACCCCACAGAAGAAAACCTTAAAAATTATGCTAGGAATTATTATGAAGTGATAGGCAAGGGTCAGTATTTTACTGATGCTTATAAATTAATGCTCATGAGAAACCCGGAATTTGATTACTCATTAAAGTTTCCTGTTAACTTTCTTTCACAAAATGTCTATAAGCAAGAACGGGAACAAAGCATAGAACAAAACGTTAGAGAGTTTGCGAAAACCCATGGTTTCTTTTTCTTTTTTAAAGGACGTTGCCAATATTGTCATATTTTTGCGCCAACTGTAAAAGCATTTTCTAAAAAATACGGAGTTTCAGTGATTGCAGTCTCAGAAGATGGCGGAAAGCTCTCGGAGTTCCCGGATGCCGTACAAGGTAACTACGCCTCTACTCGATTTCAGGTGATGGTTTATCCATCTTTATTTGCAGTGAATCCCAAGACTCAACAAGTGGTTCCTATTGCCCGTGGAGCTATTAATCTCTATGAACTTGAAGAAAATGTGGCGAGGTTCGTAGAAGCAGAGAGGAACATCAAATGACAAGAATATTACTTGCAATGATTTTAATTTTATATTCCTGCACTTCTCAAGCTGGACTTGAAGAAGAATTGCAAAGGACATTTGCGCTTTTTAATTCTTCGGCTAATGTTTCCAGCGGCGGCGCTTGTAAAGGCCAAGAAGGTGGATACTATACCGGCGGTGGGGCTTACATGCGTAATCCTTCTCGAAGTATTTATCCAGCCAATTTTCAGTTGCCCAGCGTTAGTGCAGGATGCAATGGCATAGACGCGCACATGGGCGCTTTTAGTTTTATCAATAGCCATAGGCTGGTGGAAACCTTAAAAGCCATTGGTGGCAATTCGACCAGCTATGCCTTTTCGTTGGCTTTAAAACAAATGTCTCCGCAAATTACGAATACCATTGATGAAATCCAAGCTAAGCTTGCTTGGGCTAATGGAATAAATATTGACAGTTGCAACATGTCTAAAATGTTAGTGAATAGCGGCGCTTCTTTGCTGGAAGACTCGAACGTTGGAGCTTGTATTCGTAAAGTGCAACGTGAAAACACCGATTATAACAAAGCAAAAGAAGAATGCCAGACTCAAGAAAAAGTAAACGCTAAAAACAAAGAATCTAAAGACCAAGGTGAACCTACGATTGATAATATCAATATTGTATGGGACACCATGCAGAAAAACGGTTTATTAAAAACTTTAGATAATAACACTAAACAGTTGTTAATGACCTTAACTGGCACGATTGTTTTTAGAACAGAACTCAATAAGCCGGCAGAGCCGCATTTTTATATTTCAAAACTACACAGTCATGAATTAATTGCAGGACTAGCAGTTGGTAAACCCTTTAACATGTACAGCTGTCAAGACGAAGACTGTTTAAGCATTATTGACAAAGAAACCGCACTTAAAAAAGAAGCCACCTTTGTGGGACAAGTTCACGATATTCTAAAGTCTATAGAAGAAAAAATTAATGAAGATGAACAAGCGTTAACGCCTAAAGAAAGAGGGTTTTTAGAACTCACTCGACTGCCCGTTTACAAGATGCTGAACGTTCAATCTGGGTTTTATAAAGGGATGTCCTTTATTAGTACTGAGCAGTATGCCGAGGTGATTGCTATGGATGTATTACATGCTTTTATTGATAACGGCATCAGCGACATTATGTCATCTAACAAAAATGGCTTAATCCCAAAAGAATACTCCAATCAATTTAACGCGATGTTAAAAGAAGCCAGACAAAGAGCTACAGAGCTGCGCATGATGCAGGTTCAAAAAACCGAAACCATCAATGACATGATAGCCAAAGTTCAAATGATGGAGACTAAAGTGTCGGCATTAATAACCAGTCAGCTTATTCATTAAGGAGTCGGTATGTATGAAGTGATTACCCATGGTGGCGGAGAAGCGTTACATCACGCTTTTAATGCCGTTGCCATCTTGTTTCAGAAAAAAGGGGTGATGGCGACAGTGCTTTATATTGTCATCAATTTTGCGATTATAGCAGCAACGACTCAAATGGTCGTTACCCAGGACGGAATAAAAGCACTTAAATGGGCTATAGGCTTTGTGTTTATTATGAATGCTTTAACGCTGCCCAAAGTAGACGTTATGATTGTTGATAGAGCGTTTCAATACCAGAAAAAAGTGGATAACGTACCATTTGTTTTAGGGTTTGCTGCCGCTTTTAGCAGTCAGCTTGGAGACTTTTTTGCCAAAAAATTTGACCAGGTGTTCGCTCCAGTTGGGCTAGAGTATACGAAAACGGGTATTGCAATGGCTTCTAAATTAGTATCCACAACCGCGAGAATGACGTTCGTACATCTCGCTTGTGAAGCCAATTTAAAAGGCTTTATACAAAATTGCATGTTATGGGATATTGCGAGAGGCAAATACAACATGCAAGAGTTAAAAGAAGCGGAAGATACTTGGGAATTTTTAGCGAAAACCTCCTCACCAATACGAGGGTTTGCGTATAATATCAAACCCTATTTAAACGAAAAGCCAGAAACACAAATAAAAACTTGCAGAGAAGTGGCTGCAATCGAAAAAAGCCGGTGGAAAGATTATGTATCTATGGCTGCTTCAAAATATAGCCGTCTCTTTTTTCCAGACAACCCAAAAGCATTTGACTTATTAATACAACACTTACCTATTTCTTACGAATATTTAACGGGCGTGTCTCAAGATGCTGCTTTAATTTTAAGACAGAACATTATGCGTAATTTAATCAGAGATGGACTAATAGAGTTAAACGCAATTAACGGCACAACAGACGTGATTAGGTCCGCAGCAGAAACAAGAGCACTAGAACAACAGAAAACTTCTTATGCGCTACATGGCGATACCGCTTCACTATCGTTGTCTACGATGAAAGTACTCTTTGAAGTGCTGATTTACTCATTGTTCCCCATGGCGGCCAGTATTGCTTTATTTCCAGGCGGATTTAGAGTGCTTAAAGAATATTGCATTATGATGTTCTCTATTCAAGCCTGGGCACCGATGTATGCCATTTTAAATATGGTGCTTAATGTTTATGCAAAATCTAAAAGCTTAGCGGCAGTTACTATCGGAGTTAAAGGAGCAACCAGCAAAGTACTGGCGTTTTCTACTATCCCACAATTAACTGAAGCAAACGAATGGATCTCAGCGGTAGCAGGATATGGCATGAGCTTAATTCCGTTCTTGTCTTACGGGATATTTAAATATGGCGCAGGCGCTTTAACCCAAATATCTGGGCATTTTGGAAGTGTTGCACAATCTGCTGTGAGCCATGCTGCTGAAGAAGCCGTCAGCGGTAATAGGAGTTTAGCCAATACTAATTTTGCAAATCATAGTCAGAACAATACCAGTGGGTTTAAACATAACACGAACGTAGAAGTGGCTACAGGTAAAACAAGTGTGCAGGATTTAGACGGTTCTTATCTTCATACAATGCCTGATGGAACCCCAATTAGAGACATGCGGCCTGCTATGGGAGATATTGGCGGAGATATTAAAGTGAGCGATCAAGTACAAGCCTCATTTTCTGAAAATGCCCATAAAAGTATTCAAAACGCAATACGAAACAGTCAAGCAGCATCAGACAGTATTTCATCAGCGCTTAGTATGACGCATGATTTTAGAGAAAGCAGAGCGAAAAGTACTGATAGTGGGCAAACTTTTACAACATACGAAAGCACGGGCAGTGAAAGCTCTTGGGGTAAATATGTTGGTTTGGTGGAAAATTTTGCTAAAGAAAATGGAGTTACTTATTCTAAGGCAGCTAAAATATTTGCTCAAATATCCGCAAGTGGTGGTATTCCTGGCGTGGTTGGCGTAAAAGCAGGAGCGGAATTTAACACGTCGGTTGAAGGCAGAGAAACTTTTTCAAAAGCTCAAAAATTCAGTAAAGACCACAAAATGTCCGAATTATTAAATCAATCTACTAGAGAAGCTAAAGAAGGACGATTAAACATTGGTGAGTCCGAGGGCAATCAATGGACTGGCTCCATTAGTTCAGCTCTTAGCAAAGCCGGAAATCAAATACAGTCCGTTTCTGCTGATTTAACAAAAGCAGAGTCTTATCAGCAGCAAGCAAATTATTACAAACAACATGGAGTCTCAATAGACCAAAGCTACGCTAAAGATTATCAACAACATCTGGTAGAAAATCATGGTGGCATTCAAGGCGCTCATAAAATTATTTCAAATCCAACGCTTAATGCTCATCACATGAATGCTTATGCAACAAGTAAGGCTAACACCGTTCTTGAAAAACATCAGGCGCAAATGCCGACAACAGAACAAACCGTCATTGATAATCACGGTAATAATGCTGAAAAAGTTCAAAACTTTAACAGCCCAGAGCAAAAACATAAAGCCAATAATCAACTTATAGGGGATTTAAAAGACAGTTCAGAGCTTGGTACGTCAGTTTCTACTGAGTTAAAGGGTACAGTGCAACAAAAAATGGAACAAAACAAACAAGCCAAGTTGAAAAATGAAGAATTAATAAGAAAAGAACATGAAGCATATATAGCAGAATTAAAAGCACAACAACAGAAGGTTGAAGCATCTAAGGGAAAGAGAGTGCAAGGAGTACGCGCTAAGATTCGAAGAGTAGATACAACAAAGGAGAATAATAATTAAATGTTGGAGCTAATTAGGATTGTCTTGATAATGAATGTTAAGTGGATGCCAATCATAAATAATACTAGTTCTGTAATCGTTCCATACATTATTAGAATCAAACATACTTTCGAAAGAATCATCATTAGAATAATTAGATGTTTTCATTCCCACAAAGACAAAAGCATTCCCAATAATGCTCATGAAACAAAAAAATGCGAAGCAAGTTATGAAGGGTAAAGAAGTGTTTAAATATAATTTTGTGGCTGCAGCAAAACAAACAGTCGTCATGATTACCGCGCAAGTAATTTCAGTTTTTCCGAGTTTGTATTTTTTTCTAAAGGTTTTCATAAGGATCCTTCTTTGTCTTAACATCTACTATAAACATAGCACTCTTTTAGTGGCCTTAAGCACCAGATGGGGCCACCTTTTGTCTTATCCCAATAAAATAGTGTTCATCTATCAAACACTACTCAACCCACCGCATAGTTCACTTGACACTCATTTAAACCAAAGGAGCATCTCCCATGGCAAATAACTCATCCAACTTTAGAAATTTTACCAGAGGCGGCCAGATAATTCTACATGCCATACGGATGTTTTGGCAGGTATTCCAGTACGGCTTAATGATAGCAGCTTTAGCGTTTGCAGGGGTGTTTTATTGGGTTTTTGATAAAAAAACCACGGATTACGACATCTATATATTACAGGAATACCTAGACACTAAAATGAAAGTCTTCTTACATGGGGACAAGATAAAAATTAAAGTTAAACAGCCTACAGGGCAATTGACAACCCTTAGCGCCGGTCAATTTATCTATTCTCCTGTCACTGATTTTTACTTAAAAAATTGTAAAAATGCTTATTACACCGGATTAATATATGCCGGCTTGGCTGCTTCTGGGGTTTTTGCGCTATGTTTACTTTATTTTTGGTGGGAAGGAAAAGCGCGAAACACAACCAATAATGTTAGTGGAAATGTTCAGATTAAGCCTAAGCAACTGCGGCAATTGCTTAAAAAGAACAAAGAAGCCTCTAACTTTACGCTGGCTGGGGTTCCACTGGTCAAAGATTCCGAGGTGCAGCACATTTTAATGGCCGGGGCTACGGGTTCCGGGAAGTCGGTGGCCATGAAAGAGCTGATGGATCAAGTTCGCGACCAAGGACAGCGAGCAATTGTTTATGACATTGACGAAGCCTTTGTCCCACTCTATTACCGCAAAGACAAAGACATCATTTTAAACCCGCTGGATGTTAGAACACCTGCTTGGAATGTTTGGCAGGAGTGCCAAGATATGGCGGATTATGACACGATTGCGGTGTCATTAATGCCAGAGCATTTGTCTAATTCCGATCCATTTTGGATACGCTCAGCTCAAACTATTTTTGCCTCAGCCGCTTTGCAATTGCAAAAACAAGGAAAAACCCAAACAAAATTATTATTAAGCCCAATGTTTGATGATGCCTTACAGTCTTTAAGCGATTTAGTGGCGGGTACCCCTGCGGCTTCTTTAGCAAGCGATAAAATAGAAAAAACTGCTCTTTCAATTAAGGCTACCTTATCCACTTATTGTAAAGCGTTAATGTATTTAAAAGAGGAAGGAGATGAGCCGTTATTTTCAATTCGCCGTTGGATAGAATCGGATAAAGGCGATAGCTGGCTTTTTATTTCAACCAATGCTCAAAAAATAGATGCTTTAAAACCTTTACTATCGGTATGGCTGGATGTGGCGGCCAAAGCGACATTAAGCCTAAAAGAGTCTCGTGACAGGCGTTTGTGGTTCTTTTTAGATGAATTACCCAGCCTACATAAATTACCTAGCTTAAAAAACGCATTATCCAGAGGCCGGAAATACGGCGCTTGTTTTGTGGGAACTATCCAAGACCATCATCAACCACACGCGATTTATGGCAGAGATGAAGGTAGAAGTTTAATGTCGTTGTTTAGTACAAAATTATTGTATAGAACCCAAGATCCCGATTCTGCGGCTTGGATGTCTAAAATTACGGGAGAAATCGAAACTTTAGAGAATAAAGAGGGATTTTCTTATGGCGCTCACGAAATGCGAGATGGTGTTTCTATTAACCAAGAAAGAAGAAAAGAGCCAGTGGTTAAAGCCTCTGATTTTTTAGAATTAGAAGACTTAAATGCTTATTTAAGGTTGCCGGGTAATTGGCCGATTACAAAGTTAACATTTAATATTAAAGACAGAAGCCAAATTGCGGAACCTTTTATTGCGAGAGACTTAAGCCATTTAATGTTGGATAAGGAGCCTGACATAAATGAGGTTAAAGAAACCTTAAGAGAAGCGGTCAACGAAACTGAGTTGAATATGGAAGAAAAGCCAACTGCAGTCATAAACCCAGAGCGTTGTGAAACTTCTGAAGCTGAAGAGCAAGATGAGCATGGCATTATTGATAGCGACAGTGAAAGTGTAACAATCACGGAAAGACTTTAATATGTTAAGCCTATACACCCTTAAATCGGCTTCTGATGCTTCTAAATATTATCAGAGTGGAGACTATTATACTCAAGGCGGAGCCGAAGCACTGAGTGTATGGATGGGAAAGGGAGCAGAAAATTTAGGTTTAAAAGGTTCAGTAGACTTTAATGTTTTTAAAGAGTTATTAGAAGGACGTTTCCCCAATGGGGAGGTGATGTCTAACGTAAAAAAAGGAGAATACCATAGACCTGGATATGACTTAACCTTTTCTGCTCCTAAGTCTGTTTCAATATTAGCGCTCGTGGCTGGTAATCAAGAAGTGATAGAAGCGCATCGAGAAGCACTTCAAAACACGTTAAAGTATTTAGAAACCACTTATGCCGGATGTCGTCATAAGCATGACGGTATTATTAGTATTGAACGCACGGGTAATTATACCATCGCCACTTTTGAACATAGCGACTCAAGAGCAGGCGATCCCAATCTTCATACGCATTGCGTTTTAATGAACCTTACCCGAAAAGAAAATGGTGATTGGCGCACGGTATATGCCGATGAATTTTATACTCAGGTATTACTGATGGGCAGGGTATATGATTCTCACTTGGCGCACGCATTAATGAAACGTGGTTTTGAACTAGAAATTAAAGAAAATGGGAACTTTGAAATTAAAGAAGTTCCAAAAGATTTGATTGATGGTTATTCTAAACGCCATGAAGCTATTCAAGATTGGCTTAAAGAAAGAGATCTATCCGGCAGTAAAGCGGCAGAAGTTGCTAATTTCATGACCAGAGGCGCTAAGGTTCACGATGATCCAGCCAAGCGCCAAGAACGTTGGATAGAGGAATTAAAAACCAGAGGCTCTAGTTTAGAACAATTGAATGCTATCGCAAAAAAGGCGAAAGAAAGAGGCCCAATTACTTTAGAAGATCCGGAAGCGATAGCAGAGCAAGCAGTCAATTCAGCACTCAAACATTTAAGCGAGCGCCAACAGGCATTTTCATTTCAAGAAGTGGTTAAAACTGCAAAATTAATATCGTTATTACCAACCAACGAAGGAAATTTGCTAAAATCCATTGAACAAAAAATAGCTAATAAAGGACTTATTTACTTAGAAAATAAATTACTCACCACACCAGAAGCTTATCATTTAGAGCAAGATAATATTGATAGGATGAAGCAAGGCAAAAAAGGCGTTAACAACATCACGCCTAAATGGATTGCAAGTTTGTCTACCACTTTTATAGCAGATGCCAAAGAACGAGAGGCATTGAAAGTGTTGTTGAGTTCAAAAGATAGACAAATGGCCATTATTGCCAACTCTAAACACATGCTCAATAAAACGGTAAAGGACTATATGGCATTTAGCCTTTCTCATGGCTATTATCCACGAGTATTAACGCAGAATAACTCTTGTATTGATGGGATAAGGAAGCAATTAAATACGGAAAGAGTGAGTACACTCGAAGGATTTTTGTTAGCTTGTGAAGAAAGAACATTAAAAAGGGGTGAGCCTAGTTATATTTTAGAAGCGCTAGGTAGAAAAGCCAACGCCTTTGAAGCCAAGGATATTTGGATTGTAAACGGCGATATTTCCGCGAGTCAAGTAAGCCGTTTAGGCGCATTTGCCGAAACGTTAGGTGCACGAATTGTTTACACGCGATTAAAAGCTATTCGAGCACTTGAACCTTTAAAAAAAGCAGGCATGATGGAAATTAAAGTATGGGTTTCTAAAAACAACATTGCTCACTTGCAAAACCAAACGTATTTAGTGAAACAAATTGAGTTCTTAGAAAAGCATCAGCATATTCAAGAGCAGGACAACACCGAGCAACGTCAACAATTGGCGATAGGAAAATATTTGGCGGTCAAGGAACAAGATAGATTACTGGTTACGCTGAGTCATACGGAAAAGCACGGTTTAAATGCTTTAGTCAGACAAGCGTTAAAACAAAGGGGAACTTTAAAAGGACAAGGCGCACCCTTCACTATTTTAAGACCGCTTTACCTGAGTACTGAAGAAAAAAATCAACTGCATTTATATCAACCTGGCGACAAAATACGATTTAACCGCTCTTTTGCAAACAGCTCTATCATTAAAGACAGTTATTTTGAAGTCCAGGCGGTGTATTTGGATAAAGGCATTATTGAATTAAAAGGCGAAAGCGGCTCAGTGCTGTGGAACTTTTACCAAGAATCAACCCCTTTGAAACATGTGGAATTATTTAGACAAGAACAACGAGAACTACAGGAAGGTGATATCATACGCTGGACTCGCACGATTAAAAACCACCAGGCCAAAGCATGTGACAAAATAAAAGGAGAAACCGCAGTCGTTACCGCTGTTTATAAAGAGATGACTTCCGTTAGGTTGCAAAATGGTGTTGAAGTGGTACTAAAAAATAAAGAGTTAAAGCAGCAGCACTGGGATTATGGATACGCCGCTCATTTAAAAGAAGTGAATGAGAATAAAGAAGTCGTTGTGACATTACAGTATAAACAAATTGATCCTAAAAACATTGAGCTGCTCAGTGAATTAAGGCAAGCGTCAAAGTCAATAACGATGGTTTGCGATAATATCCAGTCATTAAAAAAGGCGGTAGAGTTTGGAGGTTACAAAACCGACTTTGATAAACAAGCAGAAGGCGTTTATAAAAGAGAAGAAGCTTTGGTCAACTACCAAACCTTAGCCACACAACCGCTGTTTAACCGATTACAAAGTGAATTTCTGAAGGTTAACCAATTAAATCCTGAGTTCACAGCAGCGAATAACCCCATTGCCTCCATTCCTATTAGCCCTGAGTTTCAGATAGCCTGTGATGTTGTAGATAAGGTTTGTATTTATCATGCGGAACGAGATGCCGTTTTAAAATTAGAACAATTAAAAGAAGACGTGATAAAGGCAGGCGCTTTTCTAGCGCCACCCGCAGAGTTGAACAAAGCGGTTGCTTTGGCCTTAGAAAGGGGTTGGTTAGTTAAGGTTGGAAAAGATGCACAAGGACAAGAATTAATAACCACTCAACATACGTTGTTAATGGAACAAATTTGCATTGAGAAAATGAAAGCAGGGCAAGGACATCTGTCGCCTATTCTGGCTAAAGACTCACCACAAATTCAAGAAATTCGCAATCATCAGCGATTAACTCAGGGTCAAAAAGAGGCCGTTGAATTAATACTCACGACTCCAGATAGAATGGTAGCCGTTCAAGGTATTGCAGGCGCAGGTAAAACCACAGCGTTAAAAGAGATCAAACGATTATGCCAGTCAAATCATTATACCATGGTGTTAGCGAATACCGCCAGCGCTAAGAATCAGGCCAGAAACGCTTCTGGCATTGAATCTCAAACCATTATGCAGTTTTTAACGAGAATGGAAACTAAAATAGCAAAAGATTTAGAAAAAGCTAAAAAAAATTTTGGCAATAAGCCATTATTCATCGTTGATGAAAGTTCTCTTGCTTCTACTAAAGAGGTGTTTAGACTAGAAACGATTATTGAGAAATTAGAGGCGAAGGTTGCTTTAGTGGGAGATTTTAAGCAGCAAGGCTCTATTGGATCCGGGTTTAGCTTCCATGATTTTTTAGCTTACGAAATAAATAAAGCGGTGATGAAAGAAAATGTACGGTTGGGTGATACAACGGCATTTACCGCCATGAAACAAGCTTACGCAGGCGATATGGAAGGTACTTTAAACACATTGAAAAATCGCATTGAAGAGATCCCCAATAAAGAAGAGGCATTAAATCGAATTGTAGAAGCCTATTTTGAGCATTCCGCTAAAAATAAAGAAGCACCCTTAATCATTACGCCCTTAAATAAAGATAGAAGGGCGGTCAATGAAGCTATTCGAGAGCAACTCAAAGCAAAGGGGATACTTGAGAAGAAAGGTTTAGTGATAGAGGTGTTTGTTCCTACGAATAAACGTGATATCGAAAAAAGCGATGCTCTGAGTTATAAATCAAAAGATGTCATTCGGTTTAATGTGGATAATCCACGTTTGAGTATAAAAGCCGGTGATTATGCCAGTATTTTAAACATTGATCCTAAACATCAAAGACTCACCTTGCAAGTTAAAGATAAAAAGGAATTTTATTGGTCTCCTAAAGATTTAGATAAGCCTAGCAGTATTGAAATATATCATCGTCAAGAAAGAGAATTTAGTCAAAACGACACCATTGTTTTTAAGAGAAACGATCAAAGCAAAGGTATTTTTAATGGAGATAAAGCTACCATATCTAAACTAGAAAATGGACTGGCCGATATCATATTGGCTAATGGTGCTATGATTACCTTAGATTTAACCCAAGAGCAGAACCAACATCTTGATCACGGGTATGCGTTCACCACTTATATGGCTCAAGGACGAGATGTAGAGCTTGTGATTGCTTATGGCGATGGGCCTATGCCCTATCGCATTAAAGCCTCTAAACTTAAAGTAGGTGATATTACGGTATTAGATAAAGAACATCTGCCTAAAGGGGAACATTCCAAAGTTGTACAAGTTATTAAAACTCAAAAAACCAAGTCCAAACTAGAGATAAATGGCAAAAAGCTCAAAACAGACAAAATCCAATTAACTTTAAAAGACAGAGACGGCAATATCTATACGGTTAATGTTCATGAATTAAAGCTGACACAAAAAAATAATAAAAACAATTTAGAATTTTTAAAAACATCAGAGAATAACCAATGGGCATATTTTCCGCCATTTGATAAACGTAAACCGAATGAACTGCCACGCTCAACCTCACAACAAAGTTTTATTATTCAAATCACACGAGGGAATAAGCTTATTTTAGTGGTTCCCTATATTGAGGATTTTCAAAAAACTTTAGAAGCGCATCAACAATTGAAGCGTTCCGCCTTAAGTTGTGTAGACTCAAAATGGAATCAATTAAATGAAAAAGTTAAGCAATTAGTTGACAATATTAGTGGAATTGCTGCATTTAAAAAAATTAACAAGAATAAGTCAAAAAATGTTTCTGACTATGAAAAAACAAGCAAGGATACTTTTTGCTCTACGCAATCACCGCAGCCAGTAAAAAATAAAGAATTGTCCTCAAGCAGTAAAAATAACTTTATTGATAAAGAGGAGGTTGAGTATAGATTAAATCGAGATATGTTAGGGTACGCTTCACAATGGCGAGGAAGTCCTAGCTCTGTAACCGGACGCGAAGCACGCTGGGGCAGCAAAGGTTCATTTTCATTAATACTCAGCGGCTCTAAAGCGGGG
>CADEGZ010000008.1 GCA_902827015.1 uncultured Pseudomonadota bacterium
GTTCCCATCTCATCATTGATAGTGCTACCACTTAAACAGTGGTAACACTATTAATCCCTTTCTATTTTGTATTTACAAAAACTGTTAGCTATGGAGAAGGTCCCATTGGGTTGGATCCAGGTGTCTGCACAGGCTCATTATTTGAAGACCCTGTGGAACTCATTGGGGTTACTGAATTGGGTGCTAGCAAGTTACAAATCTCGCCATGTCCAGCGTTGCTGGCAAATTGTGCTGCAGTGAGTCCTGAGTCACTAGTGAGTGTGCGATCAGCACCACTTTGAAGTAACAATCTAACGATACTCGCATTACCCCGGTGTGCGGCAATCTGCAAAGCAGTGTGGTGCCCATTGCTGTTGGTTATATTAATATTAGCGCCTTGACTCAGTAAAGTACGTGTACGTTCCAAATCATCGCTTAAAGCAGCACGATGCAGTGGGGCATACCCTTCACTGTCTAGGGTGTTAATGTCGGATTGAACAGACGACTGCTGGCCAAGTTCGTTAAGCCTTCGTTGATACACTTGTTGAACACTAGAACGGAAAGATGATTCGGTGGGATTTTGAGTTAACCATATTTGCAGGGCAGAAAGCGTTTCTGATTCAGCGAACTGTTGGCCAGCTTCACCAAGTTTTCGTTGATACACTTGCTGGACGCTAGAACGGAAGGGTGATTCGCTGGGATTTTGAGTTAACCATGTTTGCAGGGCAGAAAGGTCTTGTGATTCAGCGAACTGTCGGCCAGAATCACTCATTTCTTGTGTACCAACCTCATTAAGCCTTCGTTGATATACTTGCTGGATGCTAGAACGGAAGGGTGATTCGCTGGGATTTTGAGTTAACCATGTTTGCAGAGCAGAAAGCGTTTGTGATTCAGCGAACTGTTGGCCAGCTTCACCAAGTTTTCGTTGATACACTTGCTGGACGCTAGAACGGAAGGGTGATTCGCTGGGATTTTGAGTTAACCATGTTTGCAGGGCAGAAAGGTCTTGTGATTCAGCGAACTGTAGACCAGAAGCTTGTGCGTGAGCAGGAGCTGCTTCTTGTAAATAATGTTGAGGGATAGGTTGTATGACAGCCTGTTGGTTTCTACCATGCATAAATTCATGTAGACTGTCTGTAATCGGTTGAGGTAAGACTCCTACCATTGCAGCTTGAACCTGATCAAGTGAAGCTGCACCTCCTGAAGCAATTCGCTCAAGCTCTGCCTGATGAGCATCATTAAGCAAACAGTGAAAAGTAATAGCAACATGCCCGGTATCTCTATTGATGCAAAAAGAATAGAAACCTTCTGTAGTATTATGATCACCTAACCCTACAATTTGCATATTGTCAGGAGAAAATATGACTTCTCCGGCGTCATGATGGGTAACGACATCTGCGTTAGCCAATGGCCCGAGCCGACTATTTAAATCAGCGAAAGTAACGCTTAAATGAGAAGTTCTATTGTAATCAACACTGCGTTCTGGGGCGTCTTGATGCACCCAAGGATGTGGTCTGAATTCAAGCTGACTATTTTGCCAAGGCCTATTTTGGAAAGAAACAAAAGTTTCCACATTTTGTAAGTTAATATTATTCTGTGCTAAATACTCCGCGGCTCCTGGTGGGAGGTTGCTAAGAGTTCCTTGGGGTAATCGAGCATTTAAGCTAAAACGAGGAATTCCCCAGTCTATTCGCTCATCTCCTGGAGGACTATAGGGATGAATAACTGGTATTTGAGGTAGGCTAGAGGCAGTTTGATAGGGTCCTGCAATACCAATCCCGCCTGAAGTTAAGCGATGATGATCGGGTATTCCTGCTCCCTCTGCTACCATTTGGTGAAGAAAACCAGGTTGACTGTAATTTAAAGCTGCCCCTGTTCCCGCAGCTAAAACTTGGTTTTCGTTGATGTGTTGATCATATCCTTGTGGTATGGCGATATTTTGCGCAGAAGAGGAAACAGAAGGTTCGCCTTCAGTTGTATGTGCCTGTAATTGCTGTTGCAACTCGGATGATTCTTGCATATTTGTGTTATCTCCTAAAGTTTGAGTGAGAGACCGGATCAGTGAATTATTAGCATTAATATCCCACTGATTCAATAGTTCTATATGTTGTTGAGGAAAGGGGATATCTTGGTTGCTAAGAACGTTATTTAAAGCGCCTTCAGCTGCTATAACTTCTTCTTCAGACAATTGTGCTAACAATTCCCTAAGGGTAACTGTTGCTTCATTATTATTGAATTCACCGGGGTTATTTTGTACAGCGTTTCTTGCCGCAATTAAAAATGTGTTCCTAAATAGTTTTGCAGATTGCATGTCTGCTTCTGTAAGGACAGCGCGAGTAAGAGGGCACCGTGCTTGTCCTATCTCTAAATCTCTAACCTTGTTTTGTATACCCCCCAGCGCTTGTCCATACACAGTGGTAAGAGTGAGCATGACTCTGCCGATGGCATCTGCTGGTATTATATCATCTTGTATATTACAGCCGTGTAAAATATCAACCAAATATGCAGTATCAGGTAAATATTCTCCTGCTAATATATCTTCTATAATATGATCACCAAGTGCTTGGTTTGCGTTTTCTCTTAATAGTGCTCGTAGTTCTGCACTTTCCCTTAAATTGTGTTGTAGAGTATGTTCTACTGAGATCAATTGAGCTAAGTTTAAAAAATTTTTTCTAGTATCATCCAGCAATCTGTCAGCTGTAGCTCTGTCGTAAAAAAAAGCTTGGCCTTCTGGGTGGTGTAAAAAATAAACAGGATCTTCTGCAACCTCAAAAGTTGCGGCATCCAAAAATTTGTTGAGACCTTCTTCTAGTTGTTCGTATCTCATTACTTCTCCAACCTCCATTATTTAAAACAGGGTTTTCATTATATACAAGTTGTAATACCCAGAAGTATATATAAATCTGGATCATATTTGTTGCTTTTAGGGGAAACGACCTACATTAAATCATTTTTCTTACTGAAAATCAATCGTGAGCTTGAGGTTTTTGTTGTATATGCCCATTATACTTGAAAGTACTAGCCATCGTGTGGCATTTTTTGCCTTGTAATGAGTGGATGTGAGACAATTATTCTTCTGGTTTTTTGCAATTGATGAAAAAGAAATGTGAGTGATATTGTAATCTTGTTATTTTAGTTATGGGTTTGAATTTAAAATGTTTAAATATATATTTTCAATTTTTAAAAAAACAAAAGAACGAGGATTACAATGGCTTTACCATCGCCTTATTTTGGAATTTCGAATCCCTCAAACTTTTCTTGGCAAAAAACTTAAAAATATTAACACGTCAAGCTATCATTTTTTTAGCCTTTTAAAAAGACCATTTGTTGTTAGTGTGCCAAAGTTTTTTAGAGCAGATACTTTATACGTATTCTACGATTTGGAAGTTTCACCTGTTACTTTTAATTTCTGCGAAGCACTGAGTGCAGCCAATGAATATAGAAATAAGCTTAAACTAAAGTACCTATATGTTGTATTTGTTCCCGGGCCAAACGAGGGACTAAGGCAAGAAATGAGTGATTATGAATTTATTATTAATAAAGATGCACGACAATGGCGAAAATATAATCTCTTGTTCTCATTAACTCACTTAGTCCCTTCTTGTATTGGTTTTTCAAATTGTGCTTCACGAAAAGAGGCGGAACTCATCCAAAAACAAGTACTTCCCAATATCTACCCTAAAGGGTATTCGATTATGTTTCCATGTGCTTTTTCATTTTTTGAGGGAGCACGCAATAGCTCGCCTGACATTATGGCGATTCGTTCAACTCCTAAAGCTTTGCATTATGTAAACCAATGGTTAGAACCAAGGGCAAGGGGCCGAAAAATCATTGTTATTACTTTAAGACAATATGCTTATATGCCTCAGAGGAATAGCAATATTGAGGCATGGGCTAATTTTGCTCAAAGCCTAGATCCTAATCATTATTTCGTTGTAATAGTCCCCGATACAGAAGTTGCGATGAATGGGCCACTCACTCAATTAAGTATGTTTGAGCACTTTATGGAAACCTGTTGGAATATTGAGTTAAGGGCAGCACTCTATGAAAGTGCTTATTTAAATCTTGGGGTTAATAATGGCCCATTTGCATTGTGTTGGTTAAATAAAAATTGTCGATATCTCATGTTTAAGATTATTACACAAGAAGTTCCTCAAACAACTGAAGAAGCGATAAAGAAGCATGGATTGATTCCTGGGCGAACACCTCCATTTGCTATGGAATATCAAAAGTGGGTTTGGGAGCAAGATACGGAAGAAGTATTGAATCGTGAATTTAATGTTATTTGCGAAATACTTGAACGGGAAAAAGTTAGATTAGTTTGTTAACATATTACGTGATTAAAGCAGTTTTACTTACCATTTTATTGTTGCATTCGACTTAAAAATATGTAATTCTCCTTCCCTGTAACCTTAGCGTAGTCATAGCCATTTATAGAAACACAGTGAGTGGTTAGAGATATTGAAAAGTACACTATGCAGTAAGGCATGTCGCATTGAAAATAAGGAAAGTTAGCTTAATCTCTTTTTTGGGGTTTTGATTTTGAAGTGGAAGCTAAGAGGATTGCTATAACAAGGAAGTACAGTTATTTTGTTAAGTTTATTACATAAGCTAAACAAATAAAGTTAAAAAAATTTTTAATTATGCACGAGGGTGTAATGAACAAAGTTGAATCACTGGAAGTAAAGATTTTTGCGGATGGAGCAGATTTAAAAAGTATCGTGGCTTTAGCAAAAGATTCAGTTATTAAGGGATTTACAACAAATCCTTCCTTAATGAAAAAAGACGGTGTAACTGATTATGAGTCATTTGCTCGTACCTTATTAGCAGCTATTCCAGATAAGCCCATTTCTTTTGAAATCTTTGCAGACAATATGAGAGAAATGGAATTACAAGCTCGGGAAATTGCTTCTTGGGGTTCTAATGTTTATGTCAAGATCCCAGTAACAAACACTAAGAGTGAGTTTACTGGGCCTTTAATTTCAAAATTATCTAGGGATGGGATCGCATTGAACGTAACAGCCATTTTAACTGTAGAGCAGGTTCGCCAAGTTACAGAGGCTTTAGATGTTGAAACTCCGGCGATTATTTCAGTCTTTGCTGGTAGGATTGCAGATACAGGGGTTGATCCTGAACCTATTATGGCTGAAAGCGCGCGCATTATGAAAGCTAAACCAAAAGCCGAACTTTTGTGGGCAAGCTCTCGCGAACTTTTAAATATTTTTCAAGCCAATGATGTTGGTTGCCATATTATTACGGTAACCCACGATATGTTAAAAAAATTATCTTTAATTGGTAAAGACTTAAGTGATTATTCTTTAGAAACAGTATTAATGTTCTACAAAGATGCGATGACTGCCGGTTTTACGATTAATGTCAATACTGAGATTGAAGCAACAGCTTAGAGGAGAGTATTGTGCTAAAAAGTGTTTTAATTACAGGTGGAGCTGGTTATGTTGGGAATCTTTTAGTTCCACAGCTGTTGCAAAGTGGGTATCAGGTAACTGTTTATGATATTTTGTATTTTGGGAAGCAAACTTTACCTTTAAAACATCCTAACCTTAAAGTGGTCGCAGGAGATATTCGTGATACTCTTTTACTTGAAAAATCTTTAAATGGCATAGATGCCGTTTTACATCTTGCTTGTATTTCAAATGATCCCAGTTTTGAGTTAAATGAGGCACTTTCTAAAAGTGTTAATTATGATTGTTTTGAACCCTTGGTTATTGCAGCAAAACAAGCGGGAGTAAAACGGTTTGTTTATTGTTCGTCAAGCTCTGTTTATGGAGTTTCAGACTTGCCAGAGGTTACAG
Organism: uncultured Pseudomonadota bacterium; assembly: GCA_902827015.1. Taxonomy (GTDB): domain Bacteria; phylum Pseudomonadota; class Gammaproteobacteria; order UBA6186; family Azoamicaceae; genus CADEGZ01. The sequence continues at coordinate 5,793 of CADEGZ010000008.1, forward strand.
AAGAGGCACCTTTGGTTCCTTTGACACTTTATAATAAATATAAAGGCTTATGTGAACCGTTGCTTTTTAAGCATATGGCTGATAATTTTACTTGTGTAACAATCCGGCCAGCCACAATTTGTGGCTATAGTCCGCGCACTCGTTTAGATTTATCTGTTAATATTCTAACCAATCACGCTATTAATAAGAATGTAATCACTGTTTTTGGTGGCTCACAAAAACGGCCAAATTTACATATTCAAGATATGTGTGATTTATATGAATTGCTACTCGAGGTTCCTGCAGAGAAGATCCAGGGGCAAACATTTAATGCAGGGTATCAAAATTATACCATTATGGAACTTGCGTCTATGGTAAAGGAAGTTGTGGAGCAAGAGTTTCCTGAAAAACAGCCCATTGATATTAAGGTAGTAGAAACGAATGACAATCGTTCGTATCACATAAGCTCTGATAAGATTAAAAAACATCTTGGATTTGAAGCAAAGCATACGATTCAAGATGCTGTTCGAGATTTGTGTCAAGCCTTTAAAGCAGGGAAATTACCTGATAGCTTTTCAAATGATTGGTACTACAATGTTCGTCAATTGCAGGTAAGAGAAGCAGTATGAAAGATAAGCCTGTCGTAGTTGTAACAGGTGGTGCTGGGTTCATCGGTAGTCATACGGTAGACTTGTTGCTTAACGAAGGTTTTAAAGTTCGTGTTATTGATAGTTTAGTGGGTGGTAGGGAAGCAAACTTAAAGCAACATCAGCATAATCCCGATTTAACTTGCGAGTGGATGGATATTCGTGATCTTGTTCCTAATACAAAAATTTTTTCAGGGGTGCGATATGTTATTCACTTTGCAGGTGTTGGTGATATTGTGCCGTCGATTGAGCGGCCTGAAGTATATATGTCAACTAATATACAAGGTACAGTACAGGTTTTAGAGTGTGCGCGCTTCGCGCAAGTTGAAAAATTTGTTTATGCTGCATCTTCTTCCTGTTATGGTTTAGCGGATGTGCCAACTCGAGAAGATCATCGTATAGCGCCGCAGTACCCTTATGCTTTGTCGAAGTATATGGGAGAACAAGCTGCTCTTCATTGGCATCAGATATATCGTTTACCGGTTAATTCAATTAGAATTTTTAACGCTTATGGGACGCGTGTGAAAACGACGGGTGCTTATGGGGCGGTTTTTGGTGTATTTTTTAAGCAAAAGTTATCTAATAAACCTTTTACAGTAGTGGGTGACGGGACACAAAGCCGAGATTTCCTTTATGTAACGGATGTTGCAACTGCATTTTTAGCTGCTGTAAAAACAAAAAGAGTAGGACAAATTTATAATTTAGGGGCAGGTAATCCACAGTCTGTTAATCATTTAGTAGAATTGTTAGGGGGAGAGGTTGTTTATGTTCCTAAACGACCAGGTGAACCAGACTGTACTTTTGCAGATATTAGAAAAATTACAACAGAATTGGAATGGAAACCTATGGTTCCTTTTGAGGAAGGCGTGAAGCGAATGTTGGCGGAAATTGAATGTTGGAATGATGCGCCGTTGTGGGAACCAGATTCTATTGCAAAGGCAACTCAAACTTGGTTTGATTATTTAGGTAATAGGGAATATGCATAATGACTGAGCTTGTTAATCGATATCGGCATAAAATTAAGACAATTGAAGAATTAAAAAAAATCCTTAAACCCTTTCCAAGAGAAGAAAAAGTTATTATGTGTCATGGGGTGTTTGATGTGGTACATCCAGGGCATGTAAGACATTTGTTGTATGCAAAAAGTAAAGCAGATATTTTAGTCGCAAGTATTACAGCAGATGTACATATATATAAGGGGCAATATCGCCCTCATATTCCTCAAGATCTTCGTGCAATCAATCTAGCCGCCTTCGAAGTAGTAGATTATGTTTTAATTGATAAAAATCCTACCCCATTAAACAATATTGCTGAATTACAACCTGATTATTTTGCAAAGGGATATGAATATGTTTCTGGAGGTATGCCTCCTAAGACCTCTCAAGAAGCAGAAGTTGTAGAAGCTTATGGGGGGGAAATTATTTTTACACCAGGTGACGTTGTTTATTCGTCTTCTAATCTGATTAATCTTGCACCTCCAGAGTTAAAGATTGAGAAGTTGTTGGTCTTAATGGAAGATCAAGGGATTAGCTTTAATAAGTTGAGGGAAACCATCAATAAATTTTCTCAATTCACGATACATGTGGTGGGTGATACGATTGTAGACAGTTACACACAAACCACTATGATTGGGGGGCAAACTAAAACTCCTACGATGAGTGTTTTATATGAGAGTCGACGTGATTATATTGGTGGAGCAGCTGTAGTTGCCGAACATTTGCGAGCTGCAGGAGCCTCTGTTGTATTTTCTACAGTACTTGGTCAGGATGAATTTAAGGATTTTGTTATTGAAGGGTTAGAAGAAGCTGGGATCCAATGTAAGCCAGTTATTGATGCAACAAGGCCCACAACTAACAAGAATGCTATTGTGGCAGGAAACTATCGGTTATTGAAGATCGATACATTAGATAATAGTTCGATTTCTGATCACATTTTACATGAGATATCCAATACAATTTGTAACACGCAATGTGATGCAATTATATTTAGTGATTTTCGTCATGGCATCTTTAATCGAAGAACGATTCCAGAGCTTTCGACTGCTATTCCAAAGGGTGTTTATCGGGTTGCCGATAGTCAGGTTGCAAGTCGTTGGGGGAATATTACAGAATTTCAAGATTTCGATCTCATTACACCTAATGAAAGAGAAGCTAGATTTTCTTTAGCCGATCAAGATTCTGGTATTCGCTCATTGGCGGCTAATTTGTATGATAAGGCGCGCTGTAAGACATTGATATTGAAGCTAGGAGATCGGGGAGTTCTAACTTGTCGAAATAATAAACACGAAACTTTGGACTCCTTCTTTGTGGTGGATAGTTTTGTTGATAAGTTGGTTGATGCCGTTGGCGCAGGTGATGCTTTGTTAGCATATGGGACTTTATCAATGCTTGCAACCGGATCAGAGACAATTGCGGCTATTTTAGGATCTATAGCTGCGGCATGTGAGTGTGAGTGTGATGGTAATATTCCCATTACCCCAGAACGTGTCATGGCAAAGATCAATGTAGTTGAAAGGCAAGCACACTATACTTGGGATAAAGAGAAGGTGTTAGAGGCTGCATGCGTGTAGTCATTGTTGGTCTGGGGGTGCAAGGCAACAAGCGTCGAGAATTTGCTGGGAAAGATTGTGTAGCTTCTGTTGATCCTATTCATCAAGGTGCTGATTATAAAAGATTGGAAGGTGTTCCCTTATCACTTTATGATGCAGCTCTGTTATGTGTGCCCGACGAGCCTAAAGTAGAATTAATTTCTTATCTATTAAACAATCAAAAGCATGTTCTGGTCGAAAAGCCTTTATGGTCGTATGATGATGAGGATATTAAATATCTTGAAACACTAGCGTGTTCTAAAAAGACTGTTTGTTATACTGCTTATAACCATCGTTTCGAGCCGCATTTCATTAGGATGCGAAATCTTATTGCTTCCGGCGTATTAGGTGAAGTTTATCATTGTCGATTTTTTTATGGTAATGGCACAGCGCGTCTGGTGCAAGGATCTGCCTGGCGAGATAAAGGTGCCGGTGTATTACCAGATCTAGGGTCGCATTTGTTAGATACGGCGGTTTTTTGGTTTGGTACTTTGAAAGGGAAATTTTCTATTGTGTCAAGTCGTTGTTTTGAAAATCGTGCGCCAGATCATGTTGTTTTTACAAGCCAAAACATTAAACCGCAGCTTGAAATGGAAATGACATTATTATCTTGGAAGAATCATTTTACTTGTGATGTATGGGCAGAAAAAGGATCTGCGCACATATCTTCTCTTTGTAAATGGGGACCAACAACCTTTACGTATCGAACAAGAATACTGCCAAGTGGACCACCTCCAGAAGAATCGGTTACTTTGGTGCAATCCGATCCAACCTGGGCAGCCGAATACAGGTATTTTAAAGAGTTGTGTGAAAACGGAGCTCAAACAGATTTGTCTCAAGATCTCTGGTTGAATCGTACGTTACGTGAATTAAGCAATGTAACAATAAAGGAGCTTTGCTAAATGTTTATTGGATTTGCGGGTATGACACATCTTGGGATTAATTCTTTAGTTGCAACTGCAGAGCGTGGCTTTAAAGTGATTGGTTTTGATCAAGACCCTCATATTATTGTACAGCTAAAACAACAAGATCCAGTAGTTGTTGAGCCACAGTTACCTGAATTAATAGAGAAGAATTCTGAAAAAATAAGTTTTACCTCGCAAATTAAGGATTTGTTTCAATGTGATATTGTTTATATTTCACCGGATGTACCAACGAATGACAATGGGCAAAGTGACTTAAGTGGGATCCAATCTCTGATTAGAGAAGTTGTGCAAAGTTTGAATTCTAAAGCGATATTAGTTATTTTGTGCCAGGTCCCACCTGGATTTACTCGGCAACTTTCTTTTCCAAAGGATCAACTTTATTATCAGGTTGAAACGCTTATCTTTGGACGAGCGGTTGAAAGAGCACTCTATCCTGAGCGTTTTATTATAGGTTGTGCGGATCCCAAACAAGCATTGCCGACACCGCTGCGTACTTTGTTGGAAACTTTTAAGTGCCCTATTTTATCAATGCGCTATGAGAGTGCTGAATTAGCAAAGATTTCTATTAATTTTTGTTTGGTTGCTTCTATTAGTGTTGCTAATACATTAAGTGAAGTTTGCGAAAAGATTGGTGCTGATTGGTCTGAAATTGTACCTGCATTAAGGTTAGATAAAAGGATTGGGCAATTTTCTTATTTATCGCCAGGTTTAGGAATTGCAGGTGGTAATTTAGAGCGTGACTTAACAACTGTTTTAGAATTATCACAGCACTATGGAACAGATACAGGTGTTGTATCTGCTTGGATAAAAAATAGCCAATATCGGCGAGATTGGGTGTTACGGTTACTGCACAAAGAGCTGTTAGCTAAAAAAAGTGATCCTATCATTGCAGTATTAGGCCTTGCCTATAAGGAAAACACTCATAGTACAAAAAATTCTCCTTCTTTGGCGCTAGTAGGATCTTTAACTTCATATCGAGTTAAGGTTTATGACCCAGTCGTTTCGCCGACCATTATTCCGAATGTTGAAGGTGTTCTTTCAGCTGAAGAGGCTGTAAAAGGTGTTGACGCCTTAGTGATTATGACACCTTGGGCAGAATTTAAGAATTTAGCTTTGTCCACCTTAGAAAGTATGAGGGGTCGCCTGATTATTGATCCCTATCAGGTATTAGATACCAGTCTTTTAGAAAATTTAGGATTTCAATATTTAACTTTAGGAACAAGTGTTTTATGTTAAAGCATGTAAATGAAAAACCAATACATCCTTCACGAGTGATTGTATTGGGATCTCAAGGGTTTGTTGGAAGTCATGTTATTCGAGAATTAGTCACTATTGGAATAAATGTCCTTGGTCTTTCTAGAAACCAAGTAAACCTTTTAGACAGTGAGGCAACATCGAATTTATTGAAGTATTTAAGGCCAGAAGATGCTTTGGTTGTTGTCTCTGCTTTAGCACCTTGTAAAAATAATAGCATGTTAGTTGATAATTTAAAAATGGTACAGGCTCTTGGTGCTGCTTTAGAGAAAACCACATTATCACAAGTTGTTTATATCAGTTCCGATGCAGTTTATGCAGATGAAGTTGTGCTTGCGACGGAATCATCAAATGTGCAACCTTCTACGCTGCATGGCATGATGCATAGTGCCAGGGAATTGATGTTAAAAACTGTAGTGGGTAAAACACCTTTTGCCATTTTACGTCCAAGTCTCTTATATGGTTTAAGTGATCCTCATAATGGTTATGGACCGAATCGTTTTCGGCGCTTAGTGGAAGAAAATAAAACGATTACTTTGTTTGGGGAGGGAGAAGAAAAACGCGATCATATTTTTGTGGAAGACGTCGCTAAAATTGTCTCGTTGGTACTTCAGCATCGCAGTCAAGGGATTTTGAATATTGCAACCGGGGGATCTTATTCATTTCGAGAAGTTGCAGAGATGTTGGTATCGCAGTCGGGTAATTCCATTCAAGTGCAAGGAACATTACGTCAAAATCCAATTACGCATAGACATTTTGATATTACCAATTGTTATAAAGCGTTTCCACATTTTCATTATACCTCTTTGAAGGAAGGCATTTTTCAGATGATGTGTAATAGAATTATGGAAACTGCTTGATATGGCTGAAATTGATCTGCTTTGTTCTTTACCTAAAACGAAACGCAATGTTCAGATGCGTTTAGAAGGGAAAAATCCTGAAGTTATTGCCATTGCAAAACAATATGGGCAAATGTATTTTGATGGGCCACGTGAATATGGTTATGGTGGTTATCGTTATGATGGTCGTTGGATCCCTGTTGCACAGGATATTATTGAGCATTTTCAATTAAAGCCTGGGGATCGCGTATTAGATATAGGTTGTGCCAAAGGATTTTTGATAAAAGATCTTATAAAGGTATGCCCAGGGTTAGAAGCCTTTGGCATTGATGTTTCGGAATATGCTTTGTTACATTGTGAACCGGAGGTTATTGGTCGTCTTCATTTAGGGAGTGCAGATAAACTTCCATTTCCCGATAATAGCTTTCATTGTGTATTGGCCTTAAACACGCTCCACAATCTTAATCGCGAAAGGGTAATCTTAGCATTAAAGGAGATCCAGCGGCTTTCTCAAGGTAGGGCATTTGTGCAGGTGGACTCCTATTATACGCCGCAACAAAAGGAAATTTTTGAAAGTTGGGTTTTAACTGCTGAATTTTATGATTATCCCGAGGATTGGATCAAAGTTTTTAATGAAGCAGGTTATACAGGCGATTATTATTGGACTATCATAGAATAAAATAGATTTGAGGATATTTTGTTAGAGCACTACCAACAAGAACCAAAAAAACCTAAAAGAGTTGTAATAGTAGGGGCAAGTGGGTTTGTAGGTTCAACACTTCTTGAATCGTTGAAATTAAACCAAATTCCTACTTTAGCTCTATCAACCAAACATATTGATCTTACAGAAGAAAATAAAAATGAAGCGCTTGTTCATCTTCTGCAACCCGAAGATGCAATCGTTGTATTGGCAGTTCAAAAACCAAATAGAACCATGGATCCGGATGCTTTTATTAATAATATTAAAATTGCAAAAAACTTTTGTTTAGCAGTTCAGCAGGTAGGTTGTACACAAGTGATCTATTTTAGTTCTGATGCGGTTTATTCTTTTAAGGATGAACTTATTTCTGAAAATAGCCTGGCCGCACCTACTACATTATATGGAACCATGCATTTAACTAGAGAAATGATATTTCGAGATTTTTTGACAAAAATTCCTGTGACCATTGTTCGTTCCACTCAGATTTATGGCCCTACAGCAAATCATAATGCATATGGTCCTTGTAGAATGTGCCGATCAGCAATAAAGGAAGGTAAAATTGCAATATTTGGGAGGGGAGAAGAGCGAAGGGATTTCATTAGCATCCAAGATGTAGTGCAATTAACAATGCTTTTATTGCAACATCGTAGTAGCGGTCTTGTTAATTTTGCAACGGGGCAGTCTGTTTCTTATGCTTGTCTTGCAGATAACATTAATACTATTTTAGGCAAAAAGCTAACATTAGAGTTCCTTCCACGCCAAGAAGCAATCACTCACCGTGTGTTTGATATAACAAGTATCGTGCGGGCATTCCCTGGTTTTAGATTTTTGGATTTAGAAGAAGGCATTCAACAGTTCTTAAAGTGTATAACTAGTAATGATGGGATCATCACCGATTGATCAAATTATCGGCGCATACACCACAACTTATTTTATTCTTAGCTGTTTGATTGTCTTGAAGAAGTTTTGGATCGAATCAAAGTAAGTTAGTATGATAATTATGGTTAAAATAACTTGCTATAGACAGCTCCTTTTTTATAAAATGTAAGGCCTATTTATATACATCATATACATGATAAGACTTGTTTACAGAATTCATTTTTTGGTGTATTTGCAGGAAATTTATGATTAATTCATTGAAGTATCGTTTAGCCAAGCTTGTCGAAACTCACCCATATCCTTGGTTTGTGGCTTGGACTTTAATGCATAAGCTTACTTTTTTACTTCCACACGATAAGAGTTATTTTGCTTTACGGCATTTTTGCAGAGGATCTGATAATCAGCTTTTTGTAGATGTTGGGGCTAATAGTGGCATTTCTGCTCTATCGTTTAGACGTTTAAATAAAGAAATTCCAATTTTTTCCATTGAGCCTAATGTGTTACATGCCAAAAGTTTAGGAAAGTTTAGCAAACAACTGCAGCCATTTAATTACTTGTTGAAAGGTGTAGGTAACGAAGAGACAGAAGAAACTTTTTACACGCCAGTGTACAAAGGGGTTGTATTGCACACATTTACTTCGTTTAGTGAGGAGCAGGTTCTAGAAGCAGTTCGCAAGAGTTTTGGTTCTAAAATAGCCGAGAAGACAATGATTAATAAATCGAATGCTCATATTATTTGCTTAGATCAATTAAAGTTAAAACCCAGTATCATAAAAATTGATGCGGAAGGGTTTGATTATAATGTATTGTTGGGAGCTCAAAAAACTCTGGAGGTGGAGCGACCATTTTTAATGGTTGAAGCATGTCATAGTGATATTGAACGTTTTGATTTATTTTTTAAGAGCATTGGATTTGAAATGTTAAATTATCATTATGAAGTGAATGCATTTTCTCCTTATCATGTAAAATCTTTGAATTATATTAGTGGGAGTAGAAATATTTTTGCGGTGCCGAGTGAAAAAATGAAACTACTTCCTATAAATCATAAGCAATTGTCAGCATGATGTATTTTAAGTGTGATATAGGCCTTCAACTCCGATGATCTTTAAAATTCGAAACAATTACCAAATCTGGAAACCGGAAACTAAGTTTTTTGTTTTTTTGGTAATTGGGTTAATGATGTCAATACTTTGGAAATATGGTGAGAAGACAAATTTTATCCCTTGTGTCTCGGATTGTGGGGAAACTTTTGTTGCACAAAAACAAGTTAAGGATTTTCAATTATATGGTTTAAAGTATGGCTTATTTCAAGATCACGCCACCTCTAATAATATTGATGCGCATCCTTTTTTATATACTCATAATGTCAGTATCCCTTCTATTGTCTTTCCCATATTAGATTGGTTAGGGGTCCAATCGTTTGTTGCAAAGCAATTTCTAACAGTTTTTGTTTTTGGCGCGGGCTTATTTTATATTTTTTTAGCGGCTTTTTATTATAGCCGTTCTTATCTCGTGGCAATTTCGTTATTGATGTTCTTTTGTACCGATTACTATCACGTGTTTAGTTTTGGGTTAAACGCCCTAAGGGCATGGCATTGGTTATTATTGTTTGGATTATTATTTCATGGAGGAAGATATTTACTAGAACGAGATAAATTTCCTAAGTTAGATCGTATCATGCTTGCAGTATTTTCAACTTTAGCATTTGGAATTGGGTATGATTTTTGGATAATTTGCTTATCTATTATAACAGTTCTAACAGCCGCAATTTTTTTTATGCGGCCAAAAAATGCCAGAATTATACTGGTTGACTTTTTATTGATAAGCTTTTTTTTCTTTTTTCCTGTTTTTTTAAGGCAAATACATGTAGTGATAGTGTTGGGAGCTGATTTTTGGTATAAAGATTTTTTTTATAGCGCAGCTATAAAAGTGCCATTTTTAAAAAAAATCATTCCTTTACCCTCCATGGAAGAAATAAATACATTTTATAATTTTCATAATATTCTTCGGCCTCCAGCAACGCAGCATGCATCTTGGACAATCATAAAAGAAACATTTTTAGATATGTTTAAAAACATAATTATACCTTCCTTTGGTACATTCAATATCTGGTGTTTTGCATTGGTTTCTGTCTTTATAAGTATGCTTTTTATATACGCTATTTTTAATTTCTTTAAAACTAAAATAGAGAGTTTAAATAGTTCCCTCAAATCTAAGATAGAAAGCTTAAATGTTAAAACAAAATATATAGGGCGATTATCATTATTACTTTTATGGTTTGCTTCAGTTGAGGCTATCGATGTTAGACTCGGTGGTCATTTGGGTTGGTTTTATCCGATTGGTTTTCTTATTTTTAGTATTATTTTGGTTGTAACTCCAAAAATTGAAATTCTAAAAATCGTGATTTTTTTAAGCGATTTTGTTTCCAAGTATGCCAGAAATAATAAATATACCTCTGTTTTTTGGTCAGTTTTTTTGGCTTTCTCTTTAATGATTTCCTGGGGGTTTTTAAGTACAAACAGAGCAGTCTTATTAAGCAAAATGTATTTGGGGGTATTAATATTTTTTAGTGTGACATGGTTGTTTTTTAATAGGCTACGTAAGTTTCAAGTAATAAATAAAGTAGAATTATTTTTGATAGATTATTTTAATTCAAAACTCAATTTTATAAGTACATCATTTGCGACCATAAAAAAACAGTTGAAGATGCAAGATGATAACCTGGTTACTGATTTGGCAGCTAATTTTTCTTTAATTGTTGCGCCATTATTAGTAATTTCATTAAAGGTAATACAAACTAAAGTTATCTCGAACTTTTTTTCCTTTAATATAATAGGACTATCCTTGCTTGCTTTTGCAATAAAGATTTTTTCATTTTTTAAAGGTAAAGATTACAGTTGGGCAAGAAATAATAGCAATGGCGTATTGCCAGATATGGGGCAGAGGTGGTTAGCTTTTTTAGTACTTTTTTTCCCAATTTTTTTCATATCTCTCATTTTAGTTGCACATAGTTCAACGTATCCAGTTTTATTTCAATATTCATTTTCTTATTTGTTAATTTTAACAACGTTTAATGCTCTATTAACAATAATATTTTTCTTAATATTGTATCCAAACCTTGTAACACCAGGGATAAAAAAAGCGCCACAGTTGCTATTAGAATGTTGCCTTAATATATTAAGAAAGTTTAAATTTTCGCTAAATTTTTACCCTTCTTTAACAGCAGGAAAAGTATTTCTTGAAAAAAATCAACTTCAAAATATTAATAGCTCTAATTCTTTACAGAATGGGTTAAAGTTATTTTTAATATTAACAATTGGTATAAGTATTGGACTTTTAGTTTTTGCTCCATTTTCATTGCATGTCTATTTAAAGCATCAATTTCCATTGTTGGCAGCACCCATACTTTTTGCAAAAACAATAATTTTTTCAGCTATAATCTTAATCTTTTTTAGATTTTTTTATAATCGTTTTAAAATGTGTTGGGTTGTTTTGGCATTGGCAGTGTTTATTCTAGCTGATCATGTAATATTACAAATAAATAATGCCAATTACTTTAAACCAATTTCAACTTCTTGGATTTCAGCAATTGAAGCGAGAAAAAATGCAACTTTTGCGGTATCTTGGACTTCAGATTGTGTGGCTGCATATGCGAATAACTGGGTCGTTGGGCTTACTCCTGGCGTTGAACATAAAGTGGTTGAAAGGTTGAAGCAAGGTAAAAGACCTTTTGAGTTATCTGATTATTTTCTATTTGGTCAGCGTGATATTAAAAATAAAGAAAATCAATATTTAAAGCCGGATTATTGGTTATATTTTCCAGTTGAACAATCTAACCAATTTGATTCCCCTTCACCTGTTTGTCGTAAAGACTATATTTCTAATTTCTTGGATTTATTTTCTTTTAATAAGTCCCCAAAGAAAAAATATTTTTATAATTTGAAAAGTAGCGAGGCGAGTGGAGTATTGAGCGGGCAATTATTAAATGCCAACGCAAGTGTCAGTAAAATTGAATTAATATCTCAAGAAGGAAAGGTTTTAAAGACTTTTGATTATAATTGTATCTATGGAACATTTACAACAACTTACTCTATGCCTGAAAATTATGATGATTCACCTGTAACTGTAGTCGCAACCTATAATGGTAGTAAGAAGGTTACGTTGTCGAAGTTCTATCTTCGAGATAACATGGGTATTACACAAGAGATGATAAAAGGGATGATGCCTACTTTAAGACGTAAGCAAATGACAGTGGACGAAATAATTTCTACTAATCCAAATCTAACAATTGCCGAACACGGTTCTGATTACGTTATTTTTGATATGCGAAAAGTTTATGAGGAACTTCAATAATGTCTATTATAACACCTTACCCTGGAGAGATGAATTCTTTTGTGGCTGGCCAACGGGGAGCTTTAGCTAAAGTTAATATAGCAGAAGCATTAAGATATAGAAATTATTTGTTATTATTAATATTACTCTATATTTCTATATTTTCAATTCTCTTGATTACTGGAAATTTTATTCCATATGTAATGGATGCTAATGAGTCATATTCATCTTTAATCCATGCACAGAACCTGTATCATTTCGGAGTTGGTGATACGATGGGTTTAACAGATGAAACATATGGCCTAAATCCAGAAGCACATCCTTACGTTTATACGCATCAAGGTAACTTTCCTCGGTTTTTTGCTTGGCTTTTGATAATATTAGGAGCGCAATCGATAGAGTTGCAAACAGGTATTACAATTTTTACTGTTGGACTTGCAGCAGTTTTTTTTGCATATCACTTTTTTTCTCGAATATCTTCTCCTCTTTTTGCATTTGTAACGTGTACAATACTCCTTACTAATTACTTGCTGTTCACGCAATGGCATGTGGTGACTTTTAGAGTTTGGCATGCGTTTTTCTTCTTCTCAACATTATTGTGTGTCCACGCATTAAGATTTCCTCGAAAAGTTTTGTGGGGATTTCTTACAATTATTAATTATATTTGTTTATTTTATTATGAGTTTATTTTCGCTTCTTTTGTGGCTATTACAGCCGCTTTATATACCGCCTGTGTATATTATAAAGATTTGAAAATAATAAGACGAGGTTGGAGTATACAGTTATTTGGCGCGCTTACAGCTGCTGCTATTTTGATTGGACAAATTATTGCTTATCTGGGATTCAAAGATTTCCTAAAAGATGCTTATTTGACCTTTCTTGCCAGAAATTTTGCATCTAATTCTTCAAAATTCTTTAATGAACTTAAGAATTTTTATGATAATCACCATATTGTATTTTGGTATAACTTAGTTGATGGGAGCTATGCGCTTAACTTTAAGCAATTTATACGTTCGTTATTGCACTGGAACTTTGCTCCTTTTACTCCATTTTTTTGCTTATTAACTTTTATGTTAGTAGGGGGATGGGGAGTCGTACTTTTCAAATCAAATTTTTTAAAGTCGGAGATAATAAGAGATCCTAAACAACCTTTAGATTGGTTGGCAAGTTTAATTTTAATATGTATTATCTCCTTGTTAGTTTTTATAACTTTTCATTTTCAATTATTCAGTTTGGCAATATTACCTTTAAATGTTCTTGAGTTAATATTGCTATTTTATGTCGTGTTTTCTCCATGGAATTTTAAAAGTAAACCATTATTCTTTATTAAATATCTTCCAGGTTGGTTAGTATTGATGATGTATGCTGTACTAAGCTTTTTTACATTAAAGGAAGTTTTAGTATTGACAGGTGGTGTGCTGAGCATTTTTTCAAGACATCATTCTTTAACGTATTTCTTGTACATATTTTTATGCATGGCTATTCCTTGTTATGGTGTACAAGTATTATTAAAGAGAGTGAAACCTTTAAAAAATTCAGAACTAATTGAAAAGAATTCATCTGTTTCGTTAGTGCTTAATTGGGGCTTTATAGCGTGGATAGTGTTATTTCCTTCATTAGTGGTAATTGCGGCAAAGTCCTTTTCTTTAAATAGAAGCTTCCTTTTAATGTTTTATCTTGGTTTATTACCAATAATAATACAAGCACGTTTGAATAGTGAACAATGGGTAAGTTTTTTTGTAGAAAATAAGAAAACATGGTTGAAATTGATAATTTTTTTAGCTTGCATGTTTTTAACAACTGTTTTATTAGGTTTTTTAGTTAAAGTCTTGGGTGGTTCCCGAGGTGCTGTAAGTGGTCTGGTCTTATTTTGGGGGGGGCTTATTTTTGCTACCTTGAAATTTTCAGATAATAAAGAACATCGTATTGAAAGATTAATGCAATTAAGTTTTTCTTTTTTAATAAGAGTTTACTATAAAATTCAAAAAATGGCGCAGTTGATTCTTTGCATGACATTGTTAATTCTTCCGTTTTTGTTGTTTCATTTCCCAGAAAAATTGAGTATTACAAGTCAACATTCTTCAAGCCTGGTTTTTGTGATCTTAAGTATTATAGCGACCATCATTTTTTGTTGCTTTTCATTATGGCCACATTTAAAAAAATCTCTTATCTGTATCTCAATCCTTTTCATTGGTTTTTATTTCTTTTTAAGAGAGGCAACTCTTGCAAGTGAACTTTTGAACCTTGGTATGAGGCATCAATTAGCAATAACGGCCATGCTGACAGCAATGACTTTAGCGGACTTTTTAAAAAATAGTAATGAACAATTAAGTTTACAACGAGTGTTATTAGCCAGTGTTTCATTGGGAGGCTTAACTTATTTTATTAGTCAACAATTTTCTCTTTATGTTAATAGCATAGGGTTGAGCCATCTTTGGATAAGCCATATGGCTCCATCGTGGTTAAACTCTGGATTAAAATTAATTTGTATGTTAGGAACTGCTTTTATAGTAGTTAGGATAATTGTTAAGTCAAAATATCTTGAAAATAGTTCTTTAATTTTAAAACCCAATATCTTTTTTTTCTTAAGTTGTGGGTTGTTTTCTTATGGTATTGTATACTTATTATTTCCTGGTTACATTCGGACCGGTTATCTTGAACGCTACGTTCCCTTTGGTGTTTTTGTATTCCAAGTTTTTTTTGCTGTGGGTGTCTTTATTTTAATTAATGTTTTGTCAACTTTTAAGTTTAAGGCTTTAAATGGGAATAAGAATTCTAAAGAATGGTTAAATATAATCTCAGATATTCCAAACAGTATGACTTTAATATCTGCTGGTTTAGTGCTTATTGTGTTAACAGGATATTGGTTTGGTATGCAATACAAATATGTCAAATTAATGCCCCCTGATCGATTTTCATTTTTATCTGAGTTGCGAGAAAAACCATTTTTGGGAGCTAGTTTCGTATCAAACACTTATGCTGCGCCTATAACATATTTTACGAATCAATGGTCTTATTATGATCCCGAGATTTCTAATTCAAAGATTAATTTTTCTAATAATAAATTTGAAATTAGCCGAGATATGCATACTTATCTTTGGTTGGCAGATCGGAATAAAAATTTAGAATATTATGAACCTGATTATTTTGTGTGTATGATACCTCTTTCAATGGGTTCTGTTGTGGCTGAATTAGCTGGGAAACCTTTTTCTACTTGTGAGGATGTAGAATTGGTGAAGCGTGCGCGATTGAATGACAATTTGAAAAAATGGCCAACAAAACACATTGTAATTGAAGATAAATCCAAAAGAAATGCTTGGGCTGTTGTGAAATTAGATTGGAATGAACCTCCCTATTTAATGAAGTCTATTGACTCTGATGATGTAATAAGCATTAAGTTGGAAGAAAAGGTTAGGAAAGATGATCCCTTTAAATTTTGGGTAAAGTATATTTATCATCAAAACCAAAATGTCCCTGAAGGTGCCACACAAGTTAGAATATATGAGGGAACTGAGGGAGAGTTACTTTTTGAGCAACCCGCAAGAGAACCTATTATTATATCAAAAGACTTTAAAGGAGTTTTGTGGGTATCTATAATTCCAGCTTCTGCACGGAAAACCGGGAAGGAATATCATAGTAAACAAGGTGTGTTGTTTGATGGTACTAACATGAAGCTTATTACTAGTGAAGCGATTTCACCAATTCCATCGGTGTCTCGCATAGAGAGTGACAAATTTGTCATTAGTTGGGATTTATTGCCTTTGGCAACTTACTATTTGTTAGAAATGAGATCAACACATAGTGAGCACTTTACTTTAGCTGGTCGTTTTGAGTCAAACAGGAATTATCATGAGATACATAATATTGACCCAAAAACTTCCTATACTTTTCGGCTTCGTGCTTGTAGTGATAATGAATGTTTTCCTGTTGTGAGGAATGTGACTTCTAGTCATTCAAGATAGATTAACTTGTAATTAAAGGTGAAATACGCAAAGTTCTCAATTGAAAGTTATTTTTTTAATGGTCAAGGAGGAAAAAAGTTATTTTTAATAGTTTTAGTAAAGATACCAAAAAAAACTGGATTCCTGAAATTGATGGGCTACGGGCTATTGCAGCATTGTTGGTCGTAATAACCCATTTTTCTACCAGTTCTCAAAAGTATGTGGATTGTTGGCTCTCCTCATTTTTTAAGATATTTCATCCCCCTGAAGGATTGCCTTTAGCAAACTTGGCTGTGATTTTATTTTTTGTTCTTTCTTCATTTTTATTAACTTATTTAGCAACACATGAATATCTAAGAAATAGAAAAATTAATATTGCAAAATTTCTGATGCGAAGAGTTTTACGGATTTGGCCGCTCTATTTTTTTATTATAGGGGTTGTTTATATTACAATTGTACCATGGAGCCCCTTTAGTAAGTTTATGTCTTATGCACCAGCTTCTGTGAGTTGGGTAAACAATAAGTTTTGGATATTTCTCTCTTTTTTATCTAATTGGTATTTTGCATTTGCGCCACTACAAGTAGTGCATATCGATCCTAATTATGCACCTGCTGAGCTTATGGTACTATGGAGTATCGCGGTTGAAGAACAACTTTATTTGATATATCCATTTTTTATATCAATTCTGTTTTATCGTCCGCAGTTTAAATATTGGCTATTGGCTATTGTTTTGGCATTATCGATTATTTCAAGATATTTGTTTTTTATTTCTCCTCATTCTCATCATGGTGGCATGTATTACTCAACATTTTCTTATTTGGATGTGTTTTTAGCAGGAGGAGTAGCTGGTTCAATTGCTGCTCGTTTTGATTTACCTAAAGTTGTTCCTACTTTATTCCGATACTCCTTCATAAATTTAATTTTAACTGGGATTTTGTTACTTTTAGCATGGTGGTGGCGTAAAGGAATGTGGTATCCGTATAGTTGGTTGAGCATCTATATCTACGGCCTATTCGGAATTGTTATTGCAGCAAAAATTCTTTGGGTAATAACAAACCCTAACGCTATGATTTCTTGCATATTACGTTCGAATTTGCTTCGTACGCTAGGAAAACTATCATTCGGAATGTATTTATGGCATTTTATCGCCTTGCGTATAGTTGAACAAACTGTAGCAATTACTTTAAATAATCTGTCTTTTTCCATAAGCAAAAATTTGCTTTTTTATCTTATATTTATTTTATATATTTTTTGTACAATTTTGTTGGCAACTGTAAGCTATGTACTGGTAGAAAAACCATTCTTAAGGCTGAAGGATGTTTTAAATAATAGATCGACTGTTATACCTGTGATTGATTTGGGACCTAATTTGATACCCAGTAAGCAATAATGGGGTGCGTAAATGAATTGTTTTACAAACTAACTTAATGTTGATGAAAATCTTATAATTAAGATTGTAGAGAAATTGGTTTTAAATTAGGATTACTTTTAATGAACAGAAATGAGAAAGTTAGCATGACAAATGATAGTTATCCTGTGTTAATTAAAGAAATAAGTGGGCGCTTTTACCTTGTATGCGAAACTCTTAATATTGTTACAGAAGGTGCGGATCTTTTGTCGGCTTATACCGAAATGAGAGTATTGCAAGAAAAAACGCTTGAACGATTTAAGAGTATGAACTTAGTACCATCTCCGCCCCTTAATTATAATTTAAATCGACCTTCTTCAGAAAAAAAACATTTACCTTCCGTAAAAATACTTGTGATAACAGCTGCTTGTTTACTCTTTTTAATGGGTGGCATAGTTATCCCTGTTGTAAGTGCAGTCAATGAAGTTGCTAAGTCGTTTAAGGAGGTACGTAATAAATATGAAATGTTGACTGATCCATCCGTGCTCTCAAAGTTGCTTGTAAATGTTGCAAATACTTTAAAAAATATTACTCCTCAAAGAAAAGAAGAGATCCATGAAAATTTAAGAACCATTGTTAACGAAATTAAGCCATTTATGGATGAAGTACGTCCTTTATTATCTGATAATCAAAGTTCTGGATTAACTGCAATTAAGAAAGAGGGCACTTTATCTGCCCCCACATTAGAAAATGGTAATCCTGAGAACGTAAAATAAAGGAAGAAAGCCTTTAAAATATGAAATAGAGAAGTATTAAATATGAAGTTTATTTTTTTTATAGTTAAAATTATTTTTAGTTTGGCACTTGTTATTTTTTTTATGTCTAAGATTGATTATGAATCAATGAAAAGCGCCATAGAAATTACAAATGTGGTTAAGGCTCTTATTGTTGGGGTTTTAATTGTTTTATTACAAGCATGCATGGGGGGCGTGCGTTTACCATTTATTTTGCGACTTTATAACCATACCATAGACATGGTAACTGGTATACGTATATGGTTAATTGGGAGCTTTTTTTCTCAAACAATGATTTCTTTTGTAGGGGGAGATGCCATTCGTGTTTGGTGTCTTAATCGCCGTTTAATTTCTAAACGGACAGCTGCAAGTGCTATATTGCTAGATCGTGTCGTTGGTTTTTTAGCTTTAATTTTGTTTTTCTTAATGCTATTGCCATTTCTTTTAGATAACGTTATGCCTATTACGATGCGTTATGGCATCATTCTACTCGCTGCAATGAGTGTGGGAATTATTGTGTTATTTCTGTTATTAGGGGCTGTCCCTTCACATCTGAAGCAAAGAAAATGGATAGGATTATTTTTTGAACTTGGCTCTAATAGCCGTTATCTCTTTTTATCTTTTAAAAAAACAACAATAGCATTTTTATTAAGCGCGGGGATCCAATTGTTAAATACATATGCCATTTATGAAATTTTTCATATTTATCATGCTGATGTAACATTTTTTTGGTGCTTAATATTGACAGCACCTATTATGTTAATTTCAATGTTGCCAATCTCAATTGCTGGATGGGGAACACGTGAAACTGCTATGATAATGGGGTTTTCTCTTTTGGGGATCTCAGAAGATATAATATTGGCGGTATCTATTACCTTTGGGGTAGCCGTTTTTGTAGGTGGGTTACCGGGAATGTTGCTTTTTTTGTTTGAGCAAAACCGTGCGCAGCCAAGAGCTTTAGAAAAAAAGTTATGTAACTAATAAATGTGCGTCTATGTTTATGATAAAAATGTATGCCACTTTAGGGATGAGTATGTTATTCTTGCGGTTTTAGCAAGTTTTAGAGTAAGGAATAATTATGATTAGTGGAACCTACACTAAAGAAAGTGCTTCCCATATCATTGATAAAATTTTTACCAACGAAAAAGCTTCTCATTTGTATCGACAGTTATTATGGTTACGTCAAAGTGAGGAAACACTTGCTAGATTATATAAAGAACAAGAAATGCGTACGCCTACGCATTTTGGTACTGGACAAGAGGCTGTAGCCGTTGGGGTATGTGAAGCATTAGAGTGCGAAGATGTTGTTTACAGTCATCACCGTTGTCATAATCATTATTTGGCTAAGGGTGGAGACTTATTTAAGTTGGTGGCAGAATTATATGGTCGAATCGATGGCTGTTCCGCTGGACGCGGGGGTTCTGTACATCTAACCGCTCGAGAGAAAGGTTTTGTTATTTCTTCTGCCATTCTTGCTCAAACTATTCCAGTAGCAACAGGGAGTGCTCTTGCCTTTAAAATGGATGATAAACCTAATATTGCCGTTTGCTTTTTTGGAGAAGCAACCTGTGAAGAAGGCGCATTTTATGAAAGCATGAATTACGCGTCTACGTATAAGCTTCCAGTGTTATTTGTTTGTGAAAATAATCTTTATTCAACCGAAAGTCCTCTTAATACTAGGCAGCCAGAAGACACAGAACTTTGTGAGCGTGCGCGCGCTTTTAAAATATCATCAGAAAAAGTAGACGGGAACGATGTTTATGCGGTTTATCAGGCAGCCAGCCTTGCAGTGGCAAGAATTCGAGCAGGCAAGGGGCCTTTTTTTCTGGAGTGTATGACATATCGTTGGCGTGAGCATGTAGGGCCGTGTTTTGATCATGAGGTTAATAGAACTTATCGGAGTAAAGAAGAGTTAGAATCTTGGATGGAAAAATGTCCAGTCAAAAAAGCTGCTAGCTACCTTCTTCGCAATGAGATGGTAACGAAAGATGAGTTGAGTCAATGGAATTTTGAAATTGAAGAAAGAGTGCAAAAGGCAGTAACTTTGGCTAAACAATCTGGTTGGCCTAAAGCTTTGGAATTGTTTGAAAACGTTTGGTAACGTAACGTCCTTGAATATTAAGAGGTTTATTAGATGCGCGTTTTGAAATATTGGCAAGCACTATCGGAAGGATTGGTGCAAGCTATGGAACAAGATCCCGATATTTTTGTAACAGGTATTTCTGTGGATTACAGTTCAGGGGTATTTGGTTCTACCGTTGAAGCTTGTAAGCGATTTGGGAAAAAGCGCATATTTGATGCGCCTTCAATGGAAAATGCTTTAACTGGGATTGCAATTGGTGCTGCTGCAGTGGGAAAACGCCCTGTGGTTTTTCATCCACGAAATGATTTCATGTTTTTAGCTTTTGATCAAATGATTAATTTGGCTGCAAAATGGAAATATATGTATGGTGGCAATGCTGGGGAATTGCCAATCGTTTTCAGAGCAATCGTTGGGAAAGGTTGGGGACAGGGTGCTACCCATTCTCAAAGCTTACATGCAGTATTGGCACACTTCCCTGGTCTTAAAGTGGTACTTCCTGCTTCACCAAAAGATGCTAAGGGGTTAACTTTATCAGCATTGCAGAGTAATTCACCAGTCGTTATTTTAGAACATCGCTCGCTTTATAATATTGAAGGAGAAGTTTCTGAAGAACCTATAGCTGTACCTATTGGTAAGGCAGAAATCGTTCGAAGTGGTTCTGATGTGACAATAGTTGCTGCTTCTTTAATGGTTCATGAAGCAAAGATTGCGGCTATTGAATTAGAAAAAGAAGGAATTGATGTTGAATTAATTGATATTCGTTCTTTGCGACCCCTTGATGAAGAGACAATCTTAGCTTCTATTAAGAAAACAGGAAGGTTGATTGTTGTAGATACGAGTTGGGAAATGTGTGGGTTAACCAGTGAAATTGCTGCCCTTGCTGCAGAAAAAGCTTTTTATTCTTTAAAGGCGCCTGTAAAGAGAATAGCTTTAGCAAATTGTCCAGCTCCCGTTTCACTATCCCTTGAAAATGTTTTTTATCCTAAACCATCGACAATTGCAAAGGCGACACTTGCTTTGTTAAACAAATCGAGCGATCGTATTGGAAATATTGATCCTGAGGATACTTTTAAAGGGCCATATTAGTATACTACTAAAAAACTTCTAGCTATTTCTTATTACAACAAAGCGCGAATAAGTAGTGCGCCATTTTGTGGTATCCAGTATGTAAAACTTCATCATTCATTGAAAACATATATACGTTGTGGAAAAAATTTTTCATGGTTGTTTTTAGAGTGGGCATCGATTGGCAATTAACGTGGCCAGCTTTACTAATTGGAGAAGCATAAGTTTGGCTTTCTAATGAAGGCATACCGATAATTAAAGTTCCGTCTTTTGTAAGGGGGGTTATTAGGTTTTTAAGGAAAATTTTTTCATTTTCTGGTTCAATGTGCTCTAATACATCTAATGCATAAATTCCATCATACTGTCCAGCAATTGGACCACCATTGATTAAATCGTGAGTAAAGCAATCCTTGAAACGCCACTGTGGTAACATTCTAGATTGGATATCATCAATAAATAGGGGATCAAAGTCAGTTACTGTAAGATTTTCAACTTCTTGTTGCACAATGCGGCTTGCAAATGCATCACCACAACCTGCCTCTAAGACATTCTTACACCCAGAAAGCATCTTTGAAACAAATTTGTATCGGGCAAATGTAAAAGTAAGGCGCCTTGGATCATCATACCAGGCTTGGTTTAACATTAAGCCTAATTTTTCTTGCCCATGCTGCTTTAAATAGTCGAGAGATACATTATATTGAGGCTCTTTTGTCGAGTACATTTACTTTTCCTTATAGGTGCTTTTAGAGACTAAAGCATAATTTAGCTTATTAAGGTTAGTGAAGTCTATATGGTTTCCACATAAACACAAAGTATTGTAACAAACCAGAGTAATAAGCTATTTTTATAACATAAAAACATAAATATTTAAATATTTATGTTTTTATGGGACAATAATGAGCTTATTGAGCGAGGGAGTATACCAACGTAATGGGTATTGACGAGCAAAAAACAATTAGCTTAGCAGTTGTGGCTTTAGATGAAGAGCTACTAATACAAGATACTGTAGAATCGATTCTAAAACAAGTTAGCTGTTATTTTTTAGAGTATGAAATAATTTTAATCAATGATGGTAGTACCGATAATACCGGGCCCATTATGGATAAGTTAGCAGATAAACATAGCATGGTAAAAGTATTGCATAATCCCACTAATTTGGGCTTAGGTGCTTCATTTCAACGTGCCTTACGGGAAAGTCGGTTCGAATATTTTATGATGTTGTGTGGAGATGGGGGGTTACCTGCCGAAAGCTTACCTTCTATTTTTAAAGCGGTAGGTACTGTTGATATTATCATTCCGCATATAACAAATTTAATGGACATAAAAACGCCTATGCGATATCTGATTTCTAGAACTTATACCACGTTATTGAATTGTTTTTTTAGACAAAAGCTTAGCTATTATAATGGGTTGCCGGTATATCGGGTAGATTTATTGCGACAGATTAAAATTAAGAGCTCTGGTTTTGGGTTTCAAGGAGAAATTATTATTAAATTGTTAAAAGCCGGGTGTAGTTATGTAGAGATTCAAATATTAGGCTCTGAAAAAGCACATCGTTCTCGGGCAATTAGTGTACGTAATTTTATTAATGTGGCAAAAACTTTTTTTAATTTGGTTTTGGAAATTGCATTTTTCAATCCTACCTCGATCAAACGTTCGTAATTTAATAATTTAGTTTAAAGGAGCAATTTGTCATGTCTCATGCAGTTCGGTATTTTTCTGAAGCGAAAGAATTAATAGAATTATTAGACTTAAACGCCGTTGAAGAGTTAGCTGTAGCATTAAGTAGTTTGCGAGAGCAAGGGGGGAGGCTTTTTATTTTAGGAGTAGGTGGTAGTGCTGCTAATGCCAGCCATGCAGTTAACGATTTTCGAAAACTTTGTGGTATTGAAACATACTCTCCTACTGATAATGTGTCAGAATTAACAGCACGTACCAACGATGAAGGGTGGGAGACAGTATTTTCATCATGGCTTGTGGTAAGTAAAGCAAATAGTAAGGATGCAATTTTAGTATTATCTGTTGGGGGCGGTAATGCCGAACGAAACGTAAGTCCAAATATTATCAATGGTCTTAATGAAGCAAAAAAACGTAACCTTAAAATATTTGGTATTGTTGGGCGAGATGGAGGTTATACAAAACAAGTGGGAGATCAAGTGATTTTGATCCCAACTGTTTCAGCATTACACGTTACTCCGCATGTGGAAGCATTCCAAGCCTTGGTTTGGCATTGCCTTGTTTCACATCCAAAATTGCAATTAAATGCTACAAAGTGGTAGTCCATCTTGTTTATAGCTCGTAATTTTTTTTTCAAAAAATTTACTCCTTATTGGGCTGGATTCTTTCTTGTTTTATTCATTTATTTAATTTCTTATGGATGGTTGCTATGGTTTTCTGATTATATCCCGTACGTCATAGATAATAATGAATCCTTTTCGGCATTGTGGCATGCTTATAACCTTTACCATGGTGATTTATCAAAAAGTTTTGGTTTAACTGATGAAACCTTTCATCCTTTTCCAGACGCTCATCCGATGATTCACTCGCATCAAGGCGATTGGCCACGCATTTTTGCCTATCTACTCTACAGCCTTGGGGCCAAAAGCATTGAAAGCCAGATTATTATTACGACTTTTACCATTGGGTTATTAGTTATCTGGTTTATGTATGATTACTTTGCTCGCATATCGACTCTCCTTTTTTCTGTATTGGCATGTATTATCATGATGAGTGATTATGTATTGTTTGCAGAATGGCAAGTTAATACTTATCGTGTGTGGCATGCTTTTTTGGTTTTCTCAAGTTTATTATGTGTTCATGGGCTGGCGACGAGTCCCCGAAAAAAGATGTGGTTGGGGCTAACCATTTTGAATTATGCCTGTTTGTTTTACTGGGAATTAGTTTTTGCGACGTTTGTATCCATCTGGGCAGGCTTATACGCTATTTTTTTATATTTCCGTCAATTAAAGAAAGTAGCTTTGTATGTTGTTTGTCAATTCAGCGGTCTTATGATTGGTTTGGGCGTTCTTATTACACAATTAGTTGCTTTTATGGGGTGGGCGGATCTTATCAAAGACTTAAATTTAACTTTTATAGCCAGAAATTTAACATCAGATCCGAAAGCTCTTCGGAATATACTGTCAGAATTTTATAATGATCGTAATATTTTATTTTTCTATAATATGCAAGACGGTTCCTGTTATAAAAATATAACTACTTTTGTAAAAAGTTTTTTTCAATACGGTTTTCAAATTTATTCCTCACTATTTAGTGTGGTGGTGTTTATTTTATGCTTTTTTTGGTTGTTTAATCTTGGAACTTCTTTATCAAAGGATAAGCAGTATAAGGCAATTGGATTATTTGGGGTGATTTTTGCATTAACACTATTGGTAGTCTCTTTGAACCATAGCGTGAATTTTATTGCAAGCTTTTTAATTTCGTTTACACTGCTCATTAGTATATTGTTATGGATCCAATACTCTACGTATATAGATCAAAAAAGAGTTTTATGGTTATTAATATCCCCCTTATTTGTTTTTTTAGCAATATTTTCTCGGTATTATTTTCCGGTACCCAAATGGCTAGATATTATACTCTTCTTTCCTCTTTTCCTAGTAATATCTTATTTATTAAGTTGGTTTGTAGTAATGACAAGTAAATTATCGATGATGCCACAAAAGGGCAGCACAATTTTTGTTTTGAATCGAGTTCTTTGCTGCACATTATTTATAATGAGTATTTCTTCTTTAGTGTATATACAGGATTTTTTATACGACCCCTCCCTAAGGGAGCTTTGGTTAAATGCGCTTTCTTTACCTTATTCTTTTTTTACCTGGGGTTTTATCACAATAGCGCTTATTTGTAGTGTTTCCATACTGATTTTATCTCAGAAGGAAAAGGATCTGTTTGGAGATAGTGATAAAGGAAAATTGTTAGGCGTAGGATATTATTTGCTATGTGGGTTCATGGCTTATACTATCATTTATTGGTTGTCACCCGGTTATCTTTTTTCGGGCTATCTTACTCGCTATGCTCCATTTCATGTTTTTATCATAAACGTATTAGTTTCTGTTGCTTTATACACACTTTTAATGTTAACCAAAAATTTCGTTCGAACAGCTTATATATATTGGCCAGTTGAAGCATCTTTTATTTTTAGAAGATTAGCCAAATGATCAACCGTTTTCCTTTTAGAATATTATCAGCAATTGTGTGTACGAGCATATTTTTCTTGATAATTTTTCATTGGTTTTTCATTCAATATCAATATATTCACTTATTACCTCCCAATGTGTTTAATTTTGTAAAGTTATTTAAATTAGAAATGTTTCAAGGGAAGTCTTCAGTCTCAAATACTTATTCTCTACCCTTTGCCATTCAAATGAATGGGTGGGCTTTTCATGATCATAATATTGCCTCTACTAAGTTAGAATTTGGAGATAGAGGATATTTTTTTTCTAAGCCCGAATATCTATGGTTTGCAGATCGAAAAGTTAACCCTCTTTACTCGCGTCCAGATTTGTTTGTGTGTTTTGTCCACCAAAATCTTGTTACTGCACTGCATCGGTATAAAAATCCGAATACAGAAATTGCTGAGTGCTCTGGTTATCATATTGTACGACAAGCTTTATTTTTGGAAAAAAATGAATTAGGCCATAAACTAATTCAACGCGATAAAACTAATTTGAATATGTGGGCAATTGTTCAAATAGGTTGGGATTTTCCGCCGTACTTAGAAAAGTTAAGTGAAGATAAAGCAGAAAAAATGGATATATCGTTTTATAAGAAAGGAGATGTAAATACGCTTAGGGTGCAATATAAATATAAACAACAGAACAACGTTGAAGAAAGCAGTTCATTGATACAATTGTATAATACTTATAGATCAAATTATGGTTGTTATTTATCTTCACAAGAAATTGCGCGTGCTTATTCAAGTGGTAACGGCACTTATTTGAAAATCCCAGAAGTATTATCAGGGGAATTTGCAATAGTTGTTACTCCAAAATCGCTTACTAGAACGGGGGATAGATGGATAAGTCGTGTGTTTAAAATTAGTCAGGGGGAAATTACTCAAGGGAGTGAATGTAAGATGTGGCAAGGTATAAGGGACTTGCGTTATTAGTTGGAGTTTTTATGTTCAAAAGCTTAAAGGTTATTTATAGCATCATTGATGCGAAAACTCGCACGCGGGTTCCTTTAGCTTTTTTAATCATATTATTGTTGAGTTGCTTAGAAATTTTTGGAATTAGTCTAATTTTCCCGTTAATTCAAAGTATTGTAGGTAAAGGAAACGTAACATATTTAAATTATTTTAAAGCTTTAGTGCCTTGGATAAAAGTAAATTCAGATCATCATTTGGTTATAATGATATCATCTTTTGTTTTTGGGTTGTTTATATTAACAAACATTTTATCCATTTTCTTAATAAGGTGGCAAGTAACATTTCTTGCCAAAGCTGACTTGAATTTGTCTACGCGTTGAATGAAGCAATATATGTCCATGCCATACTTGGTTTGTTTGTCTAGCAATTCGGTAGATATGGCTCGAAATATTATGAACGTAGTAAGTGCAGCGTGCAGTACGTTTCTAGGTGGGGTACTTATCATAGCGACAGAATTTGTAATGATCACTGGCATTATTGCAATGCTTGTCTTATTTTCGCCAATAACCATGCTCAGTATTAGTTTGTTTTTAGGGTCCATGGCTTGGATGTTTCAGTCCTATTTTAAAAGAAAAGTTACTAGGAGTGGTGAAGTCTATCTTGAAGCAACAAGTAAAGCTTGGAAAAATATTGTGCAAACTTTTTTGGTGATTAAAGATCTACGGGTTTTAGGGCGTGAAGAAAATGTATTTAAAGATTTTTGTAAACTTCGTGAGCAATTATTTCAAGTGGAAGTAATTCAAAAATTTACTCATTTTTTACCACGATATTTTTTGGAAATCGTTTTCTCTATAGCCGCTTTATTATTTTGTATTTTTATTTTTAAGTTTCAGGAGGGGGGTTCTGCGAAACATCTTGCGTTATTGGGTGTGGTGGGTGTTTCTTTTGTTCGTTTAATTCCATCTGTAAATAGAATATTGGCAATGCTACAAATAGTTCGCACGAATATACCTGCTGTAGAAGCCTTGAAAAATAGTATACACGCAAATGATAAATTCAAATTTAAGCAAGAGGTATCTAGTGACGATTATTTGCCAGAAGAGCAAAGCGGATTAATTTTAAAGCAAGTAAGTTTTGTATATCCAGGCCGTGAAGAAGCAGCTATCAGAGAAATCAATTTAGCCATTCATTGGGGGGAATCGATTGGTTTAGTAGGCGAATCTGGTTCTGGCAAAAGCACCTTAGTTGATATTATTTTGGGGTTGCTTTCACCCAATAGTGGGAAGATATTACTAGACGGCGAAGAGCTTTCAAAAAGGTTAATTGTTTGGCAAAAAAGGATTGGTTATGTTCCTCAAAACATTTATTTGTGTGATGATACAATCTTGTATAATATTGCCTTAGGAATACCAAAAAACGAACTTGATGAAGTAGCCTTGTTTAAGGCAATAAAGCTCTCAAATGTAGAAAGTTTCCTTGGATCTTTACCAGATGGTCTTAATACCGTTGTAGGAGAGCGAGGCGTGCAATTATCAGGCGGGCAGAGGCAATGTATTGGTATTGCTCGGGCATTGTATCACGATCCTTCGGTACTCATATTAGATGAAGCAACTTCTTCATTAGATA